>NZ_BAAFHE010000006.1:69361-310404 GCF_054665075.1 Acidisoma sp. 7E03
AGCGCCAGGCGCGGCGGCGTCAGCGTGCGGATCGTCGTTCTGGTCCTCATGGTCTCAATCCTTGATGCAGCCCCGTGGCAGATAATTGCAGTTTGTTAATGAATTGTCACGGGGCTATTCGTGGAGAATGGCCCGGCCATAGGGCGCGGGCAGGCTCACCTCGACGCCGAGGCGATGGGCGGCACGCAGCGGCCAGCCGGGATCGGCCAGCACTGCGCGGGCGAGCAGCACGATGTCCGCTCGTCCATTGGCCAGGATTTCCGCGGCGAGGCTGGGCTGATCGATCAGCCCGACCGCACCCGTCGGGATGCCGGCCTCGCGCCGAAGCAACTCGGCGAAAGGCACCTGGTAACCGGCATGAAGGGATGGGATTTTCTGCTCGGGGGCGATGCCGCCGGCCGAGCAATCGATGAGGTCGACATCCCCGCGCGCAGCGAGCAGACGGGCGATGGCGAGGACGTCGCCCTCCGGGGTTAGCCCGCCGGGGATGAAGTCGGAGCAGGAGAGCCGCACGAAGAGCGGAAGTTCTGCTGGCCATTCGGCACGCACCGCGTCCAGCACCTCCATCAGCATGCGCGCGCGGTTCTCGAGCGAGCCGCCGTAGCCGTCTGTGCGCTGATTGGTGATGGGGGACAGGAAGGAATGGAGCAGATAGCCGTGCGCCGCGTGGATTTCGGCGATCTTGAAGCCCGCAGTCCGCGCGCGGCGGGCGGTCGCCGCGAAGGCGCCGACGATGGTGGCGATGTCGGTGGGGCTCATGGCCTGAGGCGCGGGGTCCTTGCCGGCGAAGGCGAGGCTGCTCGGCGCCTGGGTGTGCCAGCCGCCTTCCTCCAGCGGAATGTAGCGGTCCCCTTCCCAGGGGCGGGTGCAGCTCGCCTTGCGGCCGGCATGGGCGATCTGGATGCCGGGCACCGCGCCGCATTGGGTGATGAGCGTGGCGAGGCGGGCGAAGGCGGCCTGCTGCGTCTCATTATAGAGACCGAGGTCGGCCGGGGTGATCCGCCCTTCGGGCACCACCGCACTCGCTTCCGTAAAGACGATGCCGGCGCCGCCTGCTGCCCGTGCCCCGAGATGCTGGACGTGCCAGTCGTTGGGTACGCCCTCTGTCGCCGAATACTGACACATCGGCGAGACGGCGATGCGGTTGCGGGCAGTGACGGAACGCCAGGTGATCGGCTGAAACAGCAGCGGTGTGCGGGGCATGCTTTCCTCCAGAGACCGCCCCGACAACCGGGCGGCCCCCGCCATATGGGCGCCGGGTTCTCTGTGTCATGCCCCTGCGCGGCAAAGCTGAGACGGTCGTGAGGCCTCTTCATGGCGAAGGGTGGCGCCTCTAAGGTGCGGCGCCCGCCGGCACCCGCTCTCTGCCGCGCCAGGCACAGTCGAGGCACGCTGCATGAACATTCTTTCGATCCAGTCCTGGGTCTCCTATGGCCACGTTGGCAACGCCGCGGCGGTCTTTCCCATGCAGCGGCTGGGCGCCGAGGTCTGGGCGGTGAATACGGTGCAGTTCTCCAATCACACGGGCTACGGCGCCTGGCGCGGCGCCGTGACGCCGCCCGAGACGATCCGCGAACTCGTGGCGGGCGTCGAAGAGCGCGGCGCCTTGTCCCGGTGCGATGCCCTGCTGTCGGGCTATCTCGGCGATCCCGCCGTCGCCGAGGCGGTGCTGGAGGCGCAGACGCGCGTGAAAGCAGCTAATCCTGCAGCCCTCTACTGCGCTGATCCCGTGATCGGCGACGAGGACCGTGGTGTCTACGTCCGGCCCGGCATCGTCGATCTCATGCGCGACAGGATTGTCCCGGCCGCCGACATCCTGACTCCCAATCTCTTCGAGTTGAAGCAGCTGACCGGCCTGCCCTGCGGCACGTTGGAGGAGGTGAGGGCCGCGATCCGGACGTTGCAGGCGCGGGGGCCGCGCCGCATCCTGGTGACCAGCCTGCGTTGCGCCGAAACTCCAGGCGACGCGCTCGACATGCTGGCCGCCGACGGGGCGGATCTCTACAGGCTGCGAGCGCCGCTACTGCCTCTGGCGGTCAATGGCGCGGGCGATGCAGTGGCGGCCCTCTTCCTCGTCCACTGCCTCAAGACCGGGTCCGTGGCCGAGGCCCTGGGCGCCGCAGGCTCGGCGATCTTCGGGATCCTCAAGCGGACGCTTGAACTCGGCCAGCGCGAGATCGCGCTGATCACGGGCCAGGATGAACTGGTGAGCCCGACCCAGGTCTTCCGCCCGGAGCGCGTGTGACGGAGCGGCAGGGGCCGCTTCGCGCTACCGCCCCTTCGGGGCTATAGGTCGGGCGCCTGGCCAATCTCGGCCACGAGCCGTCTCAGTCGAGGATTTTCCCCATGAGCAAGATCATCCGCACCAATCCTGGCCTCATTCTCGCGGCCGCCGTCGAGTTCCATGGCTTCGTCTACCTGCAGGGTTGCACTGCCCAGGACCTGGACAAGGACGTGACCGGCCAGACCGAAGAGGTTCTCGCGCAGATCGACGACCTCCTCGAGCAGCACGGCACCGACAAGACCCGCCTGCTCACGGCCCAGATCTGGCTGAAGCACATCAGTGACCGCCCGGCGATGAACGCGGTGTGGCAGGCTTGGCTGCCGGAAGGCATGGCCCCCGCCCGCGCCTGTGTCGAGGCGAACATGGCGGACGAGAAGCACCTCGTCGAAATCATGGTCACGGCCTGCAAGTAACCCTGGCGGCGGGGCGGGTGCGCCCGCTCCGCCCGCGGCCCCCGGAGCCGCGACCGCGGCCCAGGCCGCCTGCCCCTCTCGCGCGAGATGTCGAATCGCCACGCTCTCGCGTCCCCGGCCTCGCGCACTTCTAGGATTTCTGTCCTAAAAACGCTGCACCTCCATGGCACAATTCGACGAATTTGCGCCTTGACATGCATTTTTCTCGTTGGGCGGTTGTGTTGCCGGCAAAGCTCGGGTAGCCCCAGATCACGAACTGCTGATTGCGCTCTTCGAATTGGTACGGAACCAGATGCAGAACATCGCCCGCAAAGTATGTGTTTTTGCATCATTTCTTGTTGCGAGCACGACCCTCGTTTCCATCTCCGCCGAAGCCAGCACGCATAAAGTCCAGCACCACAGCCATGTTGCCGCCGCGCACAAGACGAGCGGCAAGAAAGTCGCCAGCACCCAACACACGAAGGCCACGCACAACCGTGTCGCTTCGGTGACTCATCATACGGCGTCGGCAAAGAAGGAACGCGTCTCGTCCGCCAGCAATCGTCACGGCAAGACGTTGATCCACACGGTGTGGCGGACGCGCAGCCACGGGCATGGCACGCGGATCAGCAGCGGGGTCTATCGCAACTATCTCGAATGCGTGCCCTATGCGCGCCAGGTGTCCGGCATCCAGCTGTCGGGTGATGCCCGCTACTGGTGGAACGAGGCGCCGGGGCGCTATGACCGTGGCCAGGCGCCGCAGCCGGGCGCGGTGCTGAACTTCCGCGCCAATGGCCGCATGCCCCGTGGCCATGTCGCCGTGGTGCAGCAGGTGGTGAACCGCCGCGAAATCCTGATCACCCAGGCCAACTGGGGCGGCCCCGGCTTCACCCGCGGTGGCGTCTCATCGGACATCTCCGTCGTCGACGTTTCGCCCCGCAACGACTGGACGGCGGTGCGCGTCGCCCTTGGCCACTCCTCGACTTATGGTTCGGTCTATCCGACCTACGGCTTCATCTATCGCGACTCCGCGCCGGCTCTGCGGATGGCGGAAGCGGGCCCCGCGCCCATGCTGAACCTCGGCAACCAGCCGCCTGCTGATCTGCGCAATGCGGCCGACCGGCACCGGGCCAAATCCCTTGCCGGCACCATCCAATACGCCTCCGCCCCGTCCTTCGACGGACCGGCGATTGCGACGAGCGCGCCTGACCGCAACCTGCGCTGAGCGATGCCCCGCCCGGCGGCCTGCCGGGCACTTCCCTCTTTCCGGCGTCTTTCCCCAGCCCCGGCTGCGGCTTAAGCTTCCCCTCGCATGAGAGGGGAGCCGAAGGGGATGTGTCTTCCAGAATCTCCGTGATCCGGGTCGGGACCACCGCAGCGGCGCCCAGTTTCTGGCGCTTATCGGCTTTCTCGGTCTCGCCCTTCTGGTCCAGTTCGCGGGTTCCGGCGTCGCCGCCCAGGGTGCCGATCACTGGTATCTGTCTCTGCAGCGCCCTCCCTTCACCCTGTCCTCCGCTCTGTTCTCGAGCCTTTGGGCGATTGCCGATCTAAGCTTGGGCTTCGCCGCCTGGCTGGTCTGGCGGCGGGTCGATCCCTGGCGGCTGAGCGCGCGCCCGGCCCTTCGTCTCTGGGGCTGGCAGATCGCCCTGATTGCCCTGTGGGCGCCGGTCTTCTTCGGCTTGCGCACGCCGGGTGGGGCGCTGCTGGTCGCGCTGGTCCTGGCGATGGTGTCCGGCGCGACGCTGCACGCTTTTTGGCGGCGGGACAGGCTGGCGGGCGTATTGTTACTCCCGTCGCTCGCCTGGCTCTGCTATGGAGCCTACCTCAATATCGGTTTTTGGTGGCTGAACGCTGGGAGTAGCTAAGAAAAGGCTGCGCCGCGCCGGCCACACAACTCGGGAGGAGCCGCCACGTGCGGCACCCTCCGGCACGGAGCGAACGACGGAATTATGAGCAGTCGGATCATCCTGCGGGCGGTGCCCGGCCTGATCGCGGGTCTCGTCGCGGCCATCGCCCTGCCTGGTCACGCGGCGCACGCGCAGTCCGCCCTGCCTCAGCCGACTGCCATGGGCCCGGTGGTCCAGGGCGGCAATGGCGGCCAGCAGGCCCAGCCTTCGGCGGCCGGCCTGCCGGGCGCACGCAACTCCGGCCCGGTTAAGCAAGGCAACATCGACACCAGCCTCCTGTCCCCGGACGATGAGCTCTTCGACGCGATCAACCGCGGCGACATCAATGCCGCGCGGGACGCGCTAGCGCGCGGTGCCGATCTTCAGGCCCAGGATGCGGTGGGACAGACCCCGGTGGACGTGTCCATCGCCCTTGGCCGCAACAACATCACCTTCCTTCTCGTGACCATGCTAAAGGCCGGAGGCGGCGATCTGTCGGAGCCGCAAGGGCCGATGGCACAGCCGCCCGCCAGCACGCTCGGCATGAGCGCCAAGGAGCAGAAGGCAATCTCGACGCCCGTGTCCTTCTTCAACCCGGCGCCGGCGGCAGCCGCGAAGGCGAAGCAGAAGAGCCGCTACGGAGTGGCGCCAAAGGCGCCCGGTTCGTCTTCCGCCGCGGAGTCCGCGACGAGCTATGGTGCTGGTGGCAGCGGCGCGCCCGTCCCCTCGGCGGGCTTCGTGGGCTTCGGCAACTCGGCCCAGTAAGGCCGAGGCCATCCAAGCCGGGCCAGATATGGCCCGGCATCCCTCCGATCGTCAGTCGGCATTCCCACCGGCAGGCGGCAGCGTCGGCAGCCCCTGCTGCCCGCGCAGAAGATCGCGGATCTCGGTGAGCAGCACTTCGGTCTGGCTCGGCGCCGGCGGCGCCGCCGGGGCCGCTTCCTGCTTGCGGTAGAGCTTCTGGATCATCCGCACCAGCCAGAAGACCGCGAAGGCGACGATCAGGAAATTGATCACGGCATTGATGAAGACGCCGACGTTGATCGTCACGGCGCCGGCCTTCTGTGCCTCGGCCAGCGTCGGCGCGTGCGGCCCCTTCAGCGTGATGAAGATGTTGGTGAAGTCGATTCCGCCCACCAGCAGGCCAAGGATCGGATTCAGGATGTCCTTGACCAAACTGCTGACGATCCCCGTGAAGGCGGCGCCGATGATGATACCGACGGCAAGGTCGATCACGTTGCCGCGCATGATGAAGGCCTGGAAGTCCTTGATCCAGGCGGGCTTGGCGGCGCTGCGAAGATCGAATTGGGCCATGCTATCCTCCATGTTGGGCGCGCGCGGCGCTATCGCTCCAAGGTCACACTCCGGCCATGCTGTGGCCGGCATTCCTGGACAAAAGGGGGTATGACGCCCAAAGGGAAGGGGCTGCTCCCAGTTTTCTAAAGGTGAACATGATAAAAAAGATCACGCACTGGTCCCTCCTGACGATGGCAAGCGCGGTGCTTCTCACCGGCTGCGGCAGCAGCCAGCCCGGTCGAACATCGGGCGGCGTCGCGACCGGCGCCGGTACGGGGGCTGCCATCGGGATCATCGGCGGGCCGATCGGCGTGGTCGTGGGTGCGGCCGTGGGCGCGGGGGCAGGCGCGCTGACCGCCACGAACACGACCCCGCAGCAGGTGAATCTCGGTGACCCGCTCTGGCAACGGAACGAGGGCGTGACCTCGAACTCGTCGCTCGCCACGCCGCAGCCGACGGGCAGCCTGCCGCCTCCGCAGCCGCTTACCCAGCCCGTCTACACGCCGCCGGGGGGCGCCCCCAGTCCGGGCGCGCAGCCGATGCCGCAGAGCGCACCGATCCAGAGCCAGGATCTGTCACCCGCGCAGCCGCAGGCCGCCTATCGCCCGGCGGTTCCGGTCCAGAACGGCGGGCAGAGCCCGACGCCGCTCACCCCGCCACCGCCGGCCCAGAACTACCAGTATCAGGCGCAGTAAGGTTTTACTGGCTGGGCGTCGTCAGGATCGGCGGCTTGGTGAGATCGCTGCCGGAAGGGCCGGCGAGGTCGGCCGGCGGCGGCGGCACCGGCTGGCTCGCGACGGGCGCCGCCGGCGTCGCGGAGACGATGCCGGTATTCGGCGCCGAAGAATCGTAGTGCCGCATGCAGTCGGACATGAGGTCCTGGCGCTGATGCTCGATGGAGAGCTTCGTCGTCTGATTGGTCAGCACCGAGGTTCCGCCGAAGGGCGAGCTGGTCGGATCGGCCTGCGCCAGGGCATCGACATTGGCTTGCTGCACCACCCGATCGGCCATGCGGTGGCAGGCGTCGTAGAGCGCCTGTTCGCTGCGGCTCTGCTGCGGCGCCTCGGTGCAGGCACCGAGCAAGACGAGCGGCAGCAGCAGCAGCGGAAGGCCGCCGAGGGGGCGAAGGCGAGCAGGCGGGGAGAGGCTCATGCGGAAGCTCCAGTGAAGGCCGTGCGCGCGGCGCAACCTGCGGCCGAGGACGGAAGATTGCGGCGGAAGGAGGCTTCGTCGAACCTCGCCTCCTCGGTGAGGTCGGCGCGTGCCGCGGCCCGCAGCAGGCGCTGGTCGATGCGCGCCCCCCGATCGCGGGTGACGTAGCGACGGGCCCAGGGCGCGGTCGTCAGCAGATGCACGAGCGCCAGCAGCCGCAGGCAGAGGGAGAGGCCGCCGAGCGTCCCGAGGTCAGCGCGGCGATCCACCGCCGCTGCCCAGATTCGGGCATCCCGGTCGTCGATGTCGAAATCAGCGACCGCACCATCGGCACTCAGGAAGCGGAAGCTGCGGCGCCTCTCCTCGCCATCGGCGAGGGCCGCGGCGCGCGCGGCATCGAGTGCGCCTTCGAGCGCGCGGACCGGCACCGGCGGCATCGCGGCAGGGGCCATGGTGACGCGGTAGAGTAGGCGGCCGCCGCCATGCTCCATGACCTCGACACACGGGGATGTTTCATGAGCCATGGCCAAGAATGCACCGCGCGCGCCCAGGGCGCCAGCGCGGGACATGTCCGGCATTGCCGCGATGCGCTGGCGCATGGTCAGGGCTCCAGCGGCGCGAGGTCGACGGAGACGGACAGGCCGTGGGCGCCGCCGCCGAGGATGATGCCGCGGAGCGGCGAGACGTCGCCGAATTCGCGGCCCCAGCCCAGGACCACATGCTCTTCCGTGACCACCAGGTTGTTGGTGGGGTCGAGATCGACCCAGCCGTGCTCCTCGCCGAGCCAGGCGCCGACCCAGGCATGGGAGACGTCCGCGCCGACCCGGCGCGCCTGCCCCGCCGGGGGATAGGTTCGGATATAGCCCGAGGTGTAGCGGGCCGGGATGCCAAGCGCGCGCAGCCCCGCGATCATGAGATGCGCGAAATCCTGGCAGACGCCGGCACGCTGCGCCATGACGCGCGCTACCGAGGTGGTGATGGTCGTACTCAGCGGGCGGAAGGCGAAGTCGCGCTTGATGCGGCCGTTGAGGTCGATGAGCCCGGCGAGAATCGGCCGGCCCGCCGGAAAGGACGCGGCGACATAGGGGCCGGCGCCCTGGTCGTTCGGCACCATGGGACCGGGAAAGACGAACTCGGCTGCCGCCCAGGCGCGCGGCCCGGCGGCGCGCGCCTGGGCCACCACCGTTTCCCAAGGCGGCGTCGCTTCCGGCGCAGGCGCGGGCGGAAAGACCACGTCAACCGTCGATTCCGCCGTCACTTCCAGCACGTCATGCGGCTGGTCGATGAAGATCCAGTGGACCTCGTTGCCGAAATGGTCGGTGGCGACACTGGTGCGGTTCGGCTCCGGGTCGCAGAGGATGCGGAGGTCGGAGACCTGCTGCCAGGGCAGCCGCCGCGGCGACAGGTGCAGCATGTGGCTGGCGAGATCGACCTGCTCGGCATAGCGATAGGTGGTCGTGTGACGGAGCTGGAAGCGCATGGGCGGCCCGGATCAGGCGGCGCCGCGCAGCGGCGCAGCCTCGTCTTCCTGCTCGATGCCGACGGCGCGCGGCATGGGCAGCAGGGCGAAGTAACGTCGGAACAGCAGGTCGGAAAGGCCGCGCACGCCCTCTGCGAGGCTCCGCAGCCGGGCAGGCACCTCGATGAGCGCGCTGCCACTTTCGCGTGCCGCCACCACTTCGGCGACGATCTCCTGGGCGAGGCGCTGCAAGCTCTCGGTCTGCGCCATCAGCCGGTCGTCGCCGCCTTCGCCGATGTCGCGCAGCAGCCGCGCGAGGGTCGCGAGTTGGAAAGCGACGGCGCGGGGATTGCCTTCGTCGGCGATCACGAGGTCGAGCACGGGGCCGGCCTGCAAGGTGGTGAAGTAGCGGCTGCGATAGGTGATGGCGGAATCGCAGAGTTCGAGCGCGAGGCGCAGGCCCAGTTCCCAGCGCGGTTCCGGCTGGTCGAGGACGACGGCGAGATTGTCCGCCGTCAATGCCGCCCGCTCCATCCGTCGCCCCATGTCGAGGAAGAGCCAGCTGCCGCCGCGCACCATGTTCTCGGCGGCGAGGCCGGAGACGACGGTGGAGAAGCGCTGGATGCTCGCCATCACCTGGGCCAGACCGTCCAGGCTACCACCCGCATCCGCAATCTCGTCCGCTGCCGTGCGCAGCATATGAGTGAAGGCGGCATACATCTCGCCCGTCAGGCGGTCCCGCACGAGGTCCGTCAGGCGGCCGGCCTGGGCCAGCAGGCGGCCGATCGGCCCATTGTCGCGCAGGCTGGCCGTAATGGTGAGCGCCGAGGGCATGCTGGTGGCGGCGCTATCAGCCGTGCCGAGATGGGAGGCGGCCAGACAGTCGTCGAGCAGTTGCAGCTCCAACTGCTCGCGCGGCATCGGCTGGTTGCGGCCGAGGCGAAGGATGAGCGCCCGCGTCAGGCGCGCCGCGGTCTCCAGACGTTCGATGTAGCGGCCGAGCCAGAACATGTTGTCGGCCGTGCGGCTCGGCAATTCGCCGATGGTGCGCCGGATGGGCAGAGGCGCCTGGCGGGCGGCGGGCGGTCCCACGATGTGCTCACTGCCTTCGGCCAGCACCCAGACATCCTTCGAGATGCCACGAGCCGGCAGTTGCCCGGTGAGCTGGCCCGGTTCCAGGTGCCGGGCGAGGCCGCCCGGCATGGCGTGCCAACCGCGGCCGTTGCGAACCAGGAACATGCGCAGCACGATCGCCTGCGGCACCAAGGTGCTGCCGCGCGCGCAGGGGGCGAGGGAGGGGGACACCGCCGCAAGGGCCGCGAAATCGCTGGGCGCTGCGGCGATCTTTTCAAAGAGTCGGCTGCGCGCCTCGGGCTCCATCTCCGGCGTGTGCCAGGTGCGGCCGGCGCTTTCCGTCGCCGGCTGGATCATCCAGCCGGCGGGATCGGCCAGCACGCGGGCGCGGTCGGCGGCATCCCCCAGCCACAGCGTCTCGACGCTTGGCAGCAACAAAGCCTCGCCCAGCAGATGGGCTGCAATTCCGGGCAGGAAGCGCGGCAGAGCCGGTGCCTCGGTTAGCCCCGAGCCCGGATCGTTGACGACGCGCACGGCCCCCGCGCGCAAGGCATCCATGAGACCCGGCACGCCGAGCAGGCTGTTCGCGTTCAGCTCCAGCGGGTCCAGCATGCGGCCGTCGAGGCGGCGATGCAGTACATCGATCCGGTGCAGCCCGTTGAGCATCTTGAGATAGACGGCGCCGCCGCGGATGGTGAGGTCACCGCCTTCCACGAGCTGGCAGGACAGCTCCTGGGCGAGCAGCATGTGTTCCAGCCAGTGCGGGCTGCCCGGGCCCGGCGTCAGCAGGGCCACGTTGGGATAGGGGCGGCTCGGCGGGGCCGCTTCGGTCAGCGAATCCTGCCACAGGTCGAAGAAGGGGCGCAGTGCGCGCATCTGCACCGAACGAAACATCTCCGGCACGACGCGGGCCAGGATGCGGCGGTTCTCACGTGCCATGCCCGCACCTGCCGCGCCCGACGTACGGTCGCTCAGCACATGCCAGCGCCCGTCCGGCGCGCGGATCAGGTCGGCCGCATAGAAGGTCAGGCGCGGCTGGCGGATGCCGGGGATGGTGTGGCAGGCGCGCAGGAAGCCCGGATTGGCGAAGACGAGATGCGGCGGCAGCAGGCCTTGGGCCAGGCAGTCCTGTGGGCCGTAAAGATCGTCCAGCAGGTCTTCGAGCAGGCGGGCGCGCTGGGCGAGACCCAGCTCGAGACTGGCGAATTCCTCGGCCGAAATGGCGAGCGGAATGGGGTCGCAGCGCCAGAGGTTTTCATGATCCCCGCGCCCGGCGCCGTCCGCGCCAGGCAGGATGCTGCGCACCCCTTCGTCCTCAAAGGCTTGGTCCAACCGCCGCTGGCGGGCGGCCAGACTGTCCGAGAGCATCGAGAGACCGCCGAGCACGCCACGCCAATGAGGGCGGACATGGCGCGCGCCATCCACCATCTCATCGACGCCGCCCTGCAGCCCCAGCGAATTCATCTCGTACCGGTCATGATTCGGTGTCGCTTATGGCCCGATCAGGTGAAGCGGCGCAAATCCAGACTCCGCGGATGTTCGGGCCCTGCGGCGCCCCGCGGTTCGGCCATCGGCCCCGGGTGATGCCGGTTGACGCTGAAGCGCGACCGCCGGCGTGCCTCGGCCTCGTTCGCGTTGACCGGGAAACGGTCGTAGCTGAGCCCGCCCGGATGCGAGACGTGATGGGTGAGGCCGCCGAGGGAGCGGCCGCTCCAGCGATCGTAGATGTCGAAGACCAGCGGCGATTGCGCCCGGATCGTCGGATGCAGGGCGGAGGGTGGGTTCCAAGCCTTGAAGCGCACGGCGCCGACATATTCGCCCAGGGTCTCGGTGGGCATCAGCGGCACGGCGACACCGTTGCAGGCAAGGATGAAGCGCTCCGCCACCCAGCCGGTGACGCGTGCTTGCAGGCGTTCCGCGGAACTGTCGACATAGCGCACCGTGCCGCCGGCCGCCGGATCCTCACCCAGAACGTGCCAGGGTTCCAGCGCATGGGACAGTTCCAGCTCCGTGCCATGCACCCCCACCGAGCCGATGACCGGGAAGCGGAACTCGATGTGCGGCGCGAACCAGTCCGGCGGGATGGAGAAGCCGAGCTGGGCGAGATCGAAGAGCGCGTCTTCCAAATCCTGCGTCACGTAATGGCGCAGCATGAAATCGTCGTGCAGCCGGGCGCCCCAGCGGATCAGCGGCCGCTCATAAGGCTTCTGCCAGAAGGCGGCGATGGCCGAGCGCATGAGCAGCACCTGGGTGAGCGACATCTGCGCATGCGGCGGCATCTCGAAGGCGCGGAATTCGACGAGGCCGCGGCGGCCGCCGATCGCCTCCGGCGCGTAGAGCTTGTCGATCGAGAATTCGGTCCGATGCGTGTTGCCCGTCATGTCCGCCAGGATGTTGCGGAACAGCCGATCGGTCAGCCAGGGCGGCGTCTCTTTGAAGGGGCTGATCTGGCTGAAGGCGATATCGAGTTCGTTCAGGCTGTCCATCCGCGCCTCGTCGATGCGCGGATGCTGCGAGGAGGGGCCGATGAAGAGGCCGCTGAAGAGGTAGGACAGGCTCGGATGGTTCTGCCAGAAGCCGAGGAGGGATTTCAGCAGATCCGGCCGGCGGAGGAAGGGGCTGTCGGCCACCTCCATGCCACCCATCACCACGTGGTTGCCGCCGCCGGTGCCGACATGGCGGCCGTCGAGCATGAACTTCTCCGTGGCGAGGCCTTCCTCACGGGCCACCTCATAGAGCTGCTCGGTGCGTTCCACCTGCTCCGCCCAACTTGCGGCCGGATGGACGTTGACTTCGATCACGCCGGGATCGGGGGTGACGGAGAAGCTCTGCAGCCGGGAATCGGAGGGCGGTTGATAGCCTTCCAGGAAGACCTTGCGGCCGAGTTCCGCGGCCGTCGCTTCGATGGCGGCGGCGAGGTCGATCCAATCTTCCGCCTCGTAAAGCGGCGGGAAGAAGACGTGGATGAGGCCACCGCGGGCTTCGACTGCCATGGCGGTGCGCACTAGGCCGGGCTCCTCCTGCCCGGGCCGCGGACGGCCGCTCTCCCAGTCGGGGTCCTGCGACACTGGCTGGTCCGGTGTTCCATAGCCCGAACGCCAATCGCCGGCAGTGCCTGCGTTGAGACCGGACGTGCCATAGAGGCGCGCCTGGCGGTCCGCATGGGGGTGGGGCGGCAGGGCCGGGCGCGGGCTGAAGGGGTCGCGCTCCGTCTCGTAGGGAAGATGGGCAGGGTCGGCCCAGGGCAGGCTTTCCAGCGGCAGGCGGAAGCCGACGGGGCTGTCGCCCGGAATGAGGAACATCGGCCCATCACGGAAGAACCACTTGCCGCTTTCCCAGATGCGACCGTCGCCCTGGGCGACGCGGCGCAACGGCAAGACGGAGCCGACGACCGAGCCCAATCCCTGGCCGAAGACGCGGGCGAGACGTGCCCGCTCCAACGGGTCGCGCAGCTTCGCATCCTCGACGATGACGTTGGCGGGCAGCCGGTTCTCCCGCCACAGAAAGTAGTGGATGTCCTCATAGGCCGGGATGACGAAGGCGGGGTCGAGGCCCAGCCGCTCGGCCAGCAAGGCCGCGAACTGAGCGGCATCCGCCGGCGTCGCATTGTCGGTATCGTCGTCGGAGGCAAGGAGGGCAGGGTCGAGCCAGATGGGCTCGCCATCACGCCGCCAGTGGCAATGCAGCGCCCAGCGCGGCAGCTGCTCGCCCGGATAGTGCTTGCCGAGGCCGTATTGCAGTGCCGCCCCCGGCGCCCAGAGCGGGGCAAGGCGGCGGAGCAGGCGGCCAGCCATGCGGCGCTTGGTGGGGCCCAGCGCCTCCGTCGTCCATTCCGGCGAATCGAAATCATGCGCCGAGACGAAGGTCGGCTCGCCACCCATCGAGAGGCGCACTTCGGAGGCCAGCAGCGCGCGGTCGACGCGGGCGCCGGCGCGCAGGATCTCGTTCCAGGTTTCCGGCGTATAGGGCTTGGTGGTGCGCGGTGTCTCGCTGATGCGGACGACCTTCATGTCGAAGTCGAAGGTGGTCTCGCATTCATCCACGGCGCCGGAGATGGGCGCGGCAGAGGCAGGTTCGGGCGTTGCCGCGAGCGGAATATGGCCCTCGCCGGCAAGCAGGCCGGAGGTGGCATCGAGTCCGATCCAGCCCGCACCCGGCAGATAGACCTCTGCCCAGGCGTGCAGATCTGTGAAATCCGCCGTGGGGCCTTCGGGGCCGGTGACCGGCTTCTGGTCGGCGACGAGCTGGATGAGGTAGCCCGAGACGAAGCGGGCGGCGAAGCCCAGATGGCGCAGCAGGTTCACCAGCACCCAGGCGCTGTCACGGCAGGAGCCGGTGGCGCGCGCCAGCGTCTCCTCCGGCGTCCAGACGCCGGGCTCCATGCGCACGATGTAGGCGATGCGGTTCGCCAGCATCTGGTTGATCTCGACCAGCAGATCGACCGTCTTCCGGGGCGTGCGCGGAATCGCGGCCAGCACGCGTTCCAGTTCGGGGCCGAGCGGCATCAGCCGGCGGAAGGGTGCCAGCTCCTCATGCAGCACCGGGTCATAGGCGAAGGGGAAGAACTCTGCCTGCGGCTCCAGAAAGAAATCGAAAGGATTGATCGTCGCCATGTCGGCCACGAGGTCGACCGTGACGTCGAAATGCGTCACCCGCTCGGGGAAGACCACGCGGGCCTGGAAATTGCCCTGCGGGTCCTGTTGCCAGTTCAGGAAATGCGGCTCAGGCGTGATCTTCAGGGCGTAGGAGAGGATCGGGGTACGGGCATGCGGCGCTGGGCGCAGCCGGATGGTTTGAGGACCGAGATTGACCAGGCGGTCGTAGCGGTAGCTGGTGCGATGCGTGAGGGCGGCGTGGATCGACATTGGGCGGGATCTTCCTCGCTATCGGACGGGGCGGGGCAAGGTCGGGCGGAACATTTGTGATGCTGCCCGACATCGCGCCCCGGGTCGATAACCGGATGAACCGCGTGCGAAAATTTCTCCGAAGCGGCGGCCGGATCAGTCCGCGCAGCCGAGGCTGGCCATCATCTCCCGCCATTCGCGCAGAGAAAGACCGCTGTTTTCCTGGGTGACCGCCTCGCCCGCCAGCATGCGGCGGAGGATCGCCATCATGGGCGCGGAGAAGGTGACGGCGCCCATGCGATAGTCCCGGAAGGCTTCCGCCGCGATCGGCACCCAGGCATCGACGATGTCGAGCATCGCTTCCGCGTAAATGCGGATCTCGTATTGGGCGTGGCTGTCGGCGCGCAGCGCCAGGAAGTGGAAGAGGTTGTGCAGATCCGTCTTCCAGTACCACTGCGTGTAGGTGTTCAGGGTCAGGTTCATGCGTGCGAGTTCGCGCGCCAGGCCCTGCCGCGCCGGATCGGCAGGCATCTCCTCCGTACCCTCGTTCAGCATCCAGGCGTAATCCCGGTAGCAGCGTTCGGCGTCACCCCGCAGCAGGTCGAGGACCTGGGCGGCTTCCGCCCCTTCCAGCACCGCCTCCCGGCCCTGGCGGTTGAGGGTGGACTGCGCCGCGAGCTGGGCCGGGGCGGGGATGTAGAACTCCCGGTCCATCACCGAATAGCGCGCCGAATATTCGTTGACGCTCGCCATGCGGTGCCGGATCCACTGCCGCGCCACGAAGATGGGCAGCTTCACGTGGAACTTGATCTCGCACATCTCGAACGGCGTCGTGTGGCGGTGGCGCATCAGATAGCGGATCAGGCCGCGATCCTCGCTCACCTTGCGGGTGCCGCGCCCGTAGGAAACGCGGGCCGCCTGAACGATCGCCTGGTCGTCGCCCATATAGTCGATGACGCGGACGAAGCCGTGGTCGAGCAGCGGAACCGCTTGATACAGACGGTCCTCGAGGGCCGGAACGGTGGCCCGCAAGGTGGTCTCGCCGGCCTCCTCAGCCGCGGGAATCGCGTTGGTCTGGTCTTCGCTCAGGCTCACGCCATGCCCCTTCTCTTCGTCATGCCCAGGCCCTATATTCGACCTGCCGGCCTTCTGGCCAGCTATGGCGATAAACGGTGTTCGGAATAAACGTAGTGGACCCGGGGGCAGTACCCGGCGCCTCCACCAATTCTCTCAGGTTCATAATCCTGAGGCGCTTGGGGGCGAAACAGGCTCGACACGCGTGGTAAAGGTGCATCTTTCGCTCGGCATGATTCCGCCGTTATCGGGTCATTTTACAAATGCCAATGACAATCATGAGGCATTCGCTATCGCTGCGTAAGCAGTGACAAGCGCGGTTCGGGGGGCACCGGGCAACAGAAGCCCCCTATAATCTTTCCCGTCGTCACCATAGATTTGCCTTTCTGGTTCCAGACGATCTGGCCCGGAGAGTTGTGACGCGCTATGCCGGCGCGCATCGCGTCGCTTGACGACCACTGCGAGACCGCGCCGAGGCGTGCCAACGGAGACCTGCGTGACCGAAGAGCCGACCGAACTGCCCCCGAGCCTCCTGCCCTACGAAACCTGGCTGGAAGAGGCGCAGCGGCAGGTCGCCGTTCGCGCCCTGGCCTATGCCGCGGAGCACGGGCTGCCGGGCGAACATCACTTCTACCTGACCTTTCGCACCGACTATCCGGGCGTTCACATCCCCTCCCGCCTGACGGCGCAGTATCCGGAGGAGATGACCATCGTCCTGCAGCACCAGTTCTGGGATCTGAAGGTGGACGAGGACGAAGTGCTGACGGTGGGCCTCTCCTTCTCCGGCATCCCAGCGACCCTGGTGATTCCGGCGGGGGCCATCACCGGCTTCGCCGATCCGCATGTGCGCTTCGGGCTGCGCATGCAGC
Organism: Acidisoma sp. 7E03; assembly: GCF_054665075.1. NCBI lineage: Bacteria > Pseudomonadati > Pseudomonadota > Alphaproteobacteria > Acetobacterales > Acidocellaceae > Acidisoma > Acidisoma sp. 7E03. Next base: position 85,692 of record NZ_BAAFHE010000006.1, read on the forward strand.
CGCGCCCCTACGAGCACGAGATGCTGGACAGCGAAGAGGCCGAGGAGGACGTGTCGGCTCCGACAGAGGAGGGGACTGCCCCCGCGGTCTCCGAGACGCCTCAGGTCGTCAGCCTGGACGCTTTCCGCCGGCGCACGCCGCCGAAGGAGTGATCTCGGCACAGGTTGGCGGCGGCTGACCACGTCCCGATCTGTAACGGCGTTCCTGCAGAAGGATCGCCGCATGCCGCCGCATTGGTTCCAGAGCCTTGCCGCCGTCTACGGGCCGCTGTCCATCCTCGGCGCCCTGGCCATACTCGCTGACATCGTTCTTCTCGGCCGCCGGCAGCCCATGGCCATCATGAATGCCGTCTGGCCGCTGACGCTGCTCTATTGGGGGCCGATTGGCCTTCTCTTCTATGGTTGGTTCGGCCGTCCGGCGGCCGCGGGCCGGCAGGGCCATCATCACCACGAGCGTCCGATGTGGCAGGCGACTTTCAACGGTGCCACCCATTGCGGCGCCGGCTGCGCGCTGGGCGATTTCCTCGGGGACTGGCTGGTCGTGGCTGCGGCTTTCACGCTGTTCGGCTCCGATGTCGGCGCCAAGATCGTCCTGGGCTTCATCCTCGCCTATCTCTTCGGCATCCTCTTCCAGTATTTTTCCGTGGCGCCGATGCGCAAGCTCGGGGTGAGAGAGGGTATTCTCGCAGCCATCAAGATCGATACGCTGTCGCTCCTCGCCTATGAGATCGGCATGTTCGTCGTCATGCTGGGGCGGGCCTGGCTGTGGCCACACCTCTCGGCGAGCGAATGGAGCTACTGGCTCTCCATGCAGATCGCGATGGTGGTGGGTTTCTGCACCACCTATCCCGTGAATTGGTGGCTGATCCGTCAGGGTATCAAAGAAAAGATGTAGGCCGCCGCGTCGACCACGCGCGGCGGCTCAGGCACGACGCTGGGTTTGCTCCTGCACGAAGGCGCGCAGCACGGCATTGATGCGCGTCTGGTACCCTGGCCCCTGGTCACGGAACCACTGCACCACGTCGTGATCGAGCCGAAGTGAGAGCAGCTGCGTCTGGCCAGGCATGATCTGTTCAGCGTTCTTCCGCCAATCGCGCGGGATTTCCGCCCAATCGGGGTCGAATGCGATATCGCGTTCCAGCTCGTCCTCGGTCTTCGCGCTGACGCGCGCGACATCGGTTTTGCTAGCGCCGCGCTCGCGCATGGCGCGAAGCTCCGCGGCTGAATAGCGGACACTCTCCTCTTCACGCGTCATGGTGATCTCCCGCCGAGCGCTAAGATGTCACTCGTCGCGTAGCGACAACCAGCGATGAAGCGCAACGCCGATCCGCGAGGTGGAACCAGCCCCGCAGCCAGAACGTTTCCTCCCGCAGCGTATTCCGCTATGGGCCGCCCTTCGGCCGCTTTGCCGGCACCGCAAGGAGAGGCTTCGAGGCATGCGTTTCACCATCGACCGGCTGGACCACATCTCGCTCACCTGCAGCGACGTCGAAAAGACGGCGTCCTGGTTCCAGCGCGTGCTGGGCATGGAGCGCGAGGAATTCGGCCAGGAAGGGCGGACGGCGCTGAAATTCGGCGGCCAGAAGATCAACCTCTACACCACCTCCGAAGACCCCACGAACATCGGCGCCTCCGCCGGTGCGGGCTCGGCCTCCCTCTGCTTCGTCACCGGCCTCGGCACCGAAGACATCATCAAGCATCTCAAGGAATGCGGACTGAAGGTGGAGAAGGGGCCGGTGCCGCGCCTCGGCGCCCTCGGCCCGATGAGTTCCGTCTATTGCCGTGACCCGGACGGCAATCTCATCGAGATCGCGACCTACCTCGAAGACTGATGCGCCTCTCCGATTTCGATTTCGATCTGCCGGACGGGGCGATCGCCCACCATCCGGTGAAGCCGCGCGATGCCGCGAAGCTGCTGCATGTGACGGCAACGCGCCTCACGGACCTCATCGTTCGTGATTTGCCCACGCTGCTGCAGCCGGGGGACATCCTCGTCGCGAACGATACGCGCGTCATCCCGGCGCAGCTTTCGGCGAAACGCGGGGAGGCGCGCATCGGCCTCACGCTGGACCGGCCGCTGCCCGACGGTTCCTGGCAGGCGCTGGCGCGCAACGCCAAGCGGCTGCGCCAGGGGGACCGGCTGGACATCGACGGTGCGGACCTCACCGCCACTGTCGTGGAACGCCGGGCCGATGGCAGCGTGGCCCTGCGTTTCGACCGCGAGGGGGATGCCTTCGCGGCCGCGCTGGAGCAGGCGGGCGCTCTTGCCCTGCCGCCCTATATCGAACGCCCGCAGGGCCCGACGGCGGAGGATGCGGCGGATTACCAGACGGTTTTCGCCAACCCGAAGGGCGCGGTCGCCGCGCCCACCGCCGGCCTGCACTTCACGCCGGCGCTGCTCGCCGCACTCGATGCCCGCGGGGTGAGCCGTGCCACCGTTACGCTGCATGTCGGCTTCGGCACCTTCCTGCCGGTTCGGGTGGACGACATCTCCGAGCATCGCATGCATGCCGAGCGCGGGATCGTGACGGCGGATACCGCCGCCCGCATCAATGCCGCCCGTGCGGCCGGTGGACGGGTCGTCGCCGTCGGCACCACCAGCCTCCGTCTGCTCGAGAGTGCCGCCGCCGCGGATGGCACCTTGCAGCCCTTCACGGGGGATACGGATATCTTCATCACCCCGGGCTACCAGTTCCGCATCGTCGATCGGCTCATGACCAATTTCCACCTGCCCAAATCCACCCTCTTCATGCTCGTCTCGGCCTTCATGGGGCTCGACCGGATGCGCGAGGCCTATGCCCACGCCATCGCCCATGGCTATCGCTTCTTCTCCTACGGCGATGCCTCCCTGCTGGAGCGCGCGGCATGAGCCTGACCTGGCAGCCCGAAGCGACCGATGGCTATGCCCGCGCCGGCACGCTGAAGACGGCGCATGGGTGTGTGCCGACCCCGACCTTCATGCCGGTCGGCACGGCGGCCACCGTGAAGGGCATGACGGCGGATGCCGTCCGCTCCACGGGGGCGGGCATCGTGCTCGGCAACACCTATCACCTCATGCTGCGGCCCGGCGCGGACAAGGTGGCTGCCTTCGGCGGCCTGCATAAGCTCATGGACTGGGCGGGACCGATCCTGACGGACAGCGGCGGCTTCCAGGTCATGTCGCTCGCGGGCCTGCGCAAGCTCGACGCCGATGGCGTCACCTTCCAGTCCCATATCGACGGGTCGAAGCACCGGCTGACCCCCGCGATCTCCGTACAGATCCAGCACAAGCTGGATGCGACCATCACGATGGTTTTGGACGAATGCCCGCCCTTCCCGGTGACGGAGGAACAGGCGAAGTCTTCCATGGAAATGTCCATGCGCTGGGCCGGTCTGTCGCGCGAGGCCTTCGTGCCGCGTGACGGCTACGGGCTCTTCGGGATCGTCCAGGGTTCGGTCTTCCCGGATCTGCGTCGCCGCTCGATCGACGCGCTGATGCAGATCGGTTTCGAGGGCTATGCGCTGGGCGGCCTCGCGGTGGGCGAGGGGCAGGAGACCATGTTCGCCATGATCGAGGCGACCTGGGACCATATGCCGAAGGACAAGCCGCGCTATCTCATGGGCGTCGGCACGCCGGACGACCTGCTGGGCTCCATCGCGCGCGGCATCGACATGTTCGATTGCGTCATGCCGACGCGCGCCGGCCGCACCGGGCGCGCCTTTACCTCGCGCGGCATCCTCAACATGCGCAATGCCCGCTTCGCGGATGACGGCCGGCCGCTCGACCCCGGATGCACCTGCCTCGGCTGCCAGCGCCATGTGCGCGGCTATCTGCATCACCTCTTCCGTGCCGAGGAGATGCTGGGGCCGATGCTGCTGACCTGGCATAACCTCACCTATTACCAGACACTGGTGGCCGGCGCCCGCGCGGCCATCCTCGACGGCCGGCTCGAGGCGTATAGTGCCGCCGTGCGCGCCCGCTGGGCGGAAGGAGACGTCGATGACTGAGCAGCCGTCCGCAACCGATAACCCCTATGCCGGCCTGACGCAGCTCGGCTCCGAAGCGCGCCCGGCCGCCCGGCCCGAAGATGCGGTGCTGGAACGGGTGCCCGCGCCGAACCAGGGGCAGGATTACGTCGTGCGCTTCACCGCGCCGGAATTCACCTCCCTCTGCCCGATGACCGGCCAGCCCGATTTCGCCCATATCGTGATCGACTACATTCCCGGTGAATGGCTGGTGGAGAGCAAGTCGCTCAAGCTCTTCCTCACCAGCTTCCGCAACCACGGCGCCTTCCATGAAGCCTGTAGTATGATGATCGCGCAACGCTTGGTGGATCTGCTCAGCCCACGCTGGCTGCGCATCGGCGCCTATTGGTATCCGCGCGGCGGCATTCCGATCGACGTCTTCTGGCAGACCGGTGCGCCGCCCGCGGGCGTGTTCCTGCCCGATCAGGGTGTTCCGACTTATCGCGGCCGGGGATGAGCCCGCCTGCCGCCATTGAAGCCGAGATCCGCGCCAAGGCGGAGGTGCTCGGCTTCGATGCGGTGGGTTTCGCGCGGGCCGAATTGCCGCCGGAGGCCGGGGCGCGGCTGCGTTCCCTGGTGGAGGCAGGCCATCACGGCGAGATGGCCTGGATGGCAGAGCGCCTGGAGCAGCGGGCCGATCCGCGCGGCCTCTGGGCGGAGGTCCGCTCCGTCATCTCCCTCGGCATCTCCTACGCGCCGCCTAGTGATGCGCTGGCAACGCTCGCCCGGCCGGAGCGGGGCAATCTTTCGGTCTATGCCCGGAATCGGGATTATCACGATGTCATCAAGGGAAAGCTGAAACACCTCGCGCAGTTCATCGGCAGCCGCGCAGCGGCGGATCGCCCGCAGGTCAAGGTATTCGTGGATACCGCGCCGGTCATGGAAAAGCCGCTCGCGGCACAGGCCGGGCTCGGTTGGCAGGGCAAGCACAGCAATCTCGTCTCCCGCCGCCACGGCTCCTGGCTCTTCCTCGGCGAGATTTTCACGACACTCGATCTCACCCCCGATGCGCCGCATGCCGATCGCTGCGGCAGCTGCACCCGTTGCATGGTCGCCTGCCCCACGGCGGCGATCACCGCGCCCTACCGGCTACAGCCGACGCGCTGCATCTCCTACCTCACCATCGAGCATAAGGGGGCGATCCCCGAGGAATTCCGGGAAGCGATGGGCAACCGGATCTATGGCTGTGACGATTGCCTCGCCGTCTGTCCCTGGAATCGATTTGCCGAAGCCGCCAGGGAGGCGAAGCTCGCGGCGCGGGCCGATTTGGAAGCGCCGGCCTTGCGCGATCTCGCCCGGTTGGACGATGCCGCCTTTCGTGCACTGTTCGCGGGCTCGCCCGTCAAGCGCATCGGGCGGAACCGGTTCCTGCGCAACGTCGCCATCGCTATCGGCAACAGCGGCGATCCCTCGCTTCTTCCCGAAGTCGAACGCCTGTCCGCCGAGCCCGACGCTGTCCTCGCCGAGGCCGCCGCCTGGGCGGCCGCACGCCTTCAGGCCAGCACGGCGTCCGGCTGAAGCTGCGGCACGTCCTGCAACGTGCCGCGCGCCGCCAGCAGCGCCCGCAGGGTGCGGATGACGGGAAAGACCTCCTGGTTGCGGTCGCAGCCTTGCGCATCATGCGCCGCCTGCTCCATCTCCACGATCTCGCGGTCTTCCTTGAAGATGCGCTCGGTGAACAGGATCAGCAGCGGCCAGGCGAGGTCGAGGAGCAGAGGAATCTTGGGCCGGTGCACGGACAGCAGGCCGAAGGTCCGGTTCGTCCGCTGCGCCCGGTCCTGCGGCACATAGGCGATCCACAGGTCCATCACCGGCGTCTCGTCCTTCATGCGGATCTTCAGCGTCTGATACGGATATTCCGTGCGGATGGTCATCACGTCTTTGTCCGCGAACTCGGCGCCCGCGCCGCGCTTCTGGCCGAAGATCGCGGCCTCGCCCCAGGGCTGCTTGCCACCGGTGCGGGCGAAGCTGTAGCGCGCCTCTACCCAGTCCTCGCCCTGCGCCTGGCCCAGGAAGCGCGGCCGCATCTGGCCCATCTGCTTGCGGTGCAAGAACTGGTGGTTCATGTCCATCAGGTTCTCATGCATGAAGCTGTAGTGGCAGCCCACGACCTGGCCGAAGCGCCGGGTCTTGTAGGCGGGGTTCGCGACCGAGCCCAAGGCCGGCAACGGCGTTTCGCCGGCCAGCGCCGGGTCGCCCGGAAACACCAGGATCACGCCGTCCTTTTCGACACAAGGATAGGCGCGGACCCCGTTTGGTAGGCGGCCCTTGCCGAGATAGGGCACGTCGGTGCAGTTGCCGGATTGGTCATAGGCCCAGCCGTGATAGCCGCAGCGGATGGCGCAGCCTTCGACGAGGCCGCGGCTCAAGGGTACTTGCCGATGGGCGCAGCGATCTTCCAGCGCGAAGACGGGCCTCCCCGGCTCCTTCGGCCGGGCTAGCACGATGGGTTCTCCGGCGAAGGTCACGGCGAGGGTCTTGCCCGGCTTCAGCTCGGGAGCCCAGGCGAGTGGGTACCAATGGTCAGGATGGGCGCCGACACGCCGAAGATCCCGCCCAGGAGCGGCCTGCATCGGCACCTCCTCGGTGGGCAGATAGCTTTGGTCCATCGGCACGCCTCAGCCTTCGGTTGCCGCGGCAGCATAGGGCCTACGGCTTCAGGCTCTAAGTAAACTTACAATTCGAGAGGACATGGTTTCCGCAGCTTCGGGCGGCCAGTCTTCACCAACTCATTCCAAAGCAGTACGTGCCCTCTTTTTCAGGGATACCTATCCTGGAAGCGCCACGGGGGCGATGGCGTCGAACGCGTCGCCCGGGCCGGGATTTTCCGCCGTCGTCTGGCCGCCGAACTGGTGCATCACCCCCCAGACGGTATTGAGCGCCGTCTGCACCGCACCTTCGGCCCAGCCCGGGGTGAAGGAGATGCCGTCCCCCGCCAGGAACAGCCCGCGCTCGCCGGGCGGCATCGCGTCCTGCATGAAGTGGCAGAACATCTGCCGGTTGTAGCGGTAGTGCCCGGGCAGCGCGCCCTTGAAGGCGCCGAGGAAATTCGGGTCGCTTTCCCAGGACACGGTGATCGGCTCGCCGATGATGTGGGAGGCGATGTCCACGTCGGGATAGACCTTCTGAAGCGCGGCCAGCATCAGCCGCACGCGCCGCTCAGCGTCCAGCGGCAGCACCTTCATCGCGTCCGACATCCAGGAATAGGACAGGCACATGACCGAAGGCTTGTCCGGCCCGTTGTCGAAGAGATAGGTGCCGCGGGTGATGCGGTCGGTGAGCGTCATGCTCATCTTGTAGCGGCCGGTCTCGGCGTCGCGTTCCGTCCAGAAGGGCCGGTCCACCATCACGAAGGTCTTGGAGGACTGCATGTAGCGGGTGCGGTCCAGCGCCATCCAAAGCTTCTGGGAGAAGAGGCTCTCGTCGCAGTCGATATGCGTGGTCAGCAGCCAGGACTGGCAGGTGACGATCGCGGCCTTGTAGCTGCGCGTGTCGCCCCAGCGGTCGGTGATGGCGATGCGCCCGTCATCCGCCCGGGCGATGCGAGTGACACCAGGGCGCGGGGCGCCAGCATGAAGGCTGGCAAGGGAGGTGCCCGCCGGCCAATGGGCGAGGGCAGTGGGCGCCAATTGCCATAGCCGGCGCGGCAGTTGCTCGGCGCCGCCGACCATCATGCGCTGCCCCTCGTCCTGCGCGGTCACGACCACGCGCAGAATCTCCAGCATCGAATTGGGGAAATCGCTGTCCCAGCCGCCGGTGCCGAAGCCGACCTGGCCGAAGACCTCGCGATGGCGGAAGGAGAGTTTCTGGAAAGCCGGGGAGGAGGCGACGAAATCATAGAAGGTGCGCTCGTCCCACAGCGGCACCAGCCGGTTCCAGATCTCCTTCAGCCGTGCGACGTCCCGATTCCGGACGGCGCCCTGCAATGCGGAGAACTCCGCGCCCAGCTCCAGGGCTTCCGACCAGGCGTCCGAGACCTCTTGCAGCAGCGGCGGCAGCCGGCCGCCGCCATCGCCTTCGACGTAGAACTGTTCACTTTCGAGGTCGATCAGGGTGGAGGGCGTCACCGCGTCGAGCGGATTGGGAAAAGCCCGCGTCTCGATCCCGCTCTGGCCGATGTAATGGTAAAGGCCGGTCGAGGAGACCGGGAAGCGCATGCCGCCGAGTTCGGCGACGACGCCCTCCGTGCCGCTGAAGGGTTCGGAGCGGAGACGCCCGCCCATGCGGGAAGATTCGTAGATGACCGGCTTGAAGCCGAGTTTCATGAGTTCGTGCGCGGCGACGATTCCGGCGAGCCCGGCGCCGATGACGGCGACTTCCTGGCCGAAGGCCTCGGGGGGCAAGCGGCCGAGACCCGCAGGATGCGAAATCCAGCGATCGTAGGCGAAGGGAAAGTCAGGGCCGAAGGTCGTGACCGGCGCTCGGCCGCTCTCGTCCTCCGCGTCTCGCTGCAACGACATTGGTAAGCCTCCCTGCGCCGTCCCGGGTGTCAGGCCCCGAGGGCAGCCTTCTTTACGCCAGCCTGCTTTTCGGCGAGACCGGGTGGGATCTCGACGCCGATTTCGAGCGTCGAGAAGCTGTCGCCGCGGTCCAGCTTGACCTGCACCTTTTCCCGCTCAACCGAGACGTGCTTGGCGATGACGGCAAGAATCTCTTCTTGCAACACGGCGACCAGATCGGCGTTGCCGCCGAAGGTCGCCCGCTCATGCGCAAGCAGGATCTGCAGCCGGTCACGCGCGACGTTGGCGGTCGGCTTCCGGCTCAGAAAGCTGAAGAAGCTCATGCGACCCTCCTGCCGAACAGCTTGCCGAGCAGGCTGGTCTTCTCACCGGGCACGGTCATCGGCACCTGCTCGCCGAGCAGCCGCTTCGCCGCGTCGAGATAGGCGCGGGCCGGCGCTGCCTCGGGGTTCGCGAGGGTGACGGGGGTGCCGAGGTTGGAGGCGCGCAGCACTTCCGGGCTTTCGGGAATGATGCCGAGCAGCGGGATCGAGAGGATCTCCAGCACGTCCTCGGTCTTCAGCATGTCGCCCCGCGCGGCGCGCGCCGGGTCGTAGCGGGTCAGTAGCAGGTGCTTCTCGATCCGCTCACCCTTGGCCGCGCGTTCGGTCTTGCTGTCGAGCAGGCCGATGATGCGGTCGCTGTCGCGCACCGAGGAAACTTCCGGGTTGGTGACGATCAGCGCGACGTCCGCATGATGCATGGCAAGTGTCGCGCCGCGCTCGATGCCGGCAGGGCTGTCGCAGATCACCCAGTCGAACTTCTCGCGCAGCTCGGCGATCACCTGCGCCACGCCTTCGCTGGTCAGCGAATCCTTGTCCCGGGTCTGGGAGGCGGGGAGGATCGACAGCGTCTCGACCCGCTTGTCCCGGATCAGCGCCTGGGCCAGCTTCGCATCGCCCTGGATCACGTTGATCATGTCGAAGACGACGCGGCGTTCGGCCCCCATGACGATATCAAGGTTGCGCAGACCGACGTCGAAATCGACGACGACGACGTTCTTGCCCATCTTCGCGAGAGCGGCGCCGATGGCAGCCGTCGATGTCGTCTTGCCAACGCCGCCCTTGCCGGAGGTCACCACGAGAACTTTGGCCATGCCTTTACCCCTGTCGTCGTAAGCGCCGAGCCGGCCGTCAGCTGATCTCGGTGATGATGATGGATGAGCCTTCGAGCCGCGCCATGATGGACTTGCCCCGGAACGCCTCCATGTCCTCGGCCGTCATGTAGAGGCCGTCGATGGAAATCAGTTCCGCGTCGAGCTTCTTGCAGAAGATGCGCGCCTGCGGATTGCCGGTCACGCCCGCGATCGCGCGGCCCCGCAGCACGCCGTAAACGTGAATGGACCCGCCGGCCATGATCTCGGCGCCCGAAGCGACGGAGCCGCTCACGGTGAGATCGCCTTGCGGAAAGAGAATGGTCTGGCCCGAGCGCACGGGCTCGTCGAGCACCATGGAGGTGGGCTCGGGTGCCGCGGGTTCGTCCGGCGGGTCGTCCGGCACTTCGTAGAGGCCGAGCGGCCGGCCGCCGATCAAGGGGCCGCCCACGGACTGGATGGCCGGCGTCAGCCCATCCGCACCCTCGGCCCCGATGACGCGAATGCCGCGTGCGCGCAGCTCGTCGAACAGCGTGTCGAGATCAGGATCGGTCTGCGGAATGCCGGAAAGATCGACCACGATGGGCCGCCCGGCGAAGAAGGTCGCCGATCGTTCGATTTGCGCGTCGAGCTCGGCCATCCAGGCGCGCAGAGGCGCATCGGGCGAGAGCACGAAGGCCATGAAGGACCGGCCTCGGACGCGTAGATTAGGGCGGGTTCTGGAAAGCGTTGTCACACTGGACGGGTACCGCTGGCCTCCGCAAAGGTCAACGACTTTTCGAAACTTCCACTAGATGATGGGTGGGTTCTGCAAGATGCCCGCCATATCTTGGGTGTCGCAGCCGAGTCGCGGTGGCCTCTTGGGAAAGTCTTCGCGCTTGCCAAGCGAAAAAGCGACCGCCCACTCAATCGTCGGGATCCGTGGTGACGGTCTGTCCTGCGCCGAGGGTCGCGCTCGTCCCGCGACTCGACTCCGGGATGCGCTTCCCCACGGCTGCGGCCGGATCAGGGCCGCGTGACCGCCAGGGCGACCGTGTGGAAGAGCGCGGCAGGCAAGGTGCCGCCGGTCACGGCCTTTCCCATGGCGGTGTTGTCGTCATTGCCGACCCAGACGCCGATCACCATGCCGTCCACCCCGCCGATGAACCAGGCGTCCCGGCTCGATTGCGTCGTCCCCGTCTTGCCGCCGACGAAGTAGCCGGACACCGCCGCATCGCGGCCGGTGCCATAGGCCACCACCGCCCCCAGCATCTGCCGCATGGCCGCGGCATTGGCCTGAGAGATGACCGGCACCGGCGCGGGCGGCGGCGCGATGAGATCGTGCCCGCCGGCATAGAGCGCGGTGATGCCGTGGGGCGTCACCCTGCGGCCGCCGTTGAAGAAGGTGGCATAGGCGCCGGTCATCTCGAGCAGGCCGACGCTCGGCGTGCCGAGGGCGATGGTCGCGTTGTTGGGGATGGGATCGGTGATGCCGAGCCGGCGGGCGACGGCCGTGACCTTCTGCGGGCCACCAGCCTGCATCAGCAGCCGGGCGGAGACGGTATTGAGCGAATAGGCGAGACCCTGGGTGATCGTCACCTGGCCCATGTAGCGGCGCTCGAAGTCCCGCGGCTCCCACTGGCCGATGCGGACGGGCGCATCCATCACCTCGCTTTGCGGAGTCATCCCGGCTTCGAGGGCGGCGAGCCAGACAAAGGCCTTGAAGGAGGAGCCGGCCTGCCGCCGCGCGAGCACGGCACGATTGAAGAAATCATGCCCGGTGTCCGAGCCGCCGACCATGGCGCGCACGGCGCCGGTGGCGGCGTCTATCACCACGATCGCGCCCTGATGAGCGTTGGCGGCCGCGCCCGGCCCTGCCAGCATGGTGGTGAGCGCTGTCTGGGCGGCTGCCTGCAGCCGCGGGTCGAAGGTGGTGGCGAGGCGGGAATCGGTATCGGCCGGGATGAGCGGCCCCGCCTGCTGCGCCGCCCAGGAGGAAAACCAGTAGTCGCCGCCGGCGGCCTTGGGGGTGAGGTCGATCGCGCCGATCGCGGCCGCCGCCTGATCCTGCGTGATGTATTGCGAGCGCACCATGGCGGCCAGCACCTCCTTGGTGCGGGCGATGGCGGCGGACGGATCGGCGAGCGGGTTGAAGCGGGAGGGCGCGCGCGGCAGCCCGGCCAGCATTGCCGCCTGCCACAGGCTCAGCTGGCTGGCCGGCACGCCGAAATAGGTTTCGGCCGCCGCATCCATGCCCCAGGCGCCAGCGCCGAGATAGACGCGGTTGAGATAGATTTCGAGGATTTGCGCCGGGGTGAAGTGGTGGGTGAGCCACAGTGTCAGCAGCAGTTCCTGCGCCTTGCGCCGGAAGGTGCGGGCATTGCTGAGGAAAAGCGTCTTCGCCACCTGCTGGGTGAGGGTCGAGCCCCCCTGGACGACGTGCCCGGCCATGAGATCGACGACGCCGGCGCGGCCCATGCCCAGCAGATCGAGGCCGCCATGCTCCCAGAAGCGGCGATCCTCCACCGCGACCAGCGCTTCCGGCAGATAGGCCGGCACCGTCTTGAGCGTCAGGATCTGGCCGGAATAGTCGCCGAAATGGGTGAAGGGGCGGCCGTGACTATCGGTGAGCACGAGGGCCGGGCGGCGCATTGCGGCGACGCCGGCCGAGGGACGCGGCATGTCCCAGGTGAACCAGAGCAGCAGGAGCGCGACGGCGAGGCCGCCCCAGACAGAGAGCAGGATGGACCATTTGAGAATACGCAGGAGGAGCCGCCGGCGCGGGCGGCGGGTCGCCTTTGCAACAGAGCGGGATTTCGCGCGCGGCGGCAGCACCGCCTCGGCCGGCGCCTCGTAGAACGCGTCCTCGTCGAGCGGGTCCGCCTCCTCGTCGGGGTCGAATGTGTCATAGCGCGGCGGGACGTAGGGCGTGTCCGGGCGCGGGGCATGGCCGAAGGTCCGGCGCTCCAAGGGCACCGCGCCGGCTGGGTCTAAGGCTCCCGACTTAATACGGAACATGAAGGAAGCGCGCTATCACCCGGAGAATGAGCGCGAGCTTTGCGACAAGCGCCTTGGCCAGTCAAGAAAAGACCGCGCGCGCGACGGGGCAGGGGCCTTGCCGAAATCGACGCGAGACCGCAGCCTGTCCCCGCATGCTGGAGGAGAGTGGCTGATGAAGGGCATCTATGCAGATGCGAGCGGCGGTCTGGCCGAAGTCTTTGCGCGGGTCCATCGGCCGGATGACCCGCCGGTGACGGTGCACGAGATCGACGTCATCACGCCCGAACAGATGCCCGGCCTCTATTCCGGCTACGACTTCATGCTCAACGACCACACCTTCCTGGTGACCGAGGCCATGGCGAAGGTCACCGGCCTGAAGCACGTCATCTTCCTCGGCACTGGCGCGCGCTCCTACATGAACGTGGAGGAGATCGAGGCGCTCGGCATCCAGGTCCATACCATCCGCGGCTATGGCGATACGGCGGTCGCCGAGCACACCATGGCGCTCATCTGGGCGGCGGCGCGCAACATCGCCTTCCTCGATCGCAGCGTGCGGGCCGGCGGCTGGCCCCGCGGCGGTGGCATCGAACTGAAAGGCAAGACGCTCGGCCTCTGGGGCTTCGGTGGCATCGCGGCCGAGGTCGCCCGCATTGCGCTTGGCGCGGGCATGCGGGTGATCGCCAGCAACCGCACGCCGAAGAGCTATCCCGGCGTGGATTTCGTCGACCTGCCGACGCTCTTGCGCGAGAGCGACGTGCTCTCCCTCCATCTCCTGCTGACCGACGAGACCCGTGGCGTGCTGGATGCCGGGTGTTTCGCTGCGATGAAGCCGGGGGCCATTCTGGTCAATACGGCCCGCGCGGGCCTCGTGGAGACGGAGGCCATGGTGGCGGCGCTGCAAAGCGGCCATCTGCGCCACGCGGCGATCGACGTCTTCGACGTGGAACCTCTGCCGGCGGGCGATGTGTTGACCACGCTGCCGAACGTGACGCTGACCTCGCATGACGGTTTCAACACGCCCGAGGCCTCGGAGAATCTGATCCGGATGGGGCTGGACATCGCGAAGCGCCTCGCCCAAGGGTAACCCGCCAGACGGGGCGGCTCTTTCAGCCTCGCCCCGCGCCGGTGCGGACGTGGCGGAACTGGCAGACGCAGCAGACTTAAAATCTGCCTCCCGGACGGGAGTGCGGGTTCGATCCCCGCCGTCCGCACCAATAGCGGCGCCCGCTCTACTCCGCCTCGACCAGAGGCGCCCGCGCGAGCGATGGGCGCAGCAGCAGCAGACCCGCGCCGACGGCAAGATCGATCGCGACGACGTATGGCCAGAGATTTCCCGGAAAGGCCGGCACGGGATAGATTGAATTGTAGAGCGGCCAAAGCATGGCGATGGCGCCCGCGGCGCCGAAGCAGGCCCAGAGCGCATCGCGACGGCGGATCGCATAGACGGCGGCCGCCATCGTCACCCCGACATAGACCAGGATCAGAGACAGCACGCCGATCGTGCCCATGGCGCCGTAATAGTCGTTGGCGCCGACCTGTGGCGCCCAGAGCAGGGCACCGGCCAGCATCAGCCCGCCCACGGCGAGGGTGGCCCGCCCCGGCGTTCCGCCGGTCGAGACCGTGCCGAAGGCGGGGGCAAGCCCCGCGCGACCCAGCGCGAAGAGCATCCGCGCCGCCGCACTGACGGCCGCGAGGACGCAGGAGAAGGAGGAGATGGCGGTCGCCACGTCGAGCAGCGTCGCGAAATCGCGCGAGCCGTAGCGCAGCGCCAGGGTGTTCAACGGCGCCGCGGCGGAGGCCAAATCCTTCACATGGTCGAGGCCGAAGCCGACGACCTGCGTATAGGCGGCGAAGACGAAGAATACACCGGCGCCGAGCACGGTGCCGATCAGGGCGACGGCAATGGCGATACGGGGATTGGCCGCTTCCTCACCCAGCGTCGCGCCGCTTTCGAAGCCCGCGAAGGAGAGGATGGCGAAGACCAATGCATAGCCGATGCCGGACCAGCCGAAGGCCTTATCCGGCAGGAAGGGTGAGAGCGGCAGGCCGGAGGTTTTCGAGGTGGCCACGAGAATGGCGATGCCGAGGACGATGATCGCGAGCACTGAGACTGCTTCCAGCACCAGCATCAGCCGGGTGGCGAGCTTCATATCCCGCGCGGTCAGCACCATGCCGAGCAGGATCGCCAAGGTTCCGTGCAGGATCCAGAACTTCGGCAGGCCGAGGTGATAGTTGCTGAGCGCCGCGTCGAGAAAGCTGCCGATCAGCACCGAAATGCCGGCGCCGAAGGTAACGTAGGTGAGCAGCAGGGCCCAGCCGGCGATGAAGCCGGCCCCGGCGCCGAACTCCGCCGTGATATAGGCGTAAGCCGATCCTGCGCTTGCCACGCGCCGGCTGAAGCTCACGAAGGAGAGGCTGACGACGAGCAGGATCGCCGTGCTGAGCAGGAAGGCGAGCGGGGCCGCGACACCTGCGGCGCCTGCGGCCAGGGTGACGTTGAAAGCCATGGCGGAGGTCGGCGCCATCATGGAGAGCGAGAGGCCAACGACCTCCATCAAACCAAGATTGCGACGCAGCGCCATGGCGGCTCCTTCGTGGCGGTTAGGGCGTACGCGTGATCGTACGGCGCCGCTGCGCGCTTTCCAAGTGATCGGAAATGAAACGACGGGCGTGGTGCGCGAGCGCCACGTTGTCGTCCCAGGTGTTGCGCCAGATCCCGGTGATGATGGAGAGGTCCCGGTCCACCACCGCCGAGGAGAAGGATTCGAAGGTGATGGTATCGGCGTAGCCGTTGTCCAGCAGGGCATCGAAGATCGGCGCATAGTCGATCGTGCCGGCACCGAGATAGCCGCGGTTGCTCTCGCCCACATGGAAATAGCCGAGCCGGTCACCCGCGGCGCGGATGGCATCCGCCGGATTCGCCTCCTCGATGTTCATGTGGAAGGTGTCGAGATGGAGGTAGACGTTGGGCTCGCCGATCTCCTCGATGAAGGCCAATCCCTGCGCGGTGGTGTTGAGCAGGTTGCTCTCGAAGCGATTGACGATTTCGAGGTTGATGGTGACGCCGGCTTCCGCGCCGTAGCGGGCCACCTTCCGCAGCGTGTCGATGCTGTTGCGGCGTCCCGCGGCGCTCGGCATCGACATGTATTTGCCGTGGGCGGAGAAGAGGATGCCGCCGAGTTTCGTGGCGCCGAGATCGCGCGCGACAGAGACGGCCTCGCGCAGCACCGCTTCGCCGCGGGCGACCGTCTCGGCATCCTCGCTCGAAATGTCCGAGCCCGGCTGCAGCCCCATGGTGACGGCGATGCCCATCTTCTGCGCCGCCAGTGCGCGGGCGAAGGCCGGCACGTCGAATTTCTTCGGATCGAGGCGCGGAAATTCGATGAGGCTGTAGCCGGTCTCGACGGAACGATCGAGCGCGCGGCTCAGGTCATCGGGCGTCGATCCGCCGGACCAGACGAAGGCATGGATGCCCAAGGGGTTCATGGACGCGATCTCCCAATGCCGCGGCGGTCGCGCGGACAGTTTTCATGCGGATGAGGGAGACGGCGGGCTGAAGGATGGGCCCGGTATCGTCCCCGAGCCCATCCTGAAACGATCCGTCGTCAGCCGGCAAGGAGGTCTTTCAGCGTTGCCAGCGTCCCCCGCGCTGCGATCTGCTCCCGGTAGCCCTGGAAGGCCGCCACGAAGTCCGCATTCTTCTCGATGCCGAGGCCGGCGAAGATCGGCAGCGACAGGAAGGCGAGCGGATTGGGGTCGGCGGCCGTTGCCCGGTCGGCCGCGCTCAGCCGCGGTTCGGGCGTATGGAAGGTCTCGCCCTTGTCGTCCACGCCGCCCAGGCAGCGGGCGAAGGTTGCGAGAAGGAAGGCGCAGCGACGGAAATCCCCGCCCCGTTCCAGGATGGTGCGGATCGTGTCGCCCGAGAAGATCGGAATGCGCGAGGCGCCATCGGTCGCGATCCGGATGGTCTGGTCACGGGTCGCCGGGTTTGAATAGCGCTCCATCAGCTTGTCCCGGTAGCCTTCGAGCGACATGCCGGGCGGCGCCTTGAGCAGCGGGATCACGTCCTTGTTCCAGAAATCCATCAGCAGTTGCGCGATCAGTGGATCGGCGACCGTTTCATGCACCAGGCGGTAGCCGGCAATGGTGCCGGGGAAGGCCAGCATGCTGTGGGAGGAGTTGAGCATGCGCAGCTTGATCTGCTCATAGGCCCAGACGTCCTCGGTCACCTGCACGCCCGCCTTCTCCCAGGCTGGGCGCCCCAGGCGGAAATGGTCCTGCACCACCCACTGGATGAAATCTTCGCAGAAGACCGGAATCTCGTCCGCGACGCCGCTTGCGGCGTTCAGGCGCGCGCGGTCGGCGTCGGTCGTCGCCGGCGTGATGCGATCCACCATGCTGTTGGGGAAATCGACCTCCGCTTCCATCCAGGCGGCAAGCTCCGGGTCCCGCGCCCGGGCGAAGCCGACGAAGGCGGTCTTCGCGACATGGCCGTTGTGGCGAAGATTGTCGCAGGACTGCACGGTGAAAGCGGGCAGGCCGGCTACGCGGCGGCGGGCCAGAGCTTCGGCGACGTAGCCGAAGGCCGTGCGCGGCGCCGCCGGATGCGCGAGATCATGCACGACGTCGGGCGTGTCCAGTTTGAACTGCTGCGTCTCGTCGTCGATGTTGTAGCCGCCTTCGGTCAGCGTCATCGTCACGATGCGGATCGCCGGGTCGCACAGCTTGCGCAGCACCGCTTCCGGGTCGTCGGGCGCGAAGAGATACTCGACGATGGAGCCGATGACCCGGATTTCGGGCGCGCCCTGCGGCGGGCAGATGGTGAGGGTGTAGAGACAGTCCTGCGCCGGAAAGGCCGCCGCCTTGGCGCGCTCGCGCGGGTCGTCCATCAGCCCCACACCGCAGAGCGCCCAGTCGTCATGGCCGCCCTGGGCGATCAGCTGATCGAGATAGACCGCTTGATGCGCGCGATGGAAGTTGCCGACGCTGAAGTGCACGATGCCGGCGCGGAGCCGGCTGCGGTCATAGCCCGCCCAGACGACGCCGGGCGGCAAGGCGCCGAGCGTCGCGTTGCTCAGTTGGACCATGGGGCTCCCTTCCCTTCGATAGCATGTACTTTGGCGGGCAGGCGCGTTCGGACGTCTTTCACTTGCCCTCCCTGGGCCAAGCAATACCTTCTGTCGCAGCGTTAGAGAAGGATCTCCGATGGATTTAGGGCTCAAAGGGCGGCGGGCGATTGTCTGTGCCGCGAGCAAAGGCCTAGGGCGTGGATGCGCCATGGCCCTTGCCAAGGAAGGCGTGATGGTGACGATCACCGGGCGCGATCCCGAAGCGCTGGCTCAGGCGGCACGAGCAATTGCCCATGAAACGGGCGGCCGCGTCGAGATTGCGCCGGGGGACATCGCAACGCCGGAGGGTCGTGCGGCGGCCCTCGCGGTTTGTCCCGAGCCGGACATTCTGGTCAACAATGCGGGGGGTCCGCCCCCTGGCGACTTTCGCAATTGGGAGCGCGAGGACTGGCTGCGGGCGATCGACGCCAACATGCTGGCGCCGATCGCCATGATCAAAGCGGTGGTTGACGGCATGACGGCGCGGCACTTCGGCCGCATCGTCAACATCACCTCGGCTTCGGTGAAGTCGCCGATCCCGAACCTCGGGCTGAGCAACGGCGCCCGCGCCGGCCTCACCGGCTTCGTCGGCGGTCTCGCCCGCCAAGTGGCGCGGCACAATGTGACGATCAACAATCTGCTGCCCGGGCCTTTCGAGACGGCACGTCTCGGCAAGACCATGGAAGATGCGGCGAAGAAGAATGGTCGCAGTCTGGAGGAGGAGATGGCGGCCCGGGCGCAACAGAATCCGACCGGCCGCTTCGGCCAGCCGGAAGAATTCGGCCATGCCTGCGCCTTCCTGTGCTCGGCCCATGCCGGCTACATCGTCGGTCAGAACCTCCTGCTCGACGGCGGCGCCTTCGTCTCGACGATGGGGTGAGGCGACGAGGCGGGCCGGTTATGCCGGCCCGCGCTCTGCTTACGGATTGAACGAGGGCGGGTCGCTCGCGGGGAAGCTTTCCTCGCTCTCGCGATCGACCACCGTATCGTCGTCGTCGCCGTCGACGATCTTTTCTGCCTGAAGCCAGAAATCGTGATCCCGGCCCTCGGGGCGGCCTTCCTGCTCCCAAAGGTCGTAGGCGGTTTCACGAATTCGCTGCAGGCGCCCCTCACTCGTTGTGTCAGACACGGCGTCTTCCTTTCCCGATGGCATCAATGCCACCCCGGACATCGCATGCCGCGGGTCAGGTTCAAGAGTGAGCGGCGGGCACCCGCACGGTTTTGACGAAGAGCAGCCAGATGGCGAAGCCGAGGCAGGCGGCGATGGCCATGAGACCGGTCATAGGCCGGGCCGTCCCGTCCGCGCTCAGTCCCATCACCGCGGTCAGCGCGGAACTCATGGTGAATTCGAGCCCAACGCCGAGGGCGGCCGCGGCGCCGGCGGTGGCGCCGAAGGGCTCCATCGCGGTGAGAAAAGCCGGTCCCATGATGAGACCGAGGAAGAAGAAGGTGGTGATGGTCAGCACGATGAAGGGCCAGAACGCCGCCATGCCGCTCCATACGAGGAGCGCGAGCACAAGTGCCGCGGCTGCAGCCCCGGCCGTGGTGACGCCGAGCAGCCGACGGGCGCCGAAACGGCGCATGAGGTTTGCCGTGAGCTGGCTGATCCCGATCAGCGCGATGGCATGAAGCGCGAAGAGCAGGCCGTAGGTCGTGGGTGGCACGCGATGCAGCGTGACGAAGACGAAGGGCGAGCCCGAGATGAAACAGAAGAGCACGGCCTGTGCTGAAGCCGCGATCAAGATGGGCAGGATGAAGATCCGCTGGCTGATCAGCCGGCCGTAGGTTGCGAGGATGGCGAGTGGCCGGCCGCTCACCCGCCGCTCCGGCGGCAGCGTCTCGGGCAGCATGCGGGCGATCATCAGCACGACGAGCAGCGTGATGGCGATGAGGACCAGGAAGATCAGTCGCCAGGATGCGTATTGCACGATCAGCCCGCCCAGCACCGGCGCCAGGATAGGTGAGACGCTGAGCGCCAGCATGGCGAGCGACAGCAGCCGGGCCGCGGCCGGCCCGGTATGTTCGTCGCGCACGATCGCCATGGGGATCACCGCCGTCGCGGCCGCCCCGAGCCCCTGGAAAAAGCGGGAGAGGATGAGGATGTCGATGCTGGGCGCGAAGGCGGCGCCCACGGAGGCGAGCGCGAAAAGGCCGAGCCCGACATAGCTCGGCAGCTTGCGGCCGAAGGTGTCCGAGACCGGGCCGTAGATGATCTGGCCGATGGCCAGCGCCACGAAGAAGCTCGTCATGCTGAGCTGCACGGTGCCCGGATCGGTCTTGAGATCGCGCGCGATCGCCGCGAAACCCGGGATGTACATGTCGATGGCGAAGGCGCCGACCGCGATGGTCAGCCCGAGCACGATCGCGCGTCGGTAGAGGGCAGGGCCCGCCATCGGTTTTCCTTGTCTTGATTGTCGTGGGTGAGAAGGCAACGCGGCCGGCTCGGCCGCGTGCGGCAGACTAGAATGTTTCGTTCAGAGCGCCAAGCGTGCGGCATGCGGGGCAAGGCCGCGTACCCCCGGTCGGGTCAGGAACAGGGCCCCGGCCAGCGCCTCCTCCGCGCGCCCATGGGCTGCGGTGGTGATGGCGAGCTGGTCGAGCCCGGGGCCGCAGAAGACGCAGGAGGTCACGCGCGAGACGGGCAGGGTGATGGCCCGGTCTCGCGCGCCGTCCGCGGTGAAGCGGGTGACGCGCCCGCCATCCCAGTGGCAGACCCAGAGACCACCATCGGCATCGGTGGTCATGCCGTCCGGATAGCCGTCGGCCTCGGTGAAGCGGATGTGCACGCGCTTGCCGGTCAGGCTGCCATCGGCGGCCCGATCGAAGGCGTAGACGGTGCGGGCCGGGCTGTCCGCATGGTAGAGCGTGCGCCCGTCGGCGCTGATCGCCGGGCCGTTGGTGACCGTGTAGTCGCGGTCGAGAACCTCCACCGCGCCCTGCACCCCGAGCAGATGCAGCCCACCGGTCGCCGCCACCTCGGCATCGTCCATGACGCCGAAATAGACGCGGCCATCGGCATCGGCCTTGGCATCGTTCAGCCGCATGCCGGCGGGAACCACGGTAGCCTCCGTCACCCGATGGCGAATCTCGGCGGGCCTTTCCGCTTCCAGCCGCATGACGACCACGCCATGGTCGAGCCCCACCAGGAACTCCTCGCGCCCGGCCAGTTCGATGATCCAGCAGGGCCGGTGCTCCAGCCGCCATTCGGCCCGGTCTTCGCCGGTGAGACCGCAGGAGAGGATGCGGCGGCCGAGAATGTCGACGAAGAAGAGCCGCTTGCGCGCAGCGGACCAGAGGGGCCCTTCGCCGAGCGTCGCACGCGCCTCCCAAAGCGGTTTGGCGTCCTGGGTGGATGGGATGTCGCTCATGCAAAGGTCCTCGATGCTGGGGCGCGGGCGGCCCCTGTTTCGTGATCGGCGCAGGACGGATATAGCTCAGGATCAAGGATGATGCGCGCCGGCCGCGGCACAGCATCCGCGATCAGATTGGAGTGCTGCCGATGTCTTCCTCTCCTGCCGCGCTCTTCGCCACCGCCGAGGGCAAGCGGCTGGTGGCGGCCCGTGCCTCCACGACCTGGCGCGACTGGGGGCCTTATCTCAGCGAGCGGCAATGGGGCACGGTGCGGGAGGACTACAGCCCGGACGGCGATTCCTGGTCCTACATCACCCATGACCAGGCGCGGAGCCGGGCCTATCGCTGGGGGGAGGACGGCCTGGCGGGCTTTGGGGAGCGACATCTGCGCTGGTGCCTCGGCCTTGCCCTGTGGAATGGGCAGGACGCGATCCTCAAAGAACGGCTCTTCGGTCTCGCCAACCAGGAAGGGAATCATGGCGAGGACGTGAAGGAGCTGTACTACTACCTCGACGGCCTGCCGACGCATTCCTACATGCGGATGCTCTACAAATACCCGCAGGCGGCCTTTCCCTATGAACGCCTGCTGACCGAAAACCGGGCGCGCGGCTACGACGATCGCGAATTCGAACTCGTCGATACCGGCATCTTCGACGAGAGCCGCTACCACGACGTTTTCGTCGACTATGCCAAGGCCGCGCCGGACGACATTCTGATGCGCGTCACCATCGTCAATCGCGGGCCGGAGGCGGCCGAGTTGCACGTGCTGCCGCAACTCTGGGCGCGCAACATCTGGGATTGGGCCGGCCGCACCGACCTGCCCGAGATCCGCGCGATCGGCCCGCGCGAGGCGCGGGCGGTCCATCCTGAACTGCCCGAAATGCGGCTCTTTGTCGGGCAGGAGAGCGAGCTCCTGTTCTGTGACAACGAAACCAACCGGCGCCGCTTCTATGGCGAGGCGGAAGCGCCCGGCCCCTTCAAGGACGGGATCGACAGCTACGTCGTGAACGGGGAACGGGCAGCGCTGCGTGCCGAAGGCTATGGCACGAAATGCGCGGCGCATCACCGCGTCACGGTGCCGGCGGGCGGCGAAGTGGTGCTGCGCCTGCGCTTCCGCGCGGCCACGACGGCGGGGGACCCTTTCGCCGATTTCGATGCAGTCTTTGCCGCCCGCGTCGCCGACGCGGATGAATTCTACGCCGCAGTGCAGACCGGTGTGACGGACCCCGATGCTCGGTTGGTGCAGCGCCAGTCCTATGCCGGCATGCTGTGGTCCAAGCAGCTCTACGACTACGACGTGCGTACCTGGCTGATGGGCGATCCTGCCGAGCCGCCGCCGCCCGCCAGCCGCTGGAACGGCCGCAACGTCGACTGGACGCATATGCGCAATGCCGACATCGTCTCGATGCCGGATACCTGGGAATATCCCTGGTACGCCTCCTGGGATCTCGCCTTTCACAGTCTGCCGCTGGTCGAAATCGACCCGGCCTATGCGAAGGATCAGTTGCTGCTGCTGACGGGCGACAACTACATGCACCCGAACGGCCAGCTCCCTGCATACGAATACCAGTTCAGCGATGCCAATCCACCGGTGCACGCCTGGGCGGCTTGGCGGGTTTTCGAGCGCGACCGCGACCTCACCGGCACGCCGGACCATGATTTCCTCAAGCGCATGCTGCACAAGCTATCGCTCAATTTCACCTGGTGGGTGAACCGGCGGGATGCCGGCGGCCGCAACATCTTTCAGGGCGGATTCCTCGGGCTCGACAATGTCGGCATCTTCGACCGCTCGGCCCCCGTGCCGATGGGCGGCACGCTCAGCCAGTCCGACGCGACGGCCTGGATGGCGATGTATGCGCTGAACCTCACGCGCATCTCGATCGAGCTCGCGTTGATCGATCCCGTCTATCAAGACATGGCGGTCAAGTTCTTCGAGCACTTTCTCTATATCGCCGAAGCCGCCGCCAAGCATGGTGGGCTGTGGGACGAGCAGGACGAATTCTTCTATGACCGGCTGGAACTGCCGGACGGGCAGAAGATTCCCATCCGGGCGCGCACCATCGTTGGTCTCATTCCGCTTTTCGCGGTCGAGGTGCTGCGCCAGTTCGATCGGCCGCGCCTGCCGGACATGGTGGCGCGCATGCGTTGGTTCGTCGAGAATCGTCCCGATCTCGGCGCGCTCGTGTCGAATTGGGAGATGCCTGGCGTCCATCACATCGCGCTGCTCTCGATGTTGCGCGGGCATCGCATGAAATGCCTGCTGCACCGCATGCTGGACGAGAACGAATTCCTCTCGCCTTACGGGGTGCGCTCCGTCTCCAAGACACACGAACATGCGCCCTATGTCTTTTCCTGGGCGGGACAGGAATTCACCTTGCCGTACTGGCCGGCGGAGTCCCATTCCGGCGTCTTCGGCGGCAATTCCAACTGGCGCGGGCCGATCTGGGTGCAGATGAACTATCTGTTCATCGACAGCCTGCGGCGCTTCCATTCCTATTACGGGGAGGATTTCCGGGTGGAATGCCCGGTCGGCTCCGGCACCATGCTGACGCTGGCGGAGATTGCGGACGAACTCGCCCGCCGCGTCACTCGGCTATTCCTCAAGGATGCCTCTGGTCGACGGCCGATCCATGGTGATTGTTCGCTCATCCAGAACGATCCACAGTTCCGCGAACTGCCGCTCTTCTACGAGTATTTCGACGGCGATACCGGGCGCGGGCTCGGTGCGTCTCATCAGACGGGCTGGACCGGCCTCGTCGCCTTGCTGATCAGAGATACCGCGCGATGACCCAGCATCCTACCGCCTTGCCCTTCACCCCGGCGGAGCGCAGCTTTCTCCGGCAGGAACTGGCGGCGGCCTTCGGCCTGCGGCCACGCCTCGCCGACGGCATTCGCCTCAATCTGTGGACCACGGGGCAGCGCCGCGGCGAGCCGAAGATTCCGCCGGTGCTCGCCGGCCTCATCGAGCGCGGGCTGATGGATCTTCCGGCGGAGGATCTCGGACGGCGCGCCTACTTCACGCAAACGGGCCTTGCCGCGCTGCGGGCCTTGTACGAGGACGGCCGCTACCTCGATCCCGATCGCTACGGTCATCTGCGGCCGGAGCTGGGCCTGCCGGAGCCGCCCGTCGGCCGCTGAACCGGCCTCAGGAAAAAACCGGTGCGGCCCAGGGCTTCAGGGTGAAGAGCCGCATCTCCCCATAGGGAAGCGGCCGGCTCACGAAATAGCCTTGGGCATAGGGGCAGCGGCGCAGGTGCAGCATCTCGAGCTGGGCTGCGGTTTCGACGCCTTCCGCGACGACCGCGAGCCCCAGTTCGGCGCTGACCGCGAGCAGGGCATTGACGATGGAGGCGGCATCGGGATCGTCCACCATGTCCTGCACGAAGAGCTTGTCGATCTTGATGGCGTCGAAGGGGAACCGGCGCAGGTAGCCGAGGCCGGAGTGGCCGGTCCCGAAATCGTCGAGGCTGAAGCGCACGCCGAGGCCGCGCAGCGCGTGCATGGTGCGCAGCACCGTCGGGTTCTGTTCGAGCAACAGCCCTTCGGTCACTTCCAGCGTCAGGCGATGGGGCGCCAGGCCCGTGCGTTCGAGGATCTGCTGCACCTCCGCCACCAGGCTCTCGCTGTTCACCTGCAGGGGCGAGAGATTGACGGCGACACTGGTTTCGGCGGGCCAGTGAGCGGCTTCCCTACAGGCCGTCTCGAGAACCCAGAGACCCAGCGGCACGATCAGGCCCAGCCGCTCCGCCAGCATGATGAAATCGGCGGGTGGCACCAGCCCCTCGGTCGGATGGTGCCAACGCAACAGCGCTTCGGCCCCGGACACCAGGTTGCGCTCCAGGTTGAGGATGGGCTGGTAGACGACCTCGAACTGGCCAAGGGCGAAGGCCGAGCGGAGATCCTGCTCACGCTGGAACAGGCGCTGCTGCCGTGCCTGCATGCCGGCATCGAAGATGCGAATGATCCCGGTGCCGTCGTTCTTCGCTTCATAGAGTGCGATGTCGGCATTGCGCAGAAGGTCGCTCGCGCTTTTCGCATGGTCCGGATAATGCGCGATGCCCACGGACAGACTGACGCGCAGGGAGGCGCCGGCCGCGAGGATGGGCTGCTGAATCGCGGCGAGGATGGCCCGGGCGAGGCACCGCGCATCCTGCTTGGGGTCGTCCAGCGGCATCAGGATCGCGAATTCGTCTCCCCCTGTGCGGGCGATGGTGAGGTCCGGCCCGACGGTCTCTTTCAGCAACTCGCCGAGCTTGACCAGCAGCGCATCGCCCACGCCGTGCCCATTGCTGTCGTTCACGTATTTGAATCGATCGAGATCGAGATAGAGCAAGGCGAGGCGATGGGGGCCGGTATCCGCACGGGCGATTTCCTCTTCCAGCCGCAGCGTGAACAGCGTGCGATTGGCGAGCTGCGTCAGCGGATCGTGATGCGCGAGGTAGCGGATGCGTTCATCCGCGCGGCGCCGTTCGGTGATGTCGCTATAGGTGCGGACGGAGCCGCCATCCGGCATGGGCCGGATCTGCACCTCCAGCACGCGCCCATTGGGCCGCCACCGCTCATAGGTCATGGGTTCGGTGACCGAGAGGGACTGTCGATAGACGGCGAGCTTGGCGGGGTCGGGAAACTCTCCGGCGGTAACCTCGTAGTCGAGCACCGCGGTGCCGAGCGGACGGGTCGCGATCAGGCCGGGGGGAAGATCGAGCATGGCGATCGCCTGCCGATTGCAGACGGCGACCCGCCCTTCGCGATCCATCATCACGATGCCCTGGCTGATATGGTCGAGCGTCGTGGAGAGGGTCTGTGCGTTCAGGGCGAGTTCCGCTTCCGACTGTTCGAGCCTGCGGAACTGCAGGACGATGGCGCGCAGCAGCAGGATCATGCAGAGCACGGCGCAGGCCGAGCCGACCAGGATGAGGGCCGATTGATGCCGCCAGTCGGCAAGCGCGCCCCACGCTGAAATGCTGACGTTGACGACGACGGGATAGTCCGTGAGCGGATGGACCGAAACGATGCGCGGGTCGTTATCGACAAGGCCTCGTCCAACCATCACGCCGGTACCCGGCTTCTGCGCAAGAAGCCGGTCCCAGGCGGCAGATAGGCGGGCAGGGCGCTCACCCGGGCGCAGGTCGTAAGGATAACTGGTCATCACCAGGCCGCGACGGTTGAAGAGCGTCACCGCCAAATTGTCGTCCTGTGCGAGCTCGCGGTAGAAATCGCGGAAATAGCCGAGGTTGAGCAGGCCGATGACGATGCCGAGACAGGTGCCGCTCGGGCTGTCGATGCGCCGGGCCAGGACGCTGGTCCAGACGCCGGTCACGCGATTGATGATCGGGTCGCTGAGGAAGAGATCGCGGTCGTCCTGACTAAGAAGATGCCGGACATAGGGACGGTCCGAAAAATCCACCTGCGGGGTGGGCCACCGCCGGGAGGTGACGAGAAGATGGCCGGTCGCGTCGATGAAGGCGAAGGCGTCGGCTTGCGGCAGCAGATCCGCCTGGCGGGCCAATTCCTTTTGCGTCTGCGGGGTGCGAAGGGCGGCGGTCAAGGCAGCGGGGGTTGTGAAATGCTGGCTTTCGGCTTCGTCACGAAAGGCAGTGACGACGATGTCAACGGCCTGCAGGGCCGTGGCCGTTTGTTCGGCCAGAGCCTGCGACAGGCGCAGGCTCTCCATCTGGGCCGAATGCAAGGCGTTACGGTGTGTATTGCTGATGGCGAGCGCGACGGCGAGGGCCATCCCGAGAAGCAGGGCCACGCCGGCCACAACCAGACGCTGGCTGCCGCGTGACAGGCCGCGCGCACGGGGCCGCACTTCTGCAGCCCGGCTTTCCTCTGCCGTGCCGGGGAAGCCAGACTCCGGCATCGTCCTAGCGTCCAAGCCTGTGCGGCGGGCTCATCACCGTCCTTCCAGGGCGTCTGCAGTCATCTCTATCATGGATACGAGCGGCGCGGAGCTTGCCTT
This sequence comes from Acidisoma sp. 7E03, assembly GCF_054665075.1. Lineage (NCBI taxonomy): Bacteria > Pseudomonadati > Pseudomonadota > Alphaproteobacteria > Acetobacterales > Acidocellaceae > Acidisoma > Acidisoma sp. 7E03. The sequence goes on from NZ_BAAFHE010000006.1 coordinate 112,688, forward strand.
GTGAGTGAACGCTCGCCTGCGCGATGCATCACGATCCCGTCATGTTTTTGGCCGCGACGATCCTCCTTCCTCTTAAGGACGCACAAAAGCCAAAACGATTCAACGGCCTAGGCGCAGGTGCGTCAGCTTGTCGCATGGATGTTATTCACCCAATTTGCTTGCTGAGGCGTTACGCGCGGGACAAAGGGTTAGCCACTCTCGGGAGAGGCCATTCCTCCAGTTTGGGCTGGGCGGCCCAACACAAGGCGATCCTCCCTAACCGCGTCGGTCCGAAGAGCTTACGCACGGCGCGGCATGGGCAAAGTCAGGTCTCCGAAGATAAAGTGTCTAAGGATCGCCACCGCCCGATCCTCCGCGAGCCAGGGCTCGGCCGTGGTGGCGGTGCTCCGGCCACGCCCGGCATCCATGCAAAGGATGCGGGTTCTCCTCGACCCCGGCGGCGCTAGATAGCGGTCTCCAAGAGCGCGCCGCTGCATGCTGGCGAGACGGACGGGACCTCGACCATGGATACGCGGACGATCATTCTCCTGACGCCGCTCGCCGTCTTTCTTCTGTCTGCCCTGGTGTGGGTCTGGTTCAACAAGCTGTGAGGCGACGGTTATGCGAGCGTTCAAGCGATGGGTCTACATCACGTCCCTCGCGGCCGTGAGCGGAATGATCCTCTTCCTCTTGCTGCACATGAACGGGGTGTCCGTCTGACGGACGGCACCTTCGCCAAAAGGGTGGGCGAGTCGCGGTGCTCAATAGGGCCGGGCGATCTGCTCAGAGCGGCTGGCGATGAAAGAAATGGAAATCGGCGGCGGTGCGCTGCCCCAGTATCCTTCCGGCGGCACGAGGTCGAGCACACGGTCGCGAACGTCGGCGATCAGATCTTCCATCGTCGGCGCCTGCACGGAGAGGCCGGGCAGGTCTCCGCTGTCGCCGTGCCACATCCGCGCTTCGGGGTCCCAATAAGCCTTTACAACATACATGGCGTTCTCCGTCGTTCCTCGGCCTCTGCGGGCCGATGGCATGATGCAGGATGCGGTGTGCGCGGGACCGGGGCAAGTTAACTCGACAACGATATGACCGGACGGCGGTCACATTGCGCGGAAACGCCGGCGCGGCCCGACCCCTTCGGGCGATGGGTGCACAGCTCTAAACTTTTCTTAATCCCATCCCGACGAAACTCGGCCCGCGGCAGCATGGATTACGAGCATGGCGGGTTGGTTTTGGGCTGGAGGCGGGCTCCCTTCGACCAGGGATAGAGCCATCCCGTGGCTCGCCCTGGCGCTCACGCTCTGCCTCGCCGGCTGCGCCCAACAGGTGGCCATCCGTCAGCAGCCGCTGCCGCCCCTGCCGGACCTGCGGGACCGCACGGCCAGCAATGCCGAGGCGGTCTCCGCCTTCCTCTCTGCCGATGCAGGATGGCAGGCTTGGCTGCAGGCGATGCTGGCATCCCAGGCGGCGGATGATGCCTTGGTCGACGCATCAACGCAGGACGTTCCCGCCTGGCAACTGGATGCCGCGCTGACGCTTGCCAAGGATCGCTACCGCCGGGCAACGAGCTTCTATCTGGTGCCCGTGATGATGCAGTCGAGCTGTCTCAACCTGCCGAGCGAGACCAACAATTCCGTGCGCCTGCCGTCCGGCCTGCTGGTCCGCTACCGGATGTATGCGAATGAGGAGCATCATTTCCCAAACGGTTCGAGCTGTTTGCGCAGCACTGGCTTTGTCAGCGAAGTAGACAGCAGCCGCGGGATGCCGATCGCGGTTGCGGCCGATCCGCGGGAGATCGACTGGCAGAGCAACTTCGCCCGCAGCTTGGCGTGGGGAAAACCCTTCGCCCAAATCTCGCGCAGCGATGCTTATTCCGTAGATGAACTGATCGCGATCGTTCGGCGCTGATGCGGCAGGCTCAACACGAGGCCGGCCGAAGCCGCGGAGGGTCACGTCCTCGCAGCCAATGTCGTTCAGCGATGTCGGGAAAGGTGGCGCACCCGTGAGGACTCGAACCTCAAACCCCCAGATTCGTAGTCTGGTGCTCTATCCAATTGAGCTACGGGTGCAGCGCGTCGGTGGCGGGGGTTTACCCAAAGCAGGGGGGCGCCGCAAGCCCCACTGTCACGATGAGCTCCCCGCCTGACGCAGATCAGGCCGCCAGCCGCTCTAGCTCGCGCATGACGGCGGCGCCCATCTCTGCCGTGGTCACCCGGGTCTTGCCCTCCTGCATGATGTCGGGTGTCCGCAGTCCCTGTTCGAGGACGGCGGTGACCGCGTTTTCCACCAGCGCGGCTTCCTCCTTCATGTCGAAGGAGTAGCGGAGCAGCATCGCGAGGCTGAGCGTCTGCGCCAGCGGATTGGCAATGCCCTTTCCGGCGATGTCGGGAGCCGAGCCGTGGATCGGTTCGTAGAGAGCAAGCCGGCGGCCCGAGGCATCGGGCGCGCCGAGGGTCGCGGAGGGCAGCATGCCGAGGGAGCCCGTGCACATCGAGGCGAGATCGGACAGCAGGTCGCCGAAGAGATTGCCCGTCACGATGACGTCGAACTGCCGCGGGTTGCGCACCAGCTGCATGGCGCAATTATCGGCATACATGTGGCTGAGGGCGACGTCCGGATATTCCGCGGCGCCCAGCGCCGTCACCGTCTGGCGCCACAGCAGGCCGCTTTCCATGACATTCGCCTTCTCGACCGAGCACACGCGGCCCTGGCGCTGGCGCGCCAGATCGAACGCGACCCGGGCCACGCGCTCGATCTCGCCCGTGGTGTAGACTTCGGTATTGATGCCGCGCTTCTGGCCATCGGGCAGCGTCTCGACACCGCGCGGCTCGCCGAAATAGATGCCGCCCGTGCTCTCCCGCACGATCATGAGGTCGAGCCCGCGCACCACCTCGGGCTTCAGCGTCGAGGCCTCGATCAGCGGCTCGAAGACTGGTGCAGGGCGAAGATTGGCGAAAAGGCCGAGCTCGCGACGCAGCGTGAGGATCGCGATCTCGGGCCGCATGTCGAAGCCGAGCTTGTCCCATTTCGGCCCGCCGACGGCACCGAAGAGCACCGCATCGGCCGCCTTCGCCCGCGCCACGACGTCCGGCGTGATCGGCGTGCCTTCCGCATCGATCGAAGCGCCGCCCACCAGCCCCTCGGTCACGTCGAAGCTCGCAATGCGCTTGCGGTCGAGCCATTCGAGCATGGCGGAGACTTCCCGCATCACTTCGGGGCCGATCCCGTCTCCGGGCAGCATGAGCAGTTTCTTGTTGGCGGGCATTGTGCGCCTCTCCGACTGGCTGTGAGGGGGCTGATGCGGGCACGCGGCCCGGCTCAAAAGGAAAACCCCTGGCGGGGCAGGCGGCCGGGGGTTTCGGCAGGCGATCAGGCGGTGATTTCAGGCATCCAGGGCTTGGCCGCGCTGCGCGCCGCCTCGTACTGCGCGATGGTGCCGACGCGGGCGAGGGTCTGGCCGATCTCGTCCAGCCCTTCCAGCAGCATGTGGCGGCGGAAGGGGTCGACCGTGAAGGGGATTTCCTCGCCCGAGGGGCGCACCACCACCTGGCGGGCCAGGTCGACCGTGATGCGGGCATTGCCCCCCATCTTCGCGTCTTCCATCAGCTGGTCGCAGACGGCACGCGGCAGCACCACGGGTAGGATGCCGTTCTTGAAGCAGTTGCCGTGAAAGATGTCGGCAAAGCTCGGCGCGATGACGGCACGGATACCGAAATCGAGCAGCGCCCAGGGAGCATGCTCGCGCGAGGACCCACAGCCGAAATTCTCATGCGCGATGAGGATCTCGGCCTTCCGGAAGGGTTCCTGGTTCAACACGAAGTCCGGTCGCTCGGCGCCCGTGTCGTCATAGCGGTGACCGGAGAGCAGATGCTTGCCGAGCCCGGAGCGCTTGATGGTCTTGAGGAAGCGCGCCGGGATGATCTGGTCGGTATCGACATTGGCCATCGGCAGCGGGGCGGCGATGGCGCTGAGGACGGTGAAAGCCTGCATGATCAGACGAGCTCCCGGATGTCGGTCAGGTGCCCGGTCACGGCGGCCGCCGCCGCCATGGCGGGGGAGAGCAGGTGGGTGCGACCACCCTTGCCCTGACGCCCCTCGAAATTGCGATTCGAGGTGCTGGCGCAGCGCTGGCCGGGCTGCAGCTTGTCCGGATTCATCGCCAAGCACATGGAGCAACCGGGCTCGCGCCATTCGAAGCCGGCCTCGGTGAAGATCTGCGCCAGGCCTTCCTCTTCGGCCTGTTTCTTGACCAGACCGGAGCCCGGCACCACCAGGGCGCGGACATTGGGGGCCACCTTGCGGCCACGGGCGATGGCGGCGGCCGCCCGCATGTCTTCGATCCGGGCGTTGGTGCAGCTGCCGATGAAGACGACGTCGACCGGGATCTCGGACAGCTTCTGCCCGGCCTGGAGGCCCATGTAGTCGAGCGCGCGCTGCATCTGGGCGCGTTCCGCCTCGTCCCTCGCCTGTGCCGGATCGGGCACGATGCCGGTGATGGGCAGCACGGCTTCGGGGTTGGTGCCCCAGGTGACCATGGGGGCGATCTCGGACCCATCCAGGCGGACGACGGTGTCGTACTGCGCGCCCGGATCGGAGGGCAGAGTCTTCCAATAGGCGACGGCGCGGTCGAAATCCTCGCCCTTCGGCGCAAAGGGACGGCCCTTGATATAGGCGAAGGTCGTCTCGTCCGGAGCGATCAGCCCGGCGCGGGCGCCCGCTTCGATGGACATGTTGCAGACGGTCAGGCGCCCCGCCATGTCCAGGTTGCGGATGACGTCGCCGGCATATTCGATGACGTGGCCATTGCCGCCGGCGGTGCCGATCTTGCCGATGATGGCGAGGACGACGTCCTTCGCGGTGCAGCCGGCCGGTAGGGTGCCGTTCACCTCCACCAGCATGTTCTTGGCGGGGCGCAGCTGCAGCGTCTGCGTTGCCAGGACATGCTCGACTTCCGAGGTGCCGATGCCGAAGGCGAGGGCCCCCATGGCGCCGTGGGTCGAGGTGTGGCTGTCGCCGCAGACGATCGTCATGCCGGGCAGGCTGATCCCCTGCTCAGGCCCGACGATGTGGACGATGCCCTGACGTTCATCCAGCACGTCGAAGAAGGGTACGCCGAACTCGCGCACGTTCTCCTGCAGGGTCTCCACCTGCAGGCGGCTCTCCGGCTCCTTGATGCCTTCGCGGCGGTCGCTCGTCGGCACGTTGTGGTCGACGGTTGCGATCGTCGCATGCGGCGCGTGGACACGGCGCCTCGCCACACGCAGGCCTTCGAAGGCCTGGGGGCTGGTCACTTCATGGACGAGATGGCGGTCGATGTAGAGGAGGGCGGTGCCATCCGTGAGCTGTTCGACGACGTGATCTTCCCAGATCTTGTCGAATAGCGTGCGGGGACGGGTGGCGGACATTCTGGCTCTCCTTCATGCCGGTTCTTGGACAGAACCGAACACGCCGATAGGCGCGCCCGGTAATTTATGGGTCAGCGCGCCCCTGTCTGCCAGAACCCTGTTAGTCAAAGCCGGCCTGCTCTGAGAACAGACCGGCCTCAGCTTTCGGCTCAGCTGGCCTCGGCGGCCGTCTCGGTCTTGCCTTCGGTCGGCAGGTCGCGCGGGCGCTCGGCGATGCGCGCCGACTTGCCGCGACGATCGCGCAGGTAATAGAGCTTCGCGCGGCGGACCTTGCCGCGGCGGACCACGGCGATTTCCGCGATGGTGGGGGAGTAGAGCGGGAAGACGCGCTCCACGCCCTCACCGTAGCTGATCTTGCGCACGGTGAAGTTGCTGTTCAGGCCCTTGTTCGAACGCGCGATGCAGACGCCTTCGAAAGCCTGGGTACGGGTGCGCTCACCTTCGACGACGCGAACGGAGACGCGGAGCGTGTCACCGGCTTCGAATTCGGGAACGGCGCGGTCGGCGACGAGGCGAGCGACCTGCTCGGCCTCGATGGTCTGAATGATGTTCATCGAAAATTCCTCTCGTGAAGCGGCTTTTAGGGTCCGGCCGGGACGGTTGCAACAGATCCGGTCATGTCCTGGGGCGATGGGCGCCCCGCCATGGCCCGGGAAAGATGGGCCGCCCAAAGGTCCGGGCGGCGCAGGCGGGTGGCTTCCTCCGCCTGGGCGCGGCGCCAGGCGCGGATCGCGCCGTGATCGCCCGATAGCAGGACGGGGGGAACGGGGCGGCCATCCCAGTCGGCCGGCCGCGTGTAGTGCGGGTATTCCAGGAGCCCGTCGGCGAAGCTTTCTTCCTCGGCGCTCGTCTCCCCGCCCATGACGCCGGGCAGCAGGCGAAGACAGGCGTCGAGCAGGATGAGCGCTGCGGGCTCGCCGCCGGAGAGCACGTAGTCGCCGACGCTGATTTCCTCGGCGCCCGAGGCGTCGATGATCCGCTGGTCCAGCCCCTCATACCGCCCGCAGAGCAGCATGAGGCCGGGACCCGCGGCGAAACGCTCGGCATCCTTCTGGGTGAAGAGCCGGCCGCGCGGCGTGAGATAGACGAGCGGGCGGGCATCATCGGCTGGGCGGTGGGCGGCGATTGCCGCCGCCATTACGTCCGGCCGCATCACCATGCCGGCACCACCGCCGAAAGGCGTGTCGTCGATATTGCGATGGCGGCCGAGGCCGAAGCCTCGCAGATCCTGGGCTTCGAGTGACCAGAGTCCATCCTGCAGGGCGCGGCCGGCCAGTGACAGGCCGAGCGGCCCCGGGAACATCTCGGGGAAGAGGGTGAGGACGGTCGCGCGCCAGCTCATGCGTGGCGCTCCGCCCGTTCGGCAGCGATCGCCTGTGCTTCCGCGCCTTGCGGCTCGCCGTCCACCGTTTCGGGTGGCACGGCGACGATGCGTCCGCCCGCGATGTCCACCACCGGCACGGCCTGCTCCGTGAAGGGCAGAAGCAGCGGCGGTCCCTTGGCCTGGGTGATCTCGAGACTGGTCCCTGCGCCATAGTCATGCACCAGGGCGACGGTGCCGATCACGGCACCCGTCTCATCCTCCACCCGCAGGCCAATGAGGTCGGCGAGGTAATACTCGTCCTCATCGGCCTGCGGCAGAGCGCTGCGCGGCACGTAGAGGCGCGTATTGGTCAGCGCGGCCGCCGCTTCCCGGTCCCGCACCGGCACATCCCGGCCCTCCACACGCTCGGCGATACGGGCAATACCCTCCCGCTCCCAGCGTAGAACGAAGGCGCGGCCGCGATCGTCCGTCAGCACGCCATAATCGGCGAGGGCGTCCGGATCAGCGGTGTAGCTGTGGACGTGGACGAGCCCCCGCACACCGTGCGGCCGGCCGATCACGCCCATCAGGATGCGCGGTTCAGACAAGGATCAAGCCCCGTCAGATGCTTTGCCTCAGGCCTCGGCGGCCGCGGCGGCAGCGGCCTTGGCGCGCTCCTGCGCCTTCTTCTTCGGCGCGGACTGCTGCGGCTGCTCGCGCCAAGCCGGCATCGGGGCGAGACCCGCCTTGCCGAGGAAGCGAGCGACGCGGTCGGTCGCGACGGCGCCATTCTTAATCCAATGGGTGATGCGCTCGTCCTTCAGACGCACGCGGTCTTCGTGCTCGGCCGGAAGCATCGGGTTGTAGCTGCCCACCTTCTCGATGAAGCGGCCGTCGCGCGGGCTGCGGCTGTCGGCGATCACGATGTGGTAGAAGGGGCGCTTGTGGGCGCCCGCGCGGGCCAGCCGGATCTTGAGGGACATGGTCGGTTAGTCTCCGTTGGTGGTTGAGGCTGCCGGGCAGCGCGCGCCGCCCGGCAAAGGGGTTGAAGGGGTCAGAAGGGCCTGCGTCCGCCGGGCTTGCCGAGGCCACCCATGCCGCCGCCCATGCCGCCCATCAGGGCGCCGAGGCCGCCGCGCATCAGGCCTTTCTGGCCGAGCTTGTTCATGCGCTTCATCATCGTCGTCATCTGGTCGAACTGCTTGAGCAGTTGGTTGACCTCTTGCACGCTGGCGCCGGCGCCGGCGGCGATGCGCTTCTTGCGGCTCGCCTTGATGATGTCCGGATCGCGCCGCTCCTTGACCGTCATGGAGCTGATGATCGCCGCCTGACGCTTGAGGATGGTGGTGTCGAGATTGGCGCCGGCGAGCTGTTCCTTGATTTTGCCCATGCCCGGCAGCATGCCCATGATGCCGGAGAGCGAGCCCATCTTGCCGATCTGCTTGAGCTGGTTCGCATAATCCTCGAGGTCGAACTTGCCCTTCGCCATTTTGGCGGCGAGCTTTTCGGCCTCTTCCTTGTCGATGGTCTCGGCGGCCTTTTCGACCAGGCTGACGATGTCGCCCATGCCGAGGATGCGGCCGGCGACACGCTCCGGATGGAAGGGTTCCAGCGCATCGAGCTTTTCGCCCGAGCCGGTGAGCTTGATCGGCGCGCCGGTGATGGCACGCATGGAAAGTGCCGCGCCGCCGCGCGCGTCGCCATCCATGCGGGTCATGACGATGCCGGTGACGCCAACCGCCTCGTTGAAGGCGCGGGCGGTGTTCACCGCATCCTGGCCGGTCATGGCATCGACGACGAGCAGCGTTTCGGCCGGATTCGTGGCGGCGCGGATCGCCCGCACCTCGTCCATCAGCTCCTCGTCGATCGACAGGCGGCCGGCGGTATCGAGGATGACGACGTCGAAGCCCTCGCGCCGCCCGGTATCCATGGCGCGCGCCGCGATCTCTACCGGCGTCTGCCCCTGGATGATGGGGAGCGAGGTGACCTCTGCCCGTTCGGCGAGCTGGGCGAGCTGCAGCTGGGCGGCGGGACGCTGGGTGTCGAGGCTCGCGAGCAGGATGCGCCGGCGCTCCTTGGTGCGGAGCATGAGGGCGATCTTGCCGGCCGTCGTCGTCTTACCGGAGCCCTGAAGGCCGACCATGAGAACGGGAACGGGCGCGGAAACGTTGAGGTTGAGCGGGACCGCGCCTTCGCCGCCGAGCTGCTCGATCAGGACGTCGTTGACGATCTTGACGACCTGCTGCCCGGGGGTGACGGAGCGCAGCACTTCCTGCCCGACCGCACGCTCCCGCACCTTGGTGATGAAGTCCTTCACCACCGGCAGGGCGACGTCGGCCTCCAGCAGCGCCAGGCGCACTTCGCGCATGGCCTCCAGCACGTCCGTCTCGCTCAGCGCGCCCCGGCCGCGCAGGCGGTCGAAGACGGAGGAGAGTCGATTGGAGAGGCTTTCGAACATCCGACTTCCCAAAAGAATACGCGCCGCTGCGCGAACCCTCGCGGAGCGACGTATTAGTCCGCGGGACTTCTGCGCTCGGCTACTCTAGGAGTCAAGGATGGGGTGCTGGGGACAGCTATTCGCCCCGGCGGGGCTCGAGGCGGTGAGACGAAGCCCGTCTGCGGTTCAGGATGCTCGTGATAACCTTATCCTGGTCATCTTGGCGATCGCTGCATTCGGAGCCTGGACGAGGACCCCGCCTGTTGCATCAGGCGGGGTCTTAAAGGAGGCAATGGGCGGATGCCCGGTGTGTCGGTATTCCAGAAAATCTGGCGCCTCAGGCACTCGCATGGTCGAGGGTCGCGATCTGCGCCGGGTTCAGCGACAGGTCGCAGGCGGCGACGAGATCGCCCATCTGCTCGGGCCGGGAGGCGCTGGCGATGGGCGCGGTGATGGAAGGGCGCGCCATCAGCCAGGCGAGCGCTACCTGCGCGGGCGTTGCACCCGTCTCGCCCGCCACCGCATCGAGGGCTGCGAGCACGCGCGCCCCCCGCCCTTCGAGATACTGCGCCACGCCGTCGCCCCGCGCGGCGCTTTTGCCGAGATCGGCTTCGCTGCGGTACTTGCCGGTGAGGAAGCCCGCGGCCAGGGAGAAGTACGGGATCACGCCGAGCTTCTCCTTCAGGCAGAGATCTTCGAGCGCGCCTTCGAAGAGCGGTCGCTCGACAAGATTATAATGCGGCTGGAGGGACACGTAGCGAGGCAGACCGTTGGCGTCCGAGACCTTGAGAGCTTCGGCCAGCCGTGGCGCTGTATAGTTGGAGGCGCCGATGGCGCGGACCTTTCCGGCGCGGATGAGATCGGCGAAGGCGCCGAGCGTCTCTTCCAGTGGCGTTTCCGCATCGTCCTGATGGGCTTGATAGAGATCGATGACGTCGGTCTGCAGCCGCTTCAGCGAACGGTCCACCGACGTCTTGATCCAAGCGGCGGAGAGGCCTTTGCCATCCGGCATTTCCATGCCGACCTTGGTCATGATTTGCAGCTTGTCGCGCCCGCCGCGGGAAGCGATCCAGCGGCCGATGACCGTTTCCGATTCGCCACCCTGATGGCCGGGCGCCCAGACCGAATACATGTCGGCGGTATCGATGGCGGTCAGACCCGCCTCGGCCAGCTGATCCAGCAGGCGGAAGGACGTCGCCTCATCGGCCGACCAGCCGAAGACGTTTCCGCCGAAGACCAGCGGCGGGAGGGTGATGCCGGATTGCCCAAGCTGCCTGTTTTTCATCACTTCGTCCTTCTCTGATCGGCGGCGATCGACCCTCGCACATCGGAGCTGAGCTGCCCATGGGCCAGGCTCGTCCTGATGGGAGGCGGGCCTGCCAAAATCGACCAGCTTGTGGAACGGCTCTTGCTTCCGCCCCCGCAGCGCGTGCATAGACCCTGTCCGGACGTCCGCAGCCGGGCGCCCGATAGACGCCGGGAAGGCGCCGCCCCGCTTGGATAGAGGTCCCATGAGTTCCACTGAAGGTTTTATGGAAGGCCCGCACGGCCGCACCTGGTATCGCGTGACCGGTGATCTGAAGGCGGCCAAGACCCCGCTGGTCATTCTCCATGGCGGGCCTGGTTGCACCCATGACTATGTTGACAGCTTCAAGGATCTGTCCGCGACCGGCCGTGCCGTCATCCATTACGATCAGCTCGGCAACGGCCGCTCGACGCATCTGCCGGAAAAGGCGGGTGACGGCAGCTTCTGGACGGTCGAGCTGTTCAACGATGAATTGAACCGTCTCGTTGCGCATCTGGGGATCCAGGACCGGTACGATGTCCTCGGCCAGTCCTGGGGCGGCATGCTGGGCGCCGAACATGCCGTCCGCCAGCCGAAGGGGCTGCGCCGGCTCGTCATCGCCAATTCCCCGGCCTCTCTCAAGACCTGGGTCGAAGAGGCCAACCGTCTGCGGCGCGACATGCCGCAGGACATTCAGGACGCGCTGACCCGTCACGAGGAAGCCGGCACCATCGACAGCGAGGAATATCAGAAGGCTTCCGCCGCCTTCTACGCGCTGCACGTCTGCCGGATCCAGCCGATGCCGCCGGAAGTGCAGCGCACCTTCGATGCGATCGCGGCCGATCCCACCGTCTATCACACCATGAACGGGCCGACGGAGTTCCACGTCATCGGCTCGATGAAGGATTGGACGATCGAGAGCCGGCTGCACCTGATCACCGTGCCCACCCTGCTCATCTCCGGCCGGTATGATGAGGCAACGCCGCTCTGCGTGCAGCCTTACGCCGACCACATCCCCGATGTTCGCTGGCGTATCTTCGAACACTCCAGCCACATGCCGCATGTCGAGGAAAAGGAGGCGTGCCTCGCTGCCGTCGCCGAATTCCTCGACGCGGCCTGACTTCCGCGTCCAACCCTCGACCGAGAATCCGGAGAGACCGATGACACTGCGACGATGGCTTCAGGGCTCCGCCCTTGCGCTGACGGCGGCGGCAGGCCTGGCCCTGGGCGGCACCGCCCAGGCGGCCGATCACATGGGCGGCACCTTGCGCCTGACCGGCGCCGCGGCGGCGGGCACGATCGATCCCCAGATCAACTACACCAGCCAGTTCTGGTCCGTTCTCTTCATCACGAATGACGGCCTCGTCGCCTTCAAGCACGTGAACGGCGCCGCTTCGAACGACGTCGTGGCCGACCTCGCGACCGAGGTTCCGAAGCCCGAGGACGGCGGCAAGACCTATGTCTTCCACATCCGCAAGGGCGTGAAGTTCTCCAACGGCCAGGATGTGACGCCGGCCGACGTGGTTGCCACCTTCCAGCGCATCTTCAAGGTGAGCAACCCGAATGCGGGTTCCTGGTACAACGTCATCGTGGGTGCCGATGCCTGCTTGAAGACGCCGGCGACCTGCACGCTTGCGGGCGGTGTCGTGGCCGATGACGCGGCCGGGACCGTCACCTTCCATCTGACGCAGCCGGATTCCGAATTCTTCTACAAGCTGGCGACGCCCTTCGCGGACATCGTGCCGGCCAATACGCCCGCGAAGGACCTCGGCACCACCGCGGCGGCCGCCACCGGCCCCTACATGATCACCAGCTACGATCCGCAGAAGAACATGGTTCTGAAGCGGAACCCGTATTTCAAGGAATGGAGCAAGCTGGCGCAGCCGGCCGGCTACGTGGACGAGATCGACTACACCTTCGGTCCGAAGCCGGAAGACGAGGTGACGGCAGTCGAGAACGGCCAGCAGGACTGGATGTTCGACAGCCCGCCGTCCGACCGTCTGCCGGAAATGGCGTCGAAGTTCCCGAACCAGATCCACATCAACCCGCTCTTCGCGATCTACTACGCGCCGATGAACGTCAACATCGCGCCGTTCAACAACAAGGATGCGCGTCTCGCGGTGAACTACGCGGTCAACCGCCGCTCCACCGTGAACATCTATGGTGGCCCGCGCCTTGCGGTGCCGAACTGCCAGATCCTGCCGCCGGGCTTCCCTGGCTACAAGGCCTATTGCCCGTACACCAAGAACCCGGGCACCAAGTGGACCGCGCCTGACATGGCGAAGGCCAAGGAACTGATGCAGAAGTCCGGCCAGATCGGCCAGAAGGTGACGGTGATCGCCGACGACCAGAACGTCGATCCGGCGCTCGGCACCTACCTCGTCAGCGTGCTGAACGAACTCGGCTTCAAGGCGACGCTCAAGGTGATTTCGGCGAACATCCAGTTCACCTACATCCAGAACACCAAGAACAACGTGCAGATCAGCATCAGCCAGTGGTATCAGGATTATCCGGCCGCCTCTGACTTCATCAACGTGCTGCTCTCCTGCGGCGCCTTCCATCCGGGCTCCGACGCCTCGATCAACATCTCGGGCTTCTGCGACAAGGGGATCGACGCCGAGATCAACAAGAACCTGATCACCGCGGTGACGGACCAGAAGGCCGCGAATGCCGAATGGGCCAAGCTCGATGAGGAGCTGACCGACCAGGCACCGTGGGCGACGCTGTTCACGCCGAAGCAGCTGGACTTCGTGTCCAAGCGTCTCGGCAACTTCACCTACAGCGAACAGTTCCACATGATCTACAGCCAGGTCTGGGTGCAGTAAGCTCCCGACCTGCTGACGAGAATGGCATCCCTTTCCGGATGCAAGACGAAGGGCAGGGCGGCCTCGGCCGCCCTGCCGGCTTCGGCCAGCCGCAAGAGGCCCCTTTCCATGCAGTTTCCGATCGTTCCCGCTCTGCGGGAGGCCAGTGCCCATGTCTGATACGACCACCGATGTAGTCGCTGCCGCGCCCGGTCCGGCGCCACATAGGGCCGAAGGGCCATGGGCAACCGGCTTCCGCCGCCTGCGCCAGGACCGCACGGCAATGGGCGCCATTCTGGTGCTCGTCCTCATCGTGCTCGCCTGCTGCGCGGCGCCGCTCTATGCCCAGTACGTATCGCAGAGCAATCCATTCCAATCCAATCTCGACGGGACGATCACCCTCGGCGGCCAGGACGTGGAAATCATGCAGGCGGACACCGCGGGCCTCGGCCTCGGCGTCACGCCCATCGGCCCCACCTGGCGCGGCCAATACTTCCTCGGCGCCGACAATCAGGGTCGTGACGTCGCTGCCCGCATGCTCTACGGCGGTCAGAATTCGCTGATCATCTCCTTCTTCGCGACCATCGTCACGCTGGTGCTCGCAGCCCTCGTCGGCACGGTCGCGGGCTTTATCGGCGGCTGGACGGATACGATCCTGGCCCGCCTGCTCGACGTGCTCTGGGCCTTTCCCATCTACCTGCTCGCGATCTCGCTCTCCATCGTGCTGATCAGCAAGGGTCTGCAGATCGGGCCCTTCAACATCCCCTCGAACAGTCTGCTGCTGCCCGTCCTGATCATCGGCATCGTCTACGTGCCCTATGTCGCGCGTCCCATCCGCGGCCAGGTGATGTCGCTGACGCGCAGTGATTTCGTGCTCGCCGCCCGCTGCCTCGGCGTGCCGGCGCCGCGCATCCTGTTCCGCGACATCCTGCCGAACGTGACGACGACGCTGATCGTCTTCGCTCCGCTCATGATGGCGCTGAACATGCTGACGGAATCGGCGCTCTCCTTCCTTTCGATCGGCGTGCAGCCCCCGGCTGCGAGCTGGGGCACGATCATCCAGGACGGCGAGGATCTGCTCTATACCCAGCCGATGGTGGCGATCGCGCCCGGTCTCGCCATCATCATCACCGTGCTGGCGCTGAACTTCCTGGGCGACGGCATCCGTGACGCCTTCGATCCGCGCGCCAAGCTGCGCGTGAAGAAGGGATAAGAGACCATGCTGCTCCCCATCATCCGCCGTCTGGGCGAGATGCTGTTCGTCATGTTCGGTATCAGCGTCGTCGTCTTCCTCATCTTCTTCGCGACACCGGGTGCTGACCCCGCCGCGCGCATCGCCGGCCGCAACGCGACGCCGGAAGTGCTGGCCCAGGTCCGCCACTCCTTCGGCTTCGACCAGCCGCTGCCGGTGCAATACGTGAAGGTGATGGAGAAGCTCTTCGTCACGCGCGATCTCACCTCCTTCGTCAATCGCGGCGAGCGGGTGATTCCCGCCGTGGTCGAAGCGGCCCCCGTGACGCTCTCCCTCGTCTTCGGTGCCGCCATCATCTGGGTCGTCTTCGGCATCTGGGTCGGCGTGACCGCGGCCGCGACACGCGGCAGCATCGTCGACCGGGCGCTGATGTTCGCGGGGCTCGTCGGCATCTCCATGCCGGTCTTCTGGGTGGGGTCGGTCGCCAACCTCTTCACCCAATCCCGCTGGCACAACACCTGGCTGTTTCACTGGGTGCCCGGGCTCGGCTACACGCCACTGACCCAGGACCCGTGGCTTTGGTTCAAGGGGCTCGTGATCCCCTGGGTCACGCTCGCCATCCTCTATATCGGCCTCTATGGCCGCGTGCTGCGGGCCAATCTGGTGGAAGCCTATCAGGAGGATTTCATCCGCACGGCGCGGGCCAAGGGCCTGTCAGAATCGCGCATCATGTTCCGCCATGCGCTGCGCACCTCGCTCATCACCTTCGTCTCGATGTTCGGGCTGGATTTCGGCGCCCTCGTCGGCGGCGGCGCGCTGCTGACCGAGGTGGTCTTCAACCTGCCCGGCGTCGGCCGCCTCACCTATATGGCGCTGCAGAGCCTCGACCTGCCCTTCATCATGGCGACCGTCATGTATTCCTCCTTCTTCGTCGTCGTGGCCAACGCGGTGGTCGACATCGCCTATGCCTGGCTGGACCCGAGAGTGCGCGATGCCCGTTGATCAGACACCCGTGACGACGGAGGCCCTGCTCGACGTGCGGGACCTCTGCGTTTCCTTCCGTTCCGAGCGCGGCCCGGTCCGCATTCTGGAGAACGTCTCCTTCACCGTCGGCCAGCGCGAGATCGTGGCGATCGTGGGTGAGTCGGGCTCGGGCAAGAGCATGACCTCGCTCGCCGTCATGCGGCTCATCACCGATCCGAACGCCGTCGTCACCGGCTCCATCCGCTACAAGGGGCGTGAACTGCTCGCGCTGTCGCCGCGCGAAATGCGTGACCTGCGCGGGCGGGAGATCGCCATGATCTTCCAGGACCCGATGACGGCGATGACGCCGGTCTACACCATCGGCTGGCAGATCGAAGAGCAGTTGCGCGCGCATCAGAAGCTGTCGCGCCGCGCGGCGCGGGCGCGCGCCGTGGAGCTGCTGGGCGAGATGGGCATTCCCTCTCCCGCCAAGGCGGCCGATCGCTATCCGCATCAGCTTTCCGGCGGTCTCCGCCAGCGCGCGATGATCGCGATGGCGCTCTCCTGCAATCCCTCGCTGCTCATCGCCGACGAGCCGACGACGGCGCTCGACGTCACCGTCCAGGCGCAGATCCTGGAACTCGTCCAACGGCTGCGCGCGGATTTCGGCTCCTCCGTCATCTTCATCACCCACGATATGGGCGTGGTCGCGACCGTCTCCGACCGCGTGATGGTCATGTATTCCGGCATCATCGCCGAACGCGGGCCGAAGCCTGCCGTTCTCGGCGCTCCGCAGCACCCCTATACGCTGGGTCTGCTCGATTCCATTCCGCCCATGCATGGGGAACGGCCGCGCCGTCTGCCCTCCATTCCGGGAAGCCCGCCGGCGCCCTTGGGTCGGCCGCAGGGCTGCCCCTTTCAGCCGCGCTGCGACTTCAGGATGGACATCTGCACGACGCGCCCGCCCCTCTTCCACAACGGGGTTCAGGAAGCCTCCTGCTGGCTCGCCGAGAAGGGCGCCCCGGATTGGGCTCATGAGCGGGCTGTCCGCGCCGCGGGAGACGCCGCATGAGCGCCCAGACCATGAGCCGCGCCAAGCCCATGTTGGAGGCCGCCGGCGTCTCCAAGACCTTCAAGCTCGGCAGTCGTTTCCGTAGCGGCGGCATCCAGCATCTGCAGGCGCTGAAGGATGTTTCCGTCAGCGTCGAAGCGGGTGAGATCCTCGGTCTCGTCGGCGAGTCTGGTTGCGGCAAATCCACGCTCGGCCGCTGCCTGCTGCGGCTCTACGACATCGACGGCGGGCGCATCACCTTCAAGGACCGGGACATCTCCCGCCTGAGCCAGCGCGAGTTGCGGCCCATGCGGTCCGACATGCAGATGGTCTTCCAGGACCCCTATTCCTCCCTCAACCCGCGCCGGCGGGTGGGGGATCTCATCGCCGAACCGCTGCGTGTCCATGGCAAGATGAGCGAGCGCGACATCCAGGCGCGGCTTCGCGAATTGATGGATCTGGTCAATCTGTCGGCCGATTTCCTCAGCCGCTTCCCGCACGAGTTCTCGGGCGGCCAGCGGCAGCGCATCGGCATTGCCCGGGCCATCGCGCTCTCGCCCAGCCTGATCGTGGCGGACGAGCCCGTCTCCGCGCTCGACGTGTCGGTGCAGGCGCAGATCGTCAACCTCTTCATGGACCTGCAGGAGAAGCTCGGCCTCACCTACGTCTTCATTGCGCATGACCTCTCGGTCGTGCGGCAGATCGCGACGCGGACGGCGGTGATGTATCTCGGCGGGATCGTGGAACTGGGCGAAACCGATCGCGTGCTGCACAGCCCGGCGCATCCCTACACGGCAGCTCTGATTTCGGCAGTGCCGGAGCCGAGCCCGGACGGCACGCGCCGCGCCCGCACCGTTCTCAAGGGCGAGCCGCCGAGCCCGATCAATCCGCCGTCCGGCTGCCGCTTCCATACGCGTTGCCCGATCGCGCAGGACCGTTGCCGGACCGAGGTGCCGCGTCTGATGCCCTTGGGAGACGGCCGCGCTGCGGCCTGTCATTTCCCGCTGCAGGGCTGACGGGTCTCGAATGCTGGATCGTCCGCCCCCGCCCGTGCTGCACCTGCCTTATGAGGACGGACCCTATCGCATGGCGATGGGCCTGACGGCGATCCAGGCACCGCAATGGCTGGAATGGGATGCGCGGGTGCCGGCCCAGCGGGCGGAGCGCGCCCGTCTCCTTGCCGAACGGCCGGGGGATGTGCTGGCGGACACGCCGGGCGCGGCGGCCGCCTGCGCCGAACTGCGCACCGTTCTCGCCGATTGGCTGACGGAGCATCGGCCGGGGACAGTTACGCCTTGGCCGGCGCAGGAGCATCCGCTCGCCACCATCGCCCCCTGGGTTGCGGAAGACTTCTGTCTCATGCGGCCTGGGCCGGAGGGGGCGGTGCTCATTGCCGCCATCCTCTGCTTTCCCAGCCGGTGGCGGCTCTCCGAGAAGATCGGCCGGCCAATGCAGGCGATTCACACGACGGTGCCAGGCTATGGCGAGACGCTGGGCCGACCGGTGGACCGCTTTCTCGGCGCGCTGCGGGAAGGGCGGCTCGCCGCCCGGTTCAACTGGTCGATCCATGAGGACGCAACGCTCTTCCAGCCGACCGGCCATGGCCTCGTCGAGCACGATCCGTCGATCACCGCGGAAAATGCGGGTGACACGCTGTGGCTGCGCGTCGAACGCCAGACATTCCGCCTGCTGCCTGAGAGCGGCGTCGTCGTCTTCGGCATCGGCACGCATGTCACGCCGCTCGCCGCGGTCGCGGCGGCGCCCGGGGAGGCCGCCCGTCTCGCCGGCGCCATCCGTGCCTTGCCGCCGGAGATGGAGCGCTACAAAAGCCTCCGTCCCTATCGCACCGCTCTGCTAGACTATCTCGACCGGGCAACGACGGAGAGAGCGGGTGAAGCAGGTCACAGTGGCCGCCGTGCAGATGGCCTCCAGCTGGGATCTCACGGCCAATCTTGATCGCGCCGAGGGCCTCATCCGCCGGGCGGCAGGGCAGGGCGCACAGATCGTCCTCCTCGGTGAACTCTTCGCGACCCCGCATTTCCCCCAGGATGAACTGGCCGGCCATTTCGACCTCGCCCAGCGCTTCCAGGACAATCCAATGCTGCGGCGCTTCGCGGATCTCGCCCGTGCGCTCGGCGTCGTCCTGCCCATCAGCTTCTTCGAACGCTCGGGGCCTACCTTCTACAATTCGGTGACGGTGATCGATGCAGACGGCGCCTTGCTCGGCATCTACCGCGAAAGCCACATCCCGGACGGGCCAGGCTATGCCGGCAAGTTCTATTTTTCCCCAGGCGATACGGGCTTCCAGGCTTGGGATACGGCGGTTGGGCGCATCGGTGTCGGCATCGGCTGGGACCAGTGGTTCACCGAGAGTGCGCGCGCCATGGCACTGAAAGGCGCGCAGATCCTGCTCTATCCGACCGCGCTCAGCGCGGCGGCCTCTGACGGTGTCGCAGACCGTCTCGCGCATTGGCGCCGTGTGCTGCAGGGGCAGGCGGCGGCGAACATGATGCCGGTGGTGGTCGCCAATCGCATCGGCATCGAGCAGGGACGCGGGGGCGGCAGCCGCGCCTTCTGCGGCGGCTCCTTCATTGCCAGCCCCTATGGAGAGGTTCTGGCCGAGACGGATACGGAGAGCGAGGTCGTGGTGCTGGCGCAACTCGACCTCGAAGCCTGGCACATCCAGCGATCGGGCTGGGGTCTGTTCCGCGACCGCCGGCCGGATCTCTACCGCAGCCTGCTCACCCTCGACGGGCGGGAATAGCGGCGTCCGGCCTGGGCTGCTTGCCTCCGCGCGGGAATTGGTTTCGTCTGCGCGGACCAGACGAGGAGCCCCGACCATGATCCACATCATCGCCGTCTTGACCGCGAAGATCGGCCATCGCGCCTCGCTTCTCGCCGCCTTCCAGGAGATCGTGCCGGCGGTGCGGGAGGAACCCGGCTGCCTCGAATATCAGCCGGTCGTGGACATGGCCACCTCGCCCGTGAAATTCGGTGCGGACACGCTGGTGGTCATCGAGAAATGGCGGGATCAGGCGGCGCTCGACGCCCACAATGCGGGGCCGGCGCTGCGTGGCTTCATGGACCGGGCCAAGCACCTCATCGCCCAGGCCGACATCTATCTGATGCAGGACGCCTAGAGCGGCTGTCGGCTCAGACGAAGCGCCGGCCGGTATCCAACGCGCGTCCGATCAGCGTGAGCGCATGGCGCACGGTCGCGAGACGCACCGCCGTCCGGTCACCCGGAAAGATCTGCGCCTCGGCCTGAAGGCCGGCGGGCGTCGCCAGACCGAACCAGACGAGGCCGACGGGCTTCTCGGCCGTACCGCCGCCGGGGCCGGCGATGCCCGTGACCGCGATGGCGATCTCGACGCCCGCCGTCTGCTGCGCGCCGGCCGCCATGGCACGCGCCACCTCTTCGCTGACCGCGCCATGGGCCGCGATCAGCGCGGGCGGGACGCCCAGCATCCGGCTCTTGGCCGCGTTGGAATAGGTCACGGCGCCGCCATCGACCACGTCGGACGAGCCGCCGATGGCGGTGAGCAGCCCGGCGATCAGCCCGCCGGTGCAGCTTTCCGCCGTGGTGATGTGAAAGCCGCGCGCCCGTGCGGCGTTCAGGAGCGATTCGGCTTCGGCCAGCAGATCCTGGGGGAACATGGGATGTCTCTCGCTCCTATCCGAAGAGGCCGGGATGCCACAGGAGCAACAGGCGCAGCAGGACGGCGCCGATCACGCCCGCGATCACGTCATCCGCCATGATCCCGCCGGGGCTGTTCATCCGGTCGGCCCAGCCGATGGGCCCAGGCTTTGTGATGTCGAGCAGGCGAAACAGCCCGAAGGCGACGAGCGCGCCGATCCAGGTGAGGTGCAGCAGGCCAAGCAGGGTCAGCCACATGCCTGCCACCTCGTCGATCACCACCCAGCCCGGATCGTCCTTCGCCTCGGCTGCGCGGATGGCCCAGAGACCAAGGCCCCAGGCGAGGAGGGCCACGATGAGCAGCAGCCCGTGGCCGCCCCAAGCGAAGAGCCCGGCGCCGAGCGCGAGGGCCACGACCGATCCCGCCGTCCCCGGCGCCCAGGGAAAGAACCCGACGCCGCCGGCGCTCGCGATCAGGCGGCCGAGAGTCATCTCAATGCAGCCAGGGTTGCAGAGGATAAGGCTGGGTCACGCCTTCTTCCGCACGATAGATGGCAATGCCTTCCACCACGCGCTGGACGTAGTTCCGGGTCTCGTTGAAGGGGATCAGCTCCAGCCAGTCCAGCACGTCGGGGCCTCCGGGCGTGCGGAAGTCTCCATTCTGCGCCAGCCATTGGTCGACGCGCCGTGGGCCCGCATTATAGGCGGCGATGGCGAGCGGCAGACAGCCGTCGAAATGCGCGAGCACGCCGGCGAAATAGCCGGTGCCCAGCGTCATGTTCACCTCGGGCTGGCTCGTCAGCGCCCAAGGGGAGCTGAGCGCCACGCCCTGCTTCTTGGCCTGCAGCCGGGCCGTCGCCGGCATCAGCTGCATAAGTCCGAGCGCGCCCGCCGGGCTCACCGCCTGCTCGTCGAAGCTGCTTTCCTGGCGCATCAGGCCGAGGGCAACTGCAGGCTCCACCCCGGCATCAGTCGGCGGCTGCACCGGCATCGGCCAGCCTGCGCGCAGCAGCATGGTGCCGTGCAGCCCTGCGACCCGAGCCAGGCCCACCGCTGCCTGTGGCACGCCGAAGCTCAGGCCCAGCTGGGCGGCCATGGCATAGTCGGCCGGGTCGGGCGCGATCTGCCCGATGTCGAGCAGGAAGCCCGAGGCGCGGCGCGGCTGGTTCCAGGCAACCAGCATCGCGGCGGCGCGCGCCACCTCCCGGCTCGCAAAGGCCAGTGCGTCGCTTGCCGTCCAGCCGGGCGTAGGTGTCGCCAGGATGCGGGCATTGAGCTGCGCGGGACTGTCGCCGAGGGCGAGGGCCGCGAGCTGGCCGTAGAAGCTGGTCGGAAAACCGGCGGCGATCTTGTATTCCGCCGTCGCCTGCATGGTGCGGCCGTCGGCGGCGAGCGTCCGTCCTAGCCAGTAATGCGCGCGGGACTGGGTGATGACCGCCGAGGACAGGGCGGCGAGGTCGCGGAAATGCGGCTCGGCGCGCTCCGGGTCGTGCATCAGGCGAAGTGCCACGAAGCCGGCGAGGAAGGCCCTGTCGGCCCGGTCCGTGTCGGCGACCGGCGTGACGCTGTTGACCAGCCGGTAGGCGTTCCGGGGATCGCCATCGGTGATCAGCGCGCGGGCAAGATAGGTCTCCTCCTGCCACAGCGCATGCTGCTGCACGGGCAGCCCAGCCTGCATCGCGGCCTGGCCATGGGCGAGCCAGAAGGCCAGCGCATCCTGGTCCGTCACCTGATGGCGCAGGAAGCGGGCGCCGGAGAGGAAGAGGCCCGGGTTCTCCTGGTCGGAGGCCGGCAGGGCCGCGAGCTGCGCCTGGGCGTTGGGCTGGTTGGTTTCGAGGGCGAGCCAGACGCCCGCGGCCTGCTGACGACCGGCGGGCAGGCGCGCGAGTTGCGCCGCGGCCGCCGGGGATTCGGCGCGGGCGAGGGATGTGAAGCGCGCCCATTCGTCGTCCGGCTGCAGCAGGCTGCCATATTGCGTGAGGAAGGCCGCGACCTCGGCGGGGTCGGTGATGCCCGTGCTGGTCCAGGTGCGGCGGACAGCCTCGGTCAGATCCTTCTGGTCGTTCGCGGCTTGGAAGGCGGCGGCGCAGCGGAGCAGGGCCTTGGTTCCCGTCGGCCACAACGCCTGGCATTGTGCGAGGGCCGCCGTCTGATTCGGCTCGTTGGCGAGCGCGTCTTCCCAGCGGGCTTCGAGCAGGGATTGCTGCGGCCAGTCCGGGTTCTGCTGCATGAAGGCGGCGATCTCGGCGGCCGAGGCCTGGCCGCGTGTCAGCATGCGGTAATAGGTGACGAGCTTGCCGGCCACCGGGTCCGCATAGCGGGCGGCGAGTGCGGCCGCCGTCGTCCAATCGTGATTCGCTGCCGCATCCAAGGGCGTTTGGGCTGCCGCGGTCTGGGCGTGGGCCGGTACCTGCAGTGCCAGAAGGCTTGCGCAGGTCAGAGCGAGAAGGCGTCGAATCACGGGCGGCCGGACCTCATCATGCCGCACCATCATTGCCGAAGCGGCGCCGCTTCGCAAAGCCGGGATTGGTGCCGAGCCGCATCTGCCGTGCGCGCATGTCGCAGCCGAGGTGGCTGCGGCTTGCGGGCGCGGGGCGTGCGCCCTACCTTCCCGGCCTCGCTTCACTGCCGGCCGCCGTGCTCAGCCAAGGATCGCACCATGTTCAAGGGCTCTCTCGTTGCCCTCATTACGCCTATGCATGCCGATGGCGCGGTCGACGAGAAAACGCTCGAACGCTTCGTCGATTGGCAGATCCGGGAAGGCACGCACGGCTTGGTGCCCGTGGGCACCACGGGCGAATCGCCGACGCTGAGCCATGAAGAGCATCGTCGTGTGGTCGAGATCACCATTGCGGTCGCCCGCGGCCGCGTGCCGGTGATCGCCGGCGCCGGCTCGAACAGCACGGCGGAAGCGGTGAGCCTGGCCCAGCATGCGAAGAAGGCCGGCGCGGATGCCGTGCTCGTCGTGACGCCCTATTACAACAAGCCGACTCAGCAGGGTCTCTTCCTGCATTTCCGCACCATCGCCGATCAGGCGGATCTACCGATCATCATCTACAACATTCCGGGCCGCAGCGTGATCGACATGAGCGTCGAGACCATGGCGCGCCTCGCCGAGCATCCCAATATCGTCGGTGTGAAGGACGCGACGGCCAATCTCACGCGGCCGCAGCATACGCGCCGGGCGATCGGCCCCGATTTCTGCCAGCTCTCGGGTGAGGATCACACGGCGCTCGCCCATCTCGCCTCGGGTGGCGTCGGCTGCATTTCGGTCTCGGCCAACGTCGCCCCGCGGCTCCTTGCCGAGATGCACACCGCCTGGCAGGAGGGCAACGTCGCCCGCGCCATGCAGATCCAGGAGCGGCTGGTGCCGCTGCACGACGCGATGTTCGTCGAGACCAATCCCGGCCCGGTGAAATATGCGGCACATCTGCTCGGCTTCGGCGCTGCCGATTGCCGCCTGCCGCTGGCCCCCATTGCCGACACGACCCGCGCCCAGGTGCAAGCCGCGATGGTCGAGGTCGGTCTCCTGAACTGACGCGATGTCCGACAGCAAGACGAAATCGAAGTCCGGCCTCATCTCCCACGGCATCGCCTCGCAGAATCGCAAGGCGCGCTTTGACTACGCTATCAAGGAAACGGTGGAGGCCGGCATCGTGCTCAAGGGCGCGGAGGTGAAGTCGCTGCGCCATGGCCGTGCGACCCTCACCGAGGCCTGGGCCGGCGAGCGCGACGGCGAGATGTGGCTGTTCAACGCCTATATCCCGGAATACCAGGCGGGCGTCCTTTCCCGCTTCGAGCCACGCGCGCCGCGCAAGCTGCTGCTGAAGCACAAGCAGATCAACCAGCTCGCGGGCGCCATCGCGCGCAACGGCATCACCCTCGTGCCGCTCGACATCCATTTCAACGAGCGTGGCCGCGCCAAGGTCCTGCTGGGCGTGGGCGAGGGTAAGCAGAAGGCGGACAAGCGGCAGGCCGTGGCGCAGCGCGATTGGCAGCGCGACAAGGCGCGGCTGCTGCGCAACCGCGGCGGGTGATCCGCGCCCCCGTCCCGGGCTGGACTCCGCGTATCCTGGCCTGGGCGGCGCTGTCCTGCGGCGGCCTGCTGCTGGTCTCGGTGCTGTTCCTCGACCGGCCTATCGCCTTCGCCATGCACCGGGCCTTCCACCATAGTTCCTGGTTTCTCGGTCTCGCAGCCATCGGCCAGGTGCCGCTGTCGGGGGCCTTGCCGGCGCTGGTGGCGGCCTGTGTCGCTGGCAGCTTCGGCTGGCGCCCCCGCCGCCGGGGCTGGACCGCGATCATGGCGGCGGTGGCGACCGTGCTGACCATCGGCATCAAGAGCGAACTCAAGGAGATCTTCGGCCGCACCTGGCCCGAGACTTGGAGCCACGGCAACCCGTCACTGATCCGCGACGGGGTCTTTGGCTTCTTTCCCTTCCATGGCGGGGAGGGCTGGTCCTCCTTCCCCTCCGGCCACACGGCGGCAATCGCCGCCGTCGCCGGCGTGCTGTGGTGGCGGGAGTCCGGCCTGCGTCCGCTCTGGGCCGGTCTCGTCCTCCTCACCGCGGCGGGGCTGCTCTGTGGCAATATCCACTTCCTGGCCGACATCATCGCCGGTGCCTATCTCGGTTTCGCCATCGGCACGGCAACGCTCGTTCTGCCCTTTCCGACCAAGGACCGCCCTGCATGACGATCGCCTGGAGCGCGCTTGACCGGCGGATGATGTTGGCAGCCTTGGCCGAGGCGCGCGGCGCGCTCGGGACCACGGCGCCCAATCCCGCCGTCGGCTGCATCATAGCGGACGGCGAGACGATCCTCGGCCGCGGACGCACCCAGCCGGGCGGGCGGCCGCATGCCGAGGTGATGGCGCTGCGCGAAGCGGGGGAGGCAGCGCGCGGAGCGACGGCCTATGTTACCCTCGAGCCCTGTTCGCATCACGGCCGCACGCCGCCTTGTGCCGAGGCGCTGATCGCTGCCGGCCTCGCCCGTGTCGTGGTCGCCTTCGCGCATGACCCGGACCCGCGCGTGCAGGGACGGGGCATCGCCATGCTGCGGGCAGCCGGCATCACGGTCGACACCGGGCTGATGGAAAGGGACGCCGAAGAGATCCTGCGCGGCTTCTTGAAGGCACAACGCAAGAGTCTGCCCTGGGTGACCGTGAAGCTCGGCGTCAGCCTCGACGGCTGCATCGCCATGAAGAGCGGAGAGAGTCGCTGGATCACGGGCCCAGGCGCGCGCGGCGTGGTCCAGCGCATGCGGGCCGAGCATGATGCGGTGATGGTCGGCATTGGCACGGTGCTCGCCGACGATCCCGGCCTGCGCTGCGCGCTTCCGGGCCTCGAAGACCGTCCGCGCTGGCGCATCGTCGTCGACAGCCAGCTGCGCACGCCCCTCGGCAGCCAGATCGTGCGCCATGCCGGCAGCCACCCGCTCATCCTGTTGACCGCGCCCGAGGCCGATCCCGAACGGGTGGCTGATCTTCAGGCCCTCGGCGTGACCCTGCTGCGGGTGCCGCGCGGTGCAGATGGCGCGCTCGACCTGCGGGCGGCGCTCCATGCCTTGCACACCGCAGGCGTCACCTCCATCCTCAACGAAGGCGGCGCCCGGCTGGCCGGCGGCCTGCTGCGTGTCGGCCTGGTCGATCGATTGGCCTGGCATCGCGCGCCCATTCTGCTGGGCGACAGCGGCCTGCCGGCCTTTCAAGGCCTCGGCCTCGAAAGGCTGGCAGACGCAATACGCCTGCGTCTTTTAGCGCGGCAGGAGTATGAAGATGACGTGCTGGAAACGTATGATATCAAAATCCCCGTTTCTGGCCGTGAAATAGCAGCTGAAAGTCCGTCCGCCGTGTCGCCTGGATCGCCTGCATGACCCATCTCAAGCCCATCTCCCGACCGGTCGAGACGGCGGCGGAGTGCCGGCCACGCACGCCCGTGACCATCCCGCTCGGCCCCGGCGGCGAACCGGCGGAGTTCGTCGGCTTCGACGGGCTAGATGGGCTGGAGCACGTCGCCATCCGCTTCGCCGGCCACAAGCCGGACCCGGAGAAGCCGGTGCTGGTGCGGCTGCATTCCGAATGCCTGACCGGGGACATCTTCTCCTCCAACCGCTGCGACTGCGGCGAGCAGCTGCATGAGGCGATCGGCCTGCTCTCCGAAGAGGGTGGGATTCTTCTGTATCTCCGCCAGGAAGGGCGGGGCATCGGCCTCTATGCCAAGCTTGACGCCTATCGGCTGCAGGATCAGGGGATCGACACCTACGAGGCCAACCGCTGGCTCAACCTGCCGGAGGATGCGCGCAACTACACGATTGGTGCCCGCATGCTGCAGGCGCTCGGCGTGACCCGCATCCGGCTGTTGACCAACAACCCCGACAAGGTGGCGCAGCTTGAAGCGGCGGGGATCGACATTGCCGAGGTGCGGCGCACCGGTGTCTACGTCTCGGACGCCAACCGCGCCTATCTGCAGGCCAAGGCCCGTCACCGGCATACGATCGATCCGCTCGTCCTCCTCGCGGGCGCGGCCGATCCGCCCGGCCGCTGAGCCGGGCGCAAACAGCCAAGGCGCAGGTCGCAAGCGTCCGCCTCCGGCCGGGGCCGATGGCGCATCCTGCACTCTCCTTTCCGGCCCCTCTTGCACTGGAAGACGTCCCATGGCCCCGCCATCCAGCCTTCAGCAGCCGCATTATGTGCTGACCCTCGCCTGCCCCGACCGCCCCGGCATCGTCGCCGCCGTGACCACCTTCCTGTTCGAGCAGGGCGGCAACATTCTCGAGGCGCAGCAGTTCGACGACACGCAGACCGGCCGCTTCTTCATGCGCGTGGTCTTCATGGCCGAGATCGTGGACGAGAGCTTCCGCGCGGCCTTTGGGGAGATCGGCGAACGTTTCGGCATGGAATGGAGCCTGCGCGATCGGCTCGAACGGCGCCGGGTGATGATCCTGGTGTCCAAGTTCGACCATTGCATGGTCGACCTTCTGTATCGCTGGCGAAATGGCGAGCTTCCCATGGAGATCACCGCGATCGTCGCCAACCATCCGCGCGAAACCTACGAAGGCGTCGATTTCTCCGGCATCCGCTTCCACCACCTGCCGATCACCAAACAGACCAAGATGGAGCAGGAAGCCCAGCTGTGGGACCTGGTCCGCGAGACCAAGACCGACCTCGTCGTCCTCGCCCGCTACATGCAGGTGCTGTCCGATGGACTGACGGCCAAGCTCAACGGCCGCTGCATCAATATCCATCACTCCTTCCTGCCGGGCTTCAAGGGCGCCAAGCCCTATCACCAGGCGCATGAGCGCGGGGTGAAGCTGATTGGCGCGACGGCGCATTACGTGACGAGCGATCTCGACGAAGGGCCGATCATCGAGCAAGACGTGGAGCGGATCAGCCATGGCGACACGCCCGACGATCTCGTCCGCAAGGGGCGGGACATCGAGCGCCGGGTACTTGCCCGCGCCGTGCGCTATCATCTGGATGGACGAGTGATCCTCAACGGCGGCAAAACGGTCGTCTTCACGGAGTGAGCAGAGAGAGCGGCATGGCGGCGAAGATCATCGACGGGAAGGCCTTCGCGGCCGGGATCGTGGCAGAGGTGGCGGCAGAGGTTGCCGCCATCCGGGCGGCAGGTGGCCGGGTTCCTGGTCTCGCCGTGGTTCTGGTGGGGGAAGATCCCGCCAGCCAGGTCTATGTTCGCAACAAGGCGCGCACGACGAAGGATTCCGGTATGGAGTCCTTCGAATACAAGCTGGCCGCCGACACCAGTGAGGCCGCGCTCCTCTCCCTCGTCGCCGAGCTCAACGACGATCCGCGCGTGGACGGCATCCTCGTCCAACTGCCCTTGCCGAAGCATATCGACAGCGCCCGCGTGCTGGATGCGATTTCACCGGACAAGGATGTGGACGGCTTTCACGTCACCAATGCCGGCCGGCTGGCCGTGGGTCTTCAGGGCCTCGTGCCCTGCACGCCGCTTGGCTGCCTGCTCATGCTGAAATCCGAACTCGGCGATCTTTCGGGCCTGCGCGCCGTCGTGCTCGGCCGCTCCAACATCGTCGGCAAGCCGATGGCGGCGCTGCTGCTGGGCGAAAGCTGCACCGTGACGATTGCCCATTCCCGTACGAAGGACATCGAGGCGGTTTGCCGGGAAGCGGACATCCTCGTCGCCGCTGTCGGCCGGCCGGAGATGGTGCGCGGCAGCTGGATCAAGCCGGGCGCGACCGTCATCGACGTCGGCATCAACCGCGTGGCGGGGGCCGAGGGCAAGACGCGCCTGGTGGGCGACGTCGCCTTCGGAGAAGCCGTGGAGGTCGCCGGCCGCATCACCCCCGTGCCGGGGGGCGTCGGGCCGATGACCATCGCCTGTCTGTTGCGCAACACGCTGACGGCGGCGAAGCGCCGCCCCGGCTGAGCGCGTCTACCGCAGCAGCAGCCCCGCGAGCGCCAGCAGCAGTGCCGGCGGCATGACGAGCACGCCGCGCGCGAGGAAGGTGCGGAAGGTCACGTCCTCGCCCTCGCGCCGGATCGCCGTCAGCCACAGGATGGTGGCGAGTGAGCCGGTGATGGAGAGGTTCGGGCCGAGATCGACACCGATGAGCAGCGCATCCGTGACTTGGCGGGGCAGGTGGTCGGCGGCGATGGTGGAACTCGCGATCAGCCCGGCAGGCAGGTTGTTCGTCAGGTTGCAGCCGAAGGCGATGACGAGGCCGGCTCCCCAGGCTGCGGCTTGCACCGAGTGCTGCGCCGTCTGATCGAGGAAATGGGCGAGGGCGGCAAGTGCACCGGTCTGCCGCAACCCCTCCACCAGCACGAAGAGCCCGGCGACCAGCGGCAAGACGGCCCAGGAGACGCCGCGCAGCGTCTCCCACGGGGCTTCACCCTTCCGCCAGAGAACGAAGGCGGTGGTGAGGCCGCCGGCGACGGCCGTAGGCAGGCCGAGCTGCATGTCTGCGGCCGAGGCGGCCAGCAGTAGCACGGCCGTCGCGACGATGCCGAGCGCCGCCGCGGCGCCGCCCGCCGGCAGAGACGGCTGGGCGATGCTGCTGTCCACCGGCGCCGTCAGATGCCGTCGTTCGACGAGCAGGAGCATGCCCAAGGTTGCCCCCACCGCGAGCAGGGAGGGGACCAGAAAATGGGCGAGCCAGGCGAAGAGCGGCGGCACGTGGTTGCCGTAGAGCACGAGATTGGCCGGGTTCGAAATCGGCAGCAGGAAGCTCGCGGCATTGGCGATGAAGGCGCAGACGAAGAGATAGGGCAGCGGCTCGGCCTTCGCATGTTTTGCTGCCGCAAAGACGGCGGGCGTCATCACCACCGCCGTCGCGTCGTTCGAGAGGAAGGCGGTGACGACGGTGCCCACGGCATAGATGAGCAGGAAGAGCCGGCGGGAGGAGCCGCGGGCCTGGCGGACGGCGAAGACCGCCAGCCAGTCGAACAGACCTTCGCGCCGCGCCACTTCCGACAGCAGCATCATGCCGATGAGGAAGAGATAGACGTCCGTGCCGCGCCCGATGGCGGAGACCGCGTCCCGCCAGGGTACCAGGCCGAGGATGACGAGAATGAATGCGCCCAGCACCGCCCAGATCGCTTCGGGCAGACGCCAGGGCCGAATAATGACACAGGCCGTCGCCAGGATGACGACGGGCCAGATCATCCACGCCATGCGGACCTCCAGGCAGGAAAAAGGCCGCCCGAGAACCGGGCGGCCGTCCCATAGCTAGGGCATGTTCACGAAAACGGAAGCCCGTCAGACGAGGCGCAGATTCTCGTGGAAATTGTTGCCCGCGGTGGTCGCGGCGACATGGCCGGTGCGAATGACGAAGTCACCGAACCGCTCGCCCTCCGTCCGCTCCTTGGCATATTGGATGAAGAGCGGGCCGAGTTTGTCGAGGATTGCTGCTTCGCCGACGTCCTGGGCGTAGAGCTTGTTCAGCCGTTCGCCCGAGAAATTGCCGCCGAGATAGAGGTTGTAGGTGCCGGGCCCACGGCCGACGAAGGCGATCTCGGCGAGATAGGGACGCGCGCAGCCATTCGGGCAGCCGGTCATGCGGATGACGATGTCATCCTGGTCGAGGCCCGCCTTCGCCAACTGCGCCTCGAGCTCCGAAAGGAGGTGCGGCATGTAGCGCTCGCTCTCGGCAAGCGCGAGCCCGCAGGTCGGCAGGGCGACGCAGGCCATGGAGTTGCGGCGCAGGCCGGTATCGGCCGTGATGTCCATGTTGTGCTCGGCGAGCAGCGCCTCCACCGCCGCCTTCTGCGCGGGCGCGATATTGGCGATGGTGAGGTTCTGGTTCGGCGTCAGGATGATCACCGCGCGGCCGTCCAGCATGCGCGCGATTTCGCGCATGCCGGTCTGCAGCTTCTTCTCCGGCCAGTCCTTCACGCGCCCGCTTTCGAGGAAGAGGGTGACGTGCCAGTTGCCGTCATCGCCCTGCACCCAGCCGTATCGGTCACCGCGCGCGGCGAAGACCGGCGTGTGCACGGGTCCGAGCGCGTAGCCCAGACGCTTCTCGACCTCCGCTCGGAACCAGTCGATCCCGCCGCGCTCGATGGTGTATTTCAGCCGCGCGTGCTTGCGCACGGACCGGTCGCCGAAATCGCGCTGCACGATCACCACCTTCTCGGCGACGTCGATCGCCTGTTCGGGCGTGCAGAAGCCGAGCACGTCGGCGGTGCGCGGAAAGGTGTCGGTCTCGCCATGGGTCATGCCCATGCCGCCGCCCACCAAAACGTCCCAGCCGATGATCTTGCCGTCCTCCAGCCGCGCGACGAAGGACAGGTCGTGGGCATAGACGTCCACGTCGTTCTGCGGCGGCACGGCGACCGTCGCCTTGAACTTCCGCGGCAGGTAGGTCTTGCCGTAGATCGGCTCTTCGTCTTCGCCGGCGTCGCGCGATGCGTCGACCACCTTCTCGCCGTCGATCCAGATCTCATGATAGGCGGTGGTACGAGGCGAGAGATGATCGCTCATATCCTGAGCGAGCTTCAGCGCCTGGGCGTGGACCGCGCTTTCATAAGGGTTGACCGCGCACATGACGTTGCGGTTGACGTCGCCGCAGGCGGCGAGCGTATCCATCAGCGCCTTGTTGATGCTGGCGATGGCGGGCTGCAGGTTGCTCTTGATGATGCCGTGGAACTGGATCGCCTGACGCGTCGTAACGCGCAGCGAGCCGCTGGTGCGCTCCTCGGCGATGTCGTCCAACGCCAGCCACTGCGCCGGCGTCATCTGCCCGCCCGGCACGCGGACGCGCGCCATGAAGCTGAAGGCCTTCTCCATCTTCTTGCGGCCGCGCTCGGCGCGCACGTCCCGGTCATCCTGCTGATAGATGCCGTGGAACTTGGTCAGCTGCGTATCGTCTTCGTCCAGCTGGCCGGTGATGACGTCGCGCAGGCCCTCGGCAATGCCGCCGCGCAAGCCACGGCTGGCGGCCTTGATGCCTTCGTTGCGGGAGAGCGGCTTCTTCTCGGTGTCGTCCGTCATGTCTCAGAGCTTTCAGTAGACGTCGCGCAGGTAGCGGCCTTCGCGGCGGATGGCGTCGAGCTTCGCGGAAGCGGCAGTTTCGTCGATCCCGGCCTGATCGGCGATGACGCGGATCAGCGCGTGGTTCACGTCACGCGCCATGGCGTTCGCGTCACCGCAGACATAGATGGCGGCACCTTCCTCGATCCAGGCGTAGAGTTCTTGCCGCTGCTCCCAGATGCGGTTCTGGACATAGACCTTCTGGCGCTGGTCGCGCGAGAAGGCGGTGTCGATCCGGGTGAGCAGGCCGCTCTTCTTCCACTCCTGCCATTCGAGCTGGTACAGGAAGTCGTGCGTGAAGTGGCGGTTGCCGAAGAAGAGCCAGTTCTTTCCGCCGGCACCGATCGCTTCGCGCTCCTGCATGAAGGCACGGAAGGGTGCGACGCCGGTGCCTGGGCCGATCATGATCACCGCGCGGTCGGGATCGGCTGGCAGGCGGAAGTGCGGGTTCGGCTTGAGATAGACCTTGAGCGGGCCGCCCTTGCGACGGCGCTCGGCGATGTCGACGGAGGCGACGCCGGAGCGGCGGCGGCCATGCGTCTCATAGCGAACGGCGGAAATCAGCAGATGGATTTCGTCCTCCGCTGCCTTGGCGCTGGAGGCGATGGAATAGAGCCGGCCAGGCAGCGGCCGCAGCAGGCTGGTCAGCGTGCTCGCGTCCAGCTTTACCGGTGCCGCTTCCAAAAGGTCGATGACCTGCCGCCCCGGCAGCCAGTCGCGCAGCGCGTCGGCGTCGGCAGCAAGCGTCTTCAGCGCCGTGCTGTCGGTGAGCTTCGCATAGGCTTCGACCTGCGGGCGCGTGAGCGTCGTGATGTCCTGCGCTTCCGTCAGCGCCTGGCGTACCGTCTCGTCGCCCGACAGCCCGGTGAGGGACAGGATTTCCTCCACCAGCTTCGGGTCGTTCTCCGGCACGATGCCGAGCGCATCCCCCGGTGCATGCAGAAGGCCCGAGCCCGCAACCGAGAGTTCGGTGTGCCAGGTCTCGGCCGAGGAGCCGGTGCCGTTGAGGTTGATCAGTTCGCTGATCTCGGCCGTGAAGGGGTTGTTGCGGGTATAGAGGGGCTCGGCGTCTTCTTCCATCGCCGCCTCGGCGGGCTGGGCGCGGGCGAAATCGACGTGGATGACCGCGCCTTCGTCCGCGGTCTCCTTCTGCAGCGCCTTCAGCGTCGTCTCGATCCAGCTCTTCGCCGGCGTCTCGAAATCGACGTCGCATTCGACGATGGGAGCGAAGCGCTTGGCGCCGAGTTCGGCCAGGCGGTCGTCGATCTGGTGGCCAGTCTGGCAGAAGTTCACATAGGCGCGGTCGCCGAGGGCGAGCACGCTGAAGCGCGTCTTCTCGAACCGGGGCGCATCGGCCGCCATCAGGCTCGTCATGAAATCCTGCGCGCGCTGCGGCGGGTCACCCTCGCCCCAGGTGCTGGCGATGACGAGCAGGTTTTCCGTTTTCGAAAGGTCGGCGATCGACACATCCGCGGCATCCGCCACCTTGGGCGCGAAGCCGAGCTTCTGCGCGGCCTTGCGCGTCTGCGCTGCCAAGGTTTCGGCATTGCCGGATTCGGTCGCGAAGACGATCAGTAGCGGCACCTTGCGGGCCGGGGCCTGTGGCGCCGCGGCCGTGGCGCCGCCGCTCGCCGCCTGAAATCCTGCCAGGAAGCCGGACAGCCAGGCCCGCTGCTCGGGCGTGCTCTTGGTGATGATGCCGTTGAGGGCGGCGATCTCCTCGGGCCGGAACGGCGCCGAGTTCGGCAGGATGGGCAGGCTGGCCATGGTCTTCTGGGTCACTTTCGCTGCGGCTGGGCGAAGGCAAGCCAGCCGGTCTGCTTCAAAAAAGCCTCTGTACGCGCGGCGAGTTCCGGGATGTCGCAGCCCTCCACGCGCCATGCCTCCCGCTGCGCGGTCAGCAGCGTCAACCGTTCCGCCCATTCCGCGCCGAAGGTCTCGGCAAGGTGGGCGCGGATGCGCTGGGCGAGCCCCGGGCTGCGGCCATTGGTCGAGACCGTCAGCAGCAGGTCGCCCCGCCGCACCTCGGCCGTGTTGTGGAACAGGCATTGGTCGCGCCGGTCCTCCACGTTGACCAGCACCTTGTGCGCCCGCGCCGCCTCTGCAAGCCGTGCCGCCGCCTCGTCCGCCATGCCGACGATCCAGAGCACGTCGAGCCGGGCCAGCGCCGCGTCATCCGGCAGGCCGTCGCGATAGCGCGCCTCGGCCGCCGCCGCGAGTGCCGGATCGGGCACGTCGGCGAAGCACAGCGCACGGGCCGCTCCACCTTCGGCGAGCAGGCGCCAGCGGCGCAGCGCCGCCGCGCCGTGGCCGGCAAGGGCGAGGTTGAGGGCCCCGGGATCGAGGGAGACGGGGATCATGCGGGCCATAAAAAGGATTTTCCCCGAAGCGACAAGGCAATTCCCCGATCGGAGAAAGTTGTTCTCCGATCGGCTCCGAGAATCCCGTAGATCTGTCTTTCGCAGCCTGCAAGTCGCGGCGATCCCGCGACCCGTCAGAGTTGCGCGGTCACCTGGCTCTGCGACTGGGAAGCCAAGGCGCTAGGCCGCCAATCGCGAAAAAAGGCATCGCCGATGGCGCCGGCCAGCGCGATGAGGTCGCGCTGCATGCCGTCGAGAAAATCATGCAGGCTGATCGATATGATCTGTTCTGCAGATCGGTCCAGAAGGGCCGCCCGCATGTCTTCGATCTGCTCCAGTGGCGCGCGCGTGCCGCGCAGCCCATAGCTGGTGCGGAGCTTCGAGAGATGCCACTCGGTCTGGCTGAGGCAGAGCAGGACGCTGCGGGGGAAGCTCGCATCAGCCAGCATGAAGGCGACGACGTCGCGCGGCGTGAATTCCACCGGCGCGATGCGGCGGAAGGCGTGGTAGCCGGCGACGGCGCGCAGCATGGCGCTCCATTGCGTCCGCTCTTCATGCCGTTTGTCCTGGGAACTGCGGGGCGCCAGGCGGTGGAACTTGATGTCGAGCAGGCGGGTCGTCTGGTCCGCGCGCTCGATGAGGCGTCCCATCTCATAGAAATGCCAGCCCTGGTCGCGGAATAGCGTGCCTTCCGTGATGCCGGTATGGGCCTGCACCGATTCCTTGAGGCGGGAGCAGAGGCGGGACAGATGGTCGCCTTCCACGTCGGCTTCGCTGAGCCGCAGAAGATCGCGGTGGAAGTCGTTGAGGTGCTTCCACATTTCGGTGCTGATGAGCGGCCGCAGGGTGCGGGCGTTCATGCGCGCCGCCTCGATCGAGGAAATGATGGAATTCGGGTTGCTGCGGTCGAGCAGGTAGTAGCGCTTGACCGCGTCTGGGTCGACCGCGCCGTGGTTCTCGGCGAAATGTGCCTCGTCCGCATGGATGCGGACGAGGGAATCCCACGCCTCGGCTTCCAGGCCTGGGCTTTCATAGGTCTGGGTCACGTCGATGAGCCGGGCGAGATTCTCGAGGCGCTCCATGTAGCGCGCCATCCAGAACAGGCTTTCCGCATAGCGTGCGAGCAGCGGGGCTTGCTCTCTCATCGCCGCACCTCCTCGGCCAGCACCCAGGTATCCTTGGAACCGCCGCCCTGGGAGGAATTGACGATCAGGCTGCCTTCCTTGAGGGCGACCCGGGTCAGCCCGCCGGGCAGAACCCAGGTGCTGCGACCGGTCACCGCGAAGGGGCGCAGGTCGAGATGGCGCGGCCGGATGCCTTCATCGGTCAGGGTCGGGCAGGTGGAGAGCCCGATCACCGGCTGGCTGATCCAGTTGGCGGGATTGGCGAGCAGGGCGCCGCGGGCGGCCTCCAGCTCCTCCTTCGTCGCCCGAGGCCCGATGGTGATGCCGTAGCCCCCCGATTCGCCGACGGGCTTCGTCACCAGCTCGTCGAGATGCGCGAGTGTATAGGCCAGCCCCTCCGGCTCGCGGCAGATATGGGTCTCGACATTCGCGATGATCGGATCCTGGTCCAGGTAGTAGCGGATGATCCGGGGCATGTAGGCGTAGACGGCCTTGTCGTCCGCGACGCCCGTGCCGACCGCATTGGCCAGCGCCACGTTCCCCTTCCGCCAGGCGCGGATGAGGCCGGGCACGCCGAGCAGGCTTTCCGGCCGGAAGACGGTCGGGTCGAGGAAATCGTCCCCGAGGCGGCGGTAGATGGAATGGACGGCGCGCAGGCCCGCCGTCGTCTTCATGAAGACGCGGTCGTCCTCGACGGTGAGGTCCGCCCCTTCCACCAACGGCACGCCCATCTCGCGCGCCAGGAAGACGTGCTCGAAATAGGCGGAATTGTAGATGCCGGGGGAGAGCAGGACGACCTGCGGGTCCTCCACCCCTTCGGGTGCGATCTCGGTCAGCGCCTCGCGCAGCCGGCGGCCGTAATCATCCACCGGCATCAGGTTCATGCCGGCCAGAAGATCGGGAAAGGCGCGGCGCATGAGATGGCGATTCTCGACGACGTAGGAGACGCCGGAGGGTGTGCGGGCATTATCCTCCAGCACGCGGAAGTCACCCTGCTGGTCGCGGATGATGTCGATGCCGCAGATGTGAACATAGGTCCCGAAGCGGACGGGAAAGCCCTCCATCTCGGGCCGGTAGTTGGCGTTGCCCAGGACCAGATCCGATGGAACCACGCCGTCCTTCAGGATGCGCTGCTCATGATAGATGTCGTGCAGGAAGGCATTCAGGGCGGCGACCCGCTGCTGCACGCCGGTCTCGAGCTTGCGCCATTCGCCGGCGGTGATGATGCGGGGAATACAGTCGAAGGGAAGGATGCGGTCGATGGCCGTGGCGTCGGAATAGACCGTGAAGGTGATGCCGAGGCTCATCAGGTCGTTCTCGGCGGCGCGGGCCCGGGCACGAAGCCCTTCCAGGCCGATGGCGCTGATGCGGTCGCGCAGCATTTGGGCGGCGCCGTTGTCTCCTGGTCGGCCGGGTGCGAGTTCGCACACATAGGGGCCGGGGTCGCAATTTTGAAAGAGATCCTCTGGAATCTTCGCCACCCCTGCGTTAATGGAGCCCACTTCGCCTATAGGCAATTTGATGCCGTCCTGCCAGTCCTCCGATGGGCTGGGCCTGAGCAAAATTTGTGCTCCGAGACCAATGCAATCTGCCGGCTGTGTCGCACAAATTTATTTGCAAATCTGAGGAATACAGGCTTTACCTCACACGTCTTATCGGTTCCGTGATCCTGAAAAGACTGGTTCCAATGCCCCGGAGTTTCCCCATGCGTCGGCTCATCGCTTCCCTGATGGCTACCGCCTTCCTCGCGCCCGGCGTCGCCTCGGCAGCGTGTCTCAAGCCCACCGACGGGACGGCGATGAACGTCGCCGGCCTGAAGAGCCAGTTGATGGTGACCGCGCTCGCCTGCGACACGCGCGATCGCTACAATAGCTTTGTCATGAATTTCCGCCCGATCCTCCAGAAGGAGGACACGGCCCTGAACAGCTATTTCTCGCATCACTATGGCCGCAACTGGCGGACCGAGCATGATGCCTACATCACCCAGCTGGCGAACGTTCAGTCGGAGGCGACGATCCGCGAAGGCACCCTGTTCTGCCAGCAGAACGTGGCGCTCTTCGACCAGGTTCTGGCGCTGAAGAGCTCCAAGGAGCTGATGGACTTCGCCAATGACAAGCCGATGCTGCAGCCGGTGAACTACGACATCTGCGGCACGCCGCACCGCCCGATCTACAAGCCGATGCTGGTGAACGCGACGGTTCCGGCCGCGAGCGGCAGCGGCACCACCACGGCGACCGCGTCCAACAAGGTTGCCGAGCAGAGCGGCTCGGGCAACACCGGCAAGCGCGGCTTCTTCGGCAACGTCGCCCACGGTATCGCCAGCATCTTCTGACCTTTGGTCGCCCTCGGTGGAGGGCGGCGGAACGGCCGGGCAGGGCGGTCCGGCTGTCTCCAGGGTGGAAGAACAAGCGTCTTCCACCGACTTTGCTAATATGGCCCGGCGTCGATTCGCGATCGTCCGGTGACCACCGGGATCGATGGAAAGGATACCGATGGCCGCAATCGCCGAAGCGCGCCGGCTTCTCTCGCCGAACCTGATGGCGCTGGTGCGCCGCAGGCTCGCATCTCTCGCCGGTATTCTGCTCGGTTTCCTCGGCATCGCGCTTGGCATCGCCCTGGTCTCCTATCATCCCGCCGATGCCTCCTTCGACACGGCCGGCACCGTGGTGCGCAATCTGGCGGGGCCGACGGGTGCGGTCATCGCCGACCTGTCCTGGCAGGGCTTTGGCGTGGTCGGGACCTTGCCCGTCTGGATCATGTTGCTCTGGGGCTGGCGCATCGCCGAGCAGCGCCGGTTCACCCATCTCTCCTTCCGCATCCTGGCTCTGGTCGCGGCCATGCCGTTTCTCGCCGGCACTTTCGCGCGCCTGCCTGTGCCGGGTGGGGATGCCTCCTGGCTCGCCGCGGGCTGGGGCGGCGCGGTGGGCTATGGCGTCAGCCACATCATCGTCGATTCCGGCATCGCCCTGCTCGGCCCGCTGGGCGGCGCCGTCGGCTGGGTGATCCAGCTGCTGATCGGCCTTGCGCTCGCGGCCTTCGGTCTTGGCCTCACCGCCATGGAATGGCGCGCCGTCGGCTCGCACGCACGCCTGAGCGCGGCCAATACCGCGGCCTTGTCCATGCGCGGCAGCCGCAGCTTCGCCTTCGGCCTCGGCGGTCTTGGCCGCAGCGCCGGCGGCCTCTTTTCGCGCCTGCCAGACTGGGGCAGCCGGTCCGGCCAGGAGGCCGATGCGCATGAGCCGCATCCGATCTTCAAGCTGCCGCCGATGGACCCGGAGACGGAAGCGCCGGAACCCGGCCGTCGCGAACCCGCCCTGAAAGCCGCGCGCACGGCGCCCGCAGCAGCCCCGGCGCCCGCGGCCAAGGCCGCGGCACCTGGCGACACCCGCATTCGGGCGCGCGAGCGGAGTCGCGTCGCCCGGGACGAACCCCTGCCGATGCCGAGCCACGCGAATTGGCAGTTCCCCTCGCTCGACCTGCTGAAGGAGCCGCCGGCGCAGCATGAGGTCGGCATCTCGCCCGAGGCGATGCAGGCCAATGCCCGCCTGCTGGAAACGGTGCTTTCCGACTACGGCGTGCAGGGTTCGATTGTCGAGATCCGCCCCGGCCCTGTCGTCACCCTTTACGAACTCGAACCGGCCCCTGGCATCCGCTCTGCCCGCGTCATCGGCCTCGCCGACGACGTGGCGCGCAGCCTTTCCGTCACCGCCGTGCGCATCGCGACGGTGCCCGGCCGCAACGTCATCGGCATCGAAGTACCGAACGCCAAGCGCGAGACGGTCTTCCTGCGCGAGCTTCTATCGGTCGAGGAATGGGGCTCCCATGCCGGCCGTCTGCCTCTGGCGCTCGGCAAGGACATCGGCGGCGCGCCCGTCATCGTCGATCTGGCTCGCATGCCCCATCTGCTCGTCGCCGGCACAACCGGTTCGGGCAAGTCCGTCGGCATCAATGCGATGATCCTGTCGCTGCTCTTCCGCCTCTCGCCGGAAGACTGCCGCCTCATCCTCATTGATCCGAAAATGCTCGAACTCTCCGTCTATGACGGTATCCCGCATCTCATGGCGCCCGTGGTGACGGAGCCTGCGAAAGCGGTGACGGCGCTGAAATGGACGGTGCGGGAGATGGAGCGTCGCTACCGCGCCATGAGCCAGCTCTCGGTGCGCAACATCGGCGGCTACAACGAGCGCGTGGCGGAAGCCCGCGCCCGCGGCGAGGTGGTGACGCGCCGCGTGCAGACCGGATTCGACGCCGAAACCGGCCGGCCGATCTTCGAGGAGCAGCCGCTGGCTCTCGAACCGCTGCCCTTCCTCGTCGTCGTCATCGACGAAATGGCTGATCTCATGATGGTCGCCGGCAAGGAGATCGAAGCCGCGGTCCAGCGCCTGGCGCAGATGGCGCGCGCCGCCGGCATTCACGTCATCATGGCGACGCAGCGGCCGTCGGTGGACGTCATCACCGGCACGATCAAGGCGAACTTCCCGACCCGCATCAGCTTCCAGGTGATCAGCAAGTTCGACAGCCGCACCATCCTGGGTGAGCAGGGCGCCGAGCAGCTGCTAGGCCAGGGCGACATGCTCTATATGGCGGGCGGCGGGCGCATCACCCGCGTGCATGGCCCCTTCGTCACCGACCGCGAGGTGGAGGATGCCGTCGCCTTCCTGCGCGAGCAGGGCGAGCCGAATTACCTCGAAGAAGTCACGGAAGCGCAGGAAGAACCTGCGGGCGGCGGGGCTGCCGCGATGCCGGGCGCCGGCGAGGGGGAGAAGGGGCTCTTCGACCAGGCGGTGGCGCTCGTCGCCCGCGAAGGCAAGGCGAGCACCAGCTTCATCCAGCGCCATCTTCAGATCGGCTACAACCGCGCCGCCCGCCTCATCGAGCAGATGGAGAAAGAAGGGATCGTCGGCCCCGCCAATCACGTCGGCAAGCGCGAGGTGCTGGTTCGCCGCACCAGCGACGACGACGACTGAGCCTGCTAGCCTGTTTGGCTCGCGGGGCTGCTGCCCCCGGCCTAGCGGACGGGCAGGGCCTGGTGCAGCAGCCGTTCCAGATCCGCTGCGCGGAAGGGCTTGCGCAGGCTCGGCTTGTTGCGCCAGCGCGCGTCGAGTGCCGAGCCATCATACCCGGTGCTGAAGACGAACGGCAGGCTTAGGCGATCGAAGGCTTCGGCCACGCCGTCACTCCGCTGCCCGGCGACGTTCACGTCCAGAATGCCGATGTCGCAGCCGTTCGGCCGTTCGGCCAGGAAGGCAAGCGCGTCCTCGCATTTGGCAAAAGGGCCCACCACGGTGCAGCCCAACTCGATCAGCACGTCCTCGAGCAGCATCGCGAGAAGCGCCTCGTCCTCCAGGATGAGAACACGGCGGCCGGCGAGGGAGGAAGAAGCGTCCATGACTGGTTTCGACCAGACTGTGATGCCTATGACAAGGGGGCGGAGGCGTGCTCGGCCTGATCCGGCACGCGGGTCTCCAATTCGTGTAGCCAGGCGCGGGCATTGCCATCCGACGGCGCGCGCCAGTCCCCCCGCGGCGACAGGCTGCCCCCGGCGGAGACTTTCGGGCCGTTCGGCATGGCCGAGCGCTTGAACTGGCTGAAGGCGAAGAAGCGCTGCAGGAAGACGCGCATCCAGTGCTTGATCTCAGCCAGGCTATAGGCCTGCCGGCGCTCCTCTGGAAAGCCGGGCGGCCAGTGGCCGCGTGCGGCGTCTTCCCAGGCCATGAGCGCCAGATAGGCGATCTTGGAGGGCCGGAAACCGTAGCGCAGCACGTGGAACAGGGTGAAGTCCTGCAGCGCGTAGGGGCCGATCTTGGCCTCCGTGCTCTGCGGCTTCTCGCCTGGTGCCGCGGGCACCAGCTCGGGCGAGATTTCGGTGTTGAGGATGGCTTCCAGCACGGCGCCGACCTCGGGCGCGAACTGGCCGGAGCGGATCACCCAGCGGATGAGGTGCTGGATGAGCGTCTTCGGGATGCCGCCATTGACGTTGTAGTGCGACATCTGGTCGCCCACGCCATAGGTGCACCAGCCGAGCGCGAGTTCGGACAGATCGCCGGTGCCGAGCACGATGGCGCCCTGATGGTTGGCGAGCCGGAACAGGTAATCCGTCCGCAGGCCTGCCTGCACGTTTTCGAAGGTGATGTCGTAGACTGGTTCGCCCTTGCCGAAGGGATGGCCCATGTCGCGCAGCATCTGGGTCGCGGCCGGGCGGATGTCGAGTTCCGACCAGGTGACGCCGAGGCTGTCCATCAGGCGGATCGCATTGCCCTTGGTGGCATCGCCGGTGGCGAAGCCCGGCATGGTATAGGCGAGAATGTGGGAGCGGGGCAGGCCGAGCTGGTCCGCTGCCCGCGCCCCCACGATCAGCGCATGCGTCGAATCGAGGCCGCCAGAAACGCCGATGACCATTTTCGGCAGGCCGATGCCGCGCAGCCGCTGGATGAGGCCGCTAATCTGGATGTTGTAGCCTTCGTAGCAATCCTGATCGAGGCGGGCCGGGTCGGCCGGCACGAAGGGGAAGCGCTGCGTCGGCCGCCTGAAGCCGAGATCGCGCGTCGGCGGATCGAGCCGCAGCGCGATGCGCCGGAAGCTTGCGGCATCGAGGCCAAGGCTGCGGCCGTTGTCGTCGAAACTGCCCATGCGCAGGCGTTCCTGGCGCAGCCGGTCGAGATCGACGTCCGCGATGGCGCGCTGGGCCGCGAGCGGAAAACGCTCCGTCTCTGCGAGCGTCTCGCCCAATTCGAAGATGGAGGCCTGGCCGTCCCAGGCGAGGTCGGTGGTGGACTCGCCGGCGCCGGCGGCGGCATAGAGGTAGGCGGCAAGGCACCGGGCGGATTGGCTCGCCGAAAGCTGCGTCCGCGTCTCCGCCTTGCCGATGGTGATGTTGCTGGCGGAGAGATTGGCGAGGATCGTGGCGCCCGCGAGCGCGCCCTGGGCGGAGGGCGGCACCGGCACCCACACGTCCTCGCAGATTTCGACATGCAGGACGAAGCCCGGGATGTCTTCGGCTTCGAAAAGCAGATCGGGGCCGAAGGGTACCTCCTGGTCCGCGAGGGTGATGAAGAGCCCCTCTGTTCCCATGCCGGAGGCGAAATGGCGTTTTTCGTAGAATTCCCGGTAGTTGGGCAGGTGCACCTTCGGCACCACGCCGAGAATCTGCCCCCCATGGATCGCCACGGCGCAGTTGTAGAGCCGGGAACCCTGCCGCAGCGGGGCGCCGACCAGCAGGATGGGCATCAGATCCTGGCTGCCTTCGGCGATCGCCTGAAGCGCCGCGAGAACACCGTCGAGCAGCACGTCTTGCAGCAGCAGATCGTCGATGGCATAGGCAGAGACAGAGAGTTCCGGGAAGACGCAGAGCGCGACGCCCTCTGCGTGGCACAGGCGGGCTTCTGCCAGAATGGCCGCGGCATTGGCCGCCGGGTCGCCCGGGCTGCTCGCGATGGTGCAGGCCGCGACCCGGGCAAAGCCGTGCGCATAGAGAGAGCGAAATTCCATGGCCGGGAGTCTAGCAGAGGTCCGGCCCGGCCGTTAATCGCCCCTCAACTTACTGTGCTGCTTCCAGCGCGCTTGAGGCTTCGAGCCACGCTTCCTCGGCGGCTTCGATCTCGCGGGCGATGGCGGCGAGCTTCTGCTGCCCGCGGGTGATCTCGGCGGCGCCGTATTTCTCGTAGAAGCCGGGGTCGGCCAGGATGCTCTCGATGCGTTCGCGGTCGGCGGTGAGCTTGGCGATCTTCTTCTCTGCGTCTTGCGCGGTCTTGCGGAGCGGGGCGAGCGCGGCACGGGCTTCGGCGCGCTCCCGCCGGTCATCCTGACGGGTGGGGGCGGCGTCGAGCTTCGCCGGGCCGCCGGTGCTGCCCGCGATGCGTTGGCGGTAGTCATCCATGTCGCCGTCGAACTGCACCGCCGTGCCGTCCGCCACCAGCCACAGACGGTCGGCCACCAGTTCCACCAGATGCGGGT
This sequence comes from Acidisoma sp. 7E03, assembly GCF_054665075.1. Classification (NCBI taxonomy): domain Bacteria; kingdom Pseudomonadati; phylum Pseudomonadota; class Alphaproteobacteria; order Acetobacterales; family Acidocellaceae; genus Acidisoma; species Acidisoma sp. 7E03. The sequence goes on from NZ_BAAFHE010000006.1 coordinate 155,688, forward strand.
CGTGGGTGATCAGCAGCACGGCGCCGGTGTAGTCGGCCAGCGCCCGGATCAACGCTTCCTTGGCGTCGATGTCGAGATGGTTGGTCGGCTCGTCGAGGATGAGCAGATGCGGCGCGTCGCGCGTGGCGAGTGCCAGCAGCAGGCGGCCCTTCTCACCGCCGGACAGTTCGCCGACCTTCGTCTCGGCGCGGTCGGCATCCAGGCCGAAGCGGGCGAGTTGGGCGCGCACCTGTGCGGGCAGCGCCTTCGGCAGAGCGCGCGCCATATGGTCGATCGGGCTTTCGGAGAGCACCAGCGCCTCCGCCTGATCCTGCGCGAAATAGCCGACCTTCAACCCCGGTGCCCGCCGCGCCTCGCCGGAGAGCGGTGCGAGAGAGCCCGCGATGAGCTTGGCGAGCGTCGACTTGCCGTTGCCGTTGGCGCCCAGCAGCGCCACCCGATCGTCCGTATCGAGGCTCAGCGAGATGTTCCGCAGCACCGGCTTCCCGCCATAGCCGATGGAGACGCGGTCCAGTGTCAGGATGGGCGGGGCGATGCGGCTGGGATCGGGGAAGGAGAAGCGGGTCGGTGCGTCCTCGATCACGTTTTCCACCGCCGGCAGGCGTTCCAGGGCCTTGAGGCGGCTCTGCGCCTGCCGCGCTTTCGTCGCCTTGGCGCGGAACCGGTCGACGAAGGCCTGAATGCGCTCGCGCTCAGCGGAGACTTTCTCGGCCATGCGCTTCTGCTGCGCCGCGCGCTCTGCGCGGATGCGCAGGAACTCGGCGAAACCCCCGGAGGTCAGCGCAATCTTGCCGCGGTCGAGATGGGCAATGGCCTCGACCGACCGGTCGAGCAGGCCGCGATCATGCGAGACGATGAGGGCGGCGCCTGGGAATTTGGCGAGCCAGCCTTCGAGCCAGAGCGAGGCTTCGAGGTCGAGATGGTTGGTCGGCTCGTCCAGCAGCAGCAGGTCGGGGTTGCCGAAGAGGGCGGAGGCGAGGGCTACGCGCATGCGCCAGCCGCCGGAGAGCGCGCTCATGGGTCCCTGCTGCTTTTCGAGGGAGAAGCCGAGGCCGGAGAGGATGGCGCCGGCGCGGGCCGGCGCGCTGTCGCTCTCGATGGTGCGCAGCCGCTCGTGGACTTCGGCGAGGCGATGCGGGTCGGTGCCCGGCGCTTCTGCCTCGGCCAGTAGAGCGGTGCGTTCCTTGTCGGCCGCCAGCACCACCTCGAGCGGGGTGATGCTGCCGCCCGGCGCCTCCTGCGCGACGGCGCCCATCTTGGCCCGGGCGGCGAGGCGGATGTCCCCGCCATCGGGGACGAGATCGCCCGAGATCGCGCGCATCAGGGTGGACTTGCCGGCGCCGTTACGGCCGACGAGGCCGATGCGCCGGCCAGGATCGACCGTCAGATCGGCGTTCTCGAGCAGCGGGCGGCCCTTGATGGAAATCGACAGGTTGCGAATGGTGAGGAGGCTCATGGCGCCCGATTTAGCGACATTTGGCGGAAGCTGGAACGGTGCGGCTTGCGGGTCTCTCCACGAAGCTCTAAAGCCGCGCGCACCGACTTCCTTATTCTACAGGCAAGAAAGACCAGTCCCATGGCTATCGAGCGCACCTTTTCCATCCTGAAGCCCGACGCGACCCGCCGCAACCTGACCGGTGCGATCAACGCGGTCTTCGAGAAGAACGGCCTTTCCATCGTTGCCCAGAAGCGCGTGCAGCTGACGAAGGCCCAGGCCGAAGGCTTCTACGCGGTGCACAAGGAGCGCCCCTTCTTCAACGACCTGGTGGGCTTCATGATCTCCGGCCCGGTCGTGCTGCAGGTTCTGCAGGGTGAGAACGCGGTGGCGAAGAACCGTGAGCTGATGGGCGCGACCGACCCGAAGAAGGCGGATGCCGGCACCATCCGCGCCGACTTCGCCGAGAGCATCGAAGCCAATTCCGTGCACGGTTCCGACAGCGCCGAGAACGCGAAGATCGAGATCGCCTATTTCTTCGCCGAGACCGAAATCGTCGGCTGAGTCCAGCCTTCGTGTGGTTGAACGAAGAGGGCGGGTGCTGCGGCACCCGCCCTCTTCATTTCAGCTAAGCGTCTCCGCAAAGCGCCGCAGCGCCTCCGGATAGAGCGTGTGCTCCTCCACCAGCACGCGGGCGGCGAGGGTGTCCGGCGTGTCGCCGGGCAGGACAGGCACGCGCGCCTGTGCCACGATCGGCCCGGCATCGAGATCTTCCGTCACCAGATGCACCGTGCAGCCGTGCGCGACATGGCCCGCTTCGATCGCGCGTTCATGCGTGTGCAGACCTTTGAGCTCGGGGAGCAGGCTGGGATGGATGTTGAGCATCCGGCCCGCCCAGCGGCTGACGAGATAGGGGGTCAGCAGCCGCATATAGCCGGCAAGGCAGACGATCTCGACCTCCGCCGCGCGCAGCGCCGCGTCGATCTGGGCTTCATGCGCCTCACGATCCTTACCAAACGGCCGATGGTCGATGGCGACCGCGGGAATGCCGGCGGCGCGGGCGGTCTCGAGCCCTCCGGCATCCGGGTTGTTCGACAGCACCAGCACGATCTCGGCCGGAAAATCCGGGGCGCGGGCGGCCTTGATCAGCGCCACCATGTTGGAGCCACGGCCGCTGATCAGCACGGCCGTGCGGCGGCGCCCGGCCATCAGGCCGGCCAGCCGGCGGGAATGGCGATCTCGGTGCGCGGCTCACCTTCGGCCGCTTCGATGGTGCCGATCGCGAAGACGGTCTCCCCCGCCGTTTCCAGCAAAGCGCGGGCCTCGGCGGCATGCTCCGCCGCCACCACAGCCACCATGCCGATGCCGCAGTTGAAGACGCGCAGCATCTCTTCGGCGGCGATGCCGCCGGCGCGGGCGAGCCAGGGGAAGACGGGCGGAAGGGTCCACGAGCCGGCGTCGATGCGGGCGAGGGTGCCTTCGGGCAGGGCGCGCGGCAGATTGCCGGGCAGCCCGCCGCCGGTGATATGGGCGGCCGCCTTGAGCAGGCCCTTCTTGTGCAAGGCGAGCAGGGACAGGACGTAGAGCTTCGTCGGCGCCATCAGCGCCTGCGCCAGGGTCTGGCCTTCGGCGAAGGGGCAGGGGCCGTTCATGTCCGCGCCCGCAAGCTCCACCACGCGGCGGACGAGCGAAAAGCCGTTGGAATGGACGCCGGAACTCGCGAGGCCGAGCAGCACGTCGCCGGGCGCGACGCCACGGGGCAGCAGCGCCTCGCGCTCCGCGGCGCCGACGGTGAAGCCGGCCAGATCGTAGTCGCCCGACTGATACATGCCCGGCATTTCGGCCGTCTCGCCACCCACTAGGGCGCAGCCGGAGAGGCGGCAGCCCTCCGCAATACCGGTGATCACGCGCTTGGCGGAGGCGACGTCGAGTGCACCGGTCGCGAAATAGTCGAGGAAAAACAGCGGCTCGGCGCCCTGCACCACGAGATCGTTCACGCACATCGCGACGAGGTCGATGCCCACCGTGTCGTGCAGGTCATGGTCGATGGCGATCTTGAGCTTGGTGCCAACCCCATCGGTCGAGGAGATGAGCACGGGGTCGCGGAAACCCGCGGCCTTGAGATCAAAGAGCGCGCCAAAGCCGCCCAGGCCGCCCATCACCCCAGGGCGGTTCGTGCCCTTCGCCAGCGGCTTGATGGCATCGACCAGAGCATCGCCCGCTTCGATGTCGACGCCCGCTTCCGCGTAGGTGACCCCGGTGCCGGGTGTTGCCGCTCTGGTCATTCAGGCCCTCGATGCGCTAGGCGTGGAGGCTCGGGACAAGCCACGCCGGGTGGCCCGCGCCCGAGCAAATCGGGAAGCTCGTTTGGCGAGGCGCGGAAACAATCACAGCCCTCTTCGTGGCGCAACCGCCGGTCCGTGCGCAACCGCCATGGTCACCGGTTCTGCCATGATTCCGTGCCGATGACCGAGATCGAGGCGCCGCCCGCACGGCAGGCGAGCCGGGGCCAGCGCATCGCCCTGGTGCTGGGTCTTATCCTTGTCCTCCTGCTCTTCTTTTATCTCTTCTCGTCGATCCTGCTGCCCTTCGTCGCGGCCGGGGGCGTCGCCTATTTCCTGGACCCCGTGGCGGTCCGGCTGAATCGGGCCGGCATGCCGCGGTGGGCGGCCGCCTTGCTGCTCGTCATCGGCCTCGTCGCGGTGGTGCTCACCTTCGTGCTGCTGCTCTATCCGATCATCCTGTCGCAGATCGGCCTGCTGCTGCAGCGGGTGCCGGAATACGTCGTGAAGGTGCAGGCTTGGGCAAACGGCACGCTGTCCCATCTGCAGCAGCATCTCGGCGCCGATTTCGTCGACAGCAAACTGCGCGAGATCGTGGCGACCCATGCCGGCGCCATGATCCCCTATCTCGTCGGGGCTTTGACCCATGTGGTCGGCAGCGGCTTCGCCATCGTCAATGCCATCACCCTGATCGTGGTGACGCCGATCGTCGCCTTCTATCTGCTGCGGGACTGGCCGAAGCTGGTGGGCAAGGTCGATGCCGTTTTGCCGCTGCGCTATGCCGAGCTCATCCGTGCCCAGGTCTACGAGGTGGACCGCATCCTCTCCGCCTGGCTGCGCGGGCAGCTGCTGTGCTGCCTGCTGCTGGCCGCCTTCTATTCCATTGGGCTCACCCTCGTCGGGCTTGATCTCGGCCTCATCGTCGGCCTCACGGCAGGACTGATCTCCTTCATCCCCTATGTTGGCACGATCACGGGGGCGGTGACCTCCATCGGTCTCGCCATCGCCCAGTTTCCGACCTGGACCGGCGTGTTCTGGGTCGCGGCCGTCTTCATGCTGGGCCAGATTCTGGAAGGCTACGTCATCTATCCCCGCCTGCTCGGCAACCGTGTCGAGCTGCACGACGTGCTGGTGATCTTCGCCCTGCTTGCGGGTGGCGCCGCATTCGGCTTCTTAGGGGTTCTGCTGGCGGTGCCGGTCACGGCGGCCCTCGGCGTGCTCGTGCGGTTCTGGCTGCGGCGCTACCTGCAGAGTCCGCTTTATCTCGACCCGCCGCCGCGCGGCCAATAGGGTTCAATATGACCGCCGAGGCCGACGGTTCCATCCGGCAACTCGCTTTGCCCTTCGCCCATGTGCCCCGCTTCCGGGTGGAGGATTTCATCGCTGCCCCCTCGAACGAGGAGGCGCGGGCCTGGCTCGGCCGTACCGCCGGCTGGCCCGCTGGGCGGCTCGCGCTCTATGGCGAGGCCGGCTGCGGCAAGACCCATCTTCTTCAGCTCTGGGCCGAACGTCATGGCGCCTTGCTGCTGGACGGCGCCACGCTGCGTCGCCTGCCGGAGATCGGCAGCGCGCCCACCATCGCCGTGGACGACGCCGATGCGGTGCCCGAGGAAACCGCCTTGCTCCATCTCGTCAACCTGGCGGCGGAAATGCGGCGGCCGCTCTTGCTGGTCGGCCGCGCGGCACCCGCCCGCTGGCGTGTGAAGCTGCCCGATCTCGCAAGCCGGCTGCGCGCTATGACCGCCGTCGCCGTGCGGCCGGCCGAGGACCCGCTGCTGCGCGCCCTCCTCGCGCGGCTGCTGTCGGAACGCCAGCTCGTGCTCGGGGAAAGCCTGCAGGACTGGTTGCTCGCCCGGCTACCCCGCCATCCGGCGGCGATGCGTGAGGCAGCGGCCCGGCTCGACCGATGGGCGCTGGCCGCAGGCGGCCGCGTGACTCGGGCCATGGCCGCGGAGCTGGTGGTGGCCATGGGCGAGGGGGCCTGTGAATTTTCGGATAACACCGCCGGTGAACCCTCCCCAAAGGAGCAGGCTCTCATCTAGACTGGGGGGATGAGCGCAGCAGACATGATCGCCGCCGCAGCGGCGGATGAGCACACCGCGGCGGAGACCGCGGCCTCTTCCTCTGAGCCCGCCGCCGAATCCATCCCGCACGACAGCCCTCAGCGTTTCATCAACCGCGAGCTGTCTTGGCTCGACTTCAACCATCGCGTGGTGGAGGAGGCGGAGAACCGCCACCACCCGCTGCTCGAGCGGCTCCGCTTCATTTCAATCAGCGGCTCCAATCTGGACGAGTTTTATTCCGTCCGCGTCGCCGGGCTGGTCGGCCAGGCCAAGGCGGGCGTGCTCGCCACCTCCCCCGACGGGCTGACGCCGGCCCAGCAACTGGCCCAGATCAATACGCGCGCACGACGGTTGATCGCCGACCAGCAGCGCGCCTGGACGAAGGTGCGCGCCGAGCTGGCGGCGGCCGGACTCGTCGTCGCCGAGATCGACAGCCTGACGGACGCCGAGCGCGAATGGCTCGACGCATTCTTCATGGACCGCATCTTTCCGGTTCTCACGCCGCTCGCGATCGACCCGGCGCATCCCTTCCCCTTCATTCCGAACATGGGCCTGGTTCTGGCGCTGCTGCTGGTCTCCAACCACGACCGGCACGTAATGCGGGCGCTGATCCCGCTGCCCGGCCAGGTCGAGCGCTTCATCCGCCTGCCGGCCGCCGAGCCGGGGGGCGCCATCCGTTTCGTCATGCTGGAGGAGGTCGTCAGCCTCTTCCTCGAGCATCTCTTCCCCGGCTATGCGCGTGACGCCCAGGGCCTGTTCCGCGTCATCCGCGACACCGACGTCGAATTCGAGGACGAAGCGGCCGATCTCGTGCTGTCCTACGAGACGGCGCTTAAGCGTCGGCGCCGCGGGGTTGCGATCAACCTCACCGTTCAGGCCTCCATGCCGGAGGAGCTGAAGCAGATCGTACGCGATGCGGTCGCGGCGCCCGAGGAAGAGGTGTTCGAGGAGGCCGGCATCCTCGGCACCGTCGATCTCAAGCAGCTCATCGTCGATGACCGGCCGGACCTGCTGTTCAGCCCCTATACGCCCCGCTTCCCCGAGCGCATCCGCGATTTCGGCGGCGATTGCTTCGCGGCCATCCGCGCGAAGGACATCCTCGTCCACCATCCCTTCGAGAGCTTCGACGTCGTCGTCCAGTTCCTGCGCCAGGCGGCGCAGGACCCGGCGGTGGTTGCGGTGAAGCAGACGCTGTATCGCACCAGCAAGGACAGCCCGATCGTCAAGGCGCTGATCGAGGCGGCGGAAGCGGGCAAGACCGTCACCGCGATGGTGGAGCTGCGGGCCCGCTTCGACGAGGAGGCGAACATCCGGCTCTCCCGCGCGCTGGAAGCGGCGGGCGTGCAGGTCGTCTTCGGCTTTACCGAGCTCAAGACCCACGCGAAGCTCTCACTCGTCGTCCGGCGCGAAGGGGGCGGCGTGCGCTCCTACGCGCATTTCGGTACCGGCAATTACCATCCGATCACCGCGCGCATCTATACCGACCTCAGCTTCTTCACCTGCGATCCGGAGCTGACGCGGGATGCGGCCAGGCTGTTCAACTTCATGACCGGCTACGCCAAGCCCGAGAAGATGGACGCCATCGCCTTCAGCCCGCTGACCACCCGCAAGACCCTGAAGCACCTGATTCAGGACGAGATCACTGCAGCCCGCGAAGGCCGCCCCTCCGGCATTTGGCTCAAGGTCAATTCCTTGGTCGATGAGCGGATGATCGACCAGCTGTATGAAGCTTCCTGCGCCGGCGTGCCGGTGAAATGCGTGGTGCGCGGCATCTGCTGCCTGCGGCCGGGCATTCCGGGCCTGTCCGAGAACATCCGGGTGAAGTCGATCGTCGGGCGCTTCCTCGAGCACGCCCGGATTGTCGCCTTCGCCAACGGCCACAACCTGCCCAGCCGCCATGCCAAGGTCTTCATCTCCAGCGCAGACTGGATGGCGCGTAATCTGGACATGCGGGTGGAGACGCTGGTGCCGATCCGCAACCCGACGGTGCATGCCCAGGTGCTGGACCAGATCATGGTCGTCGACCTCAAGGACAATATGCAGTCCTGGGAGTTGGGGGGTGACGGCACCTGGCGGCGCGTCCAGGGCGGGCGCAAACCGATCTCGGCCCATAATTATTTCATGACCAACCCGTCGCTCTCGGGCCGTGGCTCTGCCCTTCACGGCCCCTCCCTGCTACAGCATGTCGGACGGAAGCCGCATGAAAAAGGGATAGACCGCTGACGCTCCCCCGCTGTGCCGTCGTCGATTTGGGGTCGAACTCGGTTCGCCTCGTCGTCTTCGAGGGCGAATCCCGCAATCCCGTGGCCATCTTCAACGAGAAGGCCGTGCTGCGGCTCGGCCGCGGCCTGCAGCAGACCGGGCGGTTGAACGAGGATGGCGTTCAACAGGCGCTGACGGTGATGACGCGCTACCACGCCGTGGCGCGCGCCATGAATGCCGATCCTTTCGAGGTTCTGGCGACGGCTGCCGTGCGCGATGCCGAGAATGGCGCCGAATTCGTGGCAGGTCTCCGCGAGCGTCTGCCCGGCGTGCCGATCCGCATCCTCTCCGGCAAGGAGGAAGCCGAGTTTTCGGCGGCTGGCGTGCTCTGCGGCATTCCTCATGCCGAGGGCATCCTGCTCGACATCGGCGGCGGCTCGCTGGAGGCGGTGCGCCTCGTCGGCGGTCATGCCGTGCGCAGCGAGACGATGCGGCTCGGCGTCATTCGGCTCGCCGACCGCGCGGGCGGCGACGTCATCCGCGCGCGCACCATCGTCGAAGAGGATACCGCCAAGGTGCCCTGGCTCGGCGAAGGCGCGGGGCAGGATCTCTACCTCGTCGGTGGCGCCTTCCGGGCGCTGGCCCGTATCCACATGGCGCAGACGAGCTACCCGCTCAACATGCTGCACCACTACACCATCGAGCGGGACGAGGCGCGGGATCTCGCGGGCGTCGTCGCTGGCGCCAGCCGCCGCGCCTTGGAACGGCTGCCCGGCCTGCCGCGCCGGCGCATCGAGGATCTGCCCTTCGCCGCCGTGGTGCTGCGCCGTCTGCTGCGCATCACCGGCGCCGCCCGCGTCGTCTTCAGCGCCAATGGTCTGCGCGAGGGCTGGCTGATGCATGTCATGCCCCCCTCCGTGCGTGCGGCCGAACCGGTGACCGCCGCCGCCCGTGACATGGCGATGGTCTTCAGCCGCGATCCCAGCCTGCCGCCCGCGCTGATGAACTGGACGGCGGCCCTGCACCTGCGCGAGACGACGGAGCAGCGCCTGCTGCGCGAGGCCGCCTGCTGGTTCTCGGACGTCGCGAGCCACGATCATCCTGAGTACCGGGCCGAACAGGGTTTTCTCCGGGTGCTGCGCCAGTCCGGCACCGGCATCGACCATCATGCTCGCGCCTTCCTCGCTCTGACCATCGCGATGCGTTACGAGGCGGAAGTGGACGCGCCGTTCCTGGCGCCGGCGCGCATGCTGCTGGACATGGCCTCCGTGCAACGAGCCGAATCCCTCGGCGCGGCCCTGCAACTGGCCTACACCCTGTCGGGCGGCACGCCGCAACTCCTCGCCAATACGGCGCTCAGCATCACCGACGGCCGGCTGGTGCTGGATCTGCGAGAGGATTCCGGCGTGTTCGCTGGGGAGAGCGTCATTCGCCGGCTGACCCGCCTGGCCGGGGCGCTCGGCCTCGAACCCTATGCCGGTGAGCAGCGATTGAACGGCGACCAGCCCGACTGAGCCGGCTGCGCCCGGGATGACGGACAGGAGACGGGGATGACGGAGGTCCTGCTCCAGCAACTGACGGGTCGTCTGGGCGAGGGGGCGGTGTTGACCGCCCCGGCAGAGATGGCGGGCTATGCCAGCGATTGGCGCCACCTCTACGAAGGTCGCCCCCGCGCCGTGCTGCGGCCCAGTTCCACTGAAGAGGTGGCCGAGATCGTCCGGCTCTGCGCCGCGGCGGGGGTGCCGATCGTGCCGCAGGGCGGCAATACCTCCATGGTCGGCGGTGCCACGCCGGCGGCAGACGGCCGGATGATCGTCCTTTCGCTGGAGCGCTTGCGGCGGCTCCGTGCGATCGACCCCGTGGAAATGACCATGACGGTGGAAGCCGGCGTCACCTTGGCGGCGGCGCAGGCGATGGCCGCGGCTGAGGGCATGCTGCTGCCGCTCTCGATCAGCTCCGAAGGCAGCGCCCAGATCGGCGGGATTCTCGCCACCAATGCCGGCGGCAACAACACGCTGCGCTTCGGCAATGCACGGGATCTCGTGCTCGGGCTGGAGGTGGTGCTGGCCGATGGCGCGGTGTGGAACGGGCTGCGCCGTCTGCACAAGGACAATACCGGCTACGCGCTGCGCCAGCTCTTCGTCGGCTCCGAAGGCACGCTCGGCATCATCACCGCCGCCGTCCTGCGCCTGCAGCCTGGCGTTTCGGCCCGCACCTCGGCCTTCTGCGCCATGGCCTCGGTGGATCAGGCGCTCGCCTTGCTGTCGCGCTTGCGCCGGCGCGACGGCGGTGCCCTCTACGCCTTCGAATATATGAGCGCGCAATCGGTCGATCTGGTGCTGCGCCATGTGCCGGGCATCGCGCTGCCGGTCGCGGCGGCGCCGCATTACGTCCTGGTCGATTATGCCTCCACCGGACAGGGGGAGGCACAGCGCCTGCTGGACGAGACGCTGGAGGAGGTGCTGGGGGCGGCGCTCGAAGCCGGCGATCTGGAAGACGCGGCCCTCTCCCAAAGCGAGACGCAGCGGGCGGCCTTCTGGAAGCTGCGTGAAGAGCATGCCGAAGCGCAGAAGCGCGCGGGCGCCTCGGTCAAGAACGACGTCTCGGTGCCGCTCGCTGCCCTGCCGGCCTTTCTCGCGGAGGCGGCCGCGGCGGTGGAGGCGGTGGTGCCCGAGCTCCGCATCGCCCCCTTCGGCCATCTCGGCGACGGCAACATCCACTTCAATCTGGTGCAGCCCGAGGCCATGGACGGCGCCGCCTTCCTGGCCCGTTCGGAGGTGCTGATGACGGCGGTCAACGCCGTGGTGCAGCGTTTCGAGGGTAGCTTCTCGGCGGAGCACGGCGTCGGCCGTCTCAAGACGGGGCTGATGGAGAGCTGGCGCGGCGGGGTGGAGTTGGAGACCATGCGCCGGATCAAGGCGGCGCTCGACCCTTCGGGCCTGCTCAATCCCGGGGTGCTCTTCCCGCCCGGCTGAGCGAGGCTGCGCCCGTCAGGCGATCAGCGCTCGGCGAGTTCGCGGTTGCGGCGGCCGGCCTGCGGCTTCAGCGCGACGCAGGTGCGGCCGTAATGGTTCATCGCGGCACAGGTGGCGCGGGCATGGGTTTCGCTGACCGAGGCGAGCCAGGCGTGCCAGGTGGGCTTCCGGGTCTTGGTGCGGAGCGCCACGAGGTGGGCGACACCGCCCGCGGCTTCGCGTTGGGCGATCCGCAGCGCGGTCGAGGCGGCCCGCTTGTCGGTATAGTTCCCGAGATCGAGGTTCCAGTCGGCCCCGCGCGCCGGGGTCGCACGGGCGACCTGGACGCGGGCGCGACCGGCCGCCGGGTCCGTCGCCGGCACCACCGGTGTCGCCTGGGCCTGCGCCTGGCGGGCGGCGGCCGCGGCGTTGACCATGGCGATGCGGGCATTGCCGCCGAGTTCCTGCGCGAAGCCGTCATCCAGCATCATCGCCATCTCGTGGTCGCGATAGGCGTTCGAGGGCGCGGCCATGACGACGCCAATCAGGCGCACGCCGTCCCGCATGGCGCTCGTCACGAGGTTATGGCCGGCGGCATTGGTGTAGCCTGTCTTCATGCCGTCCGCGCCAGGATAGGACTTCAGCAGATGATCGTGGTTGCTGATGAGCCGGCCGTGGAAGACGAAGCTTGGCGTCGAGAAATAGTGGTAGTCTTCCGGGAAATCCTCGACCAGACGGCGCGCCAGGATGGCGAGGTCGTGCGCCGTCGTCACCTGCGCCGGGTCAGGCAGGCCGGAGGCGTTGCGGAAGACCGTCTGAGTCATGCCCAGGCTGTGGGCCTTCAGCGTCATCAAAGCGCCGAAGCGGGTCTCGTCGCCGCCGGCCAGAAACTCGCCGGCAGCCGTCGCCGCGTCATTGGCGGAGAGGGTGAGCATGCCCAGGATCGCTTCTTGCACCGTCAGCCGCGCGCCGGGGCGCACGCCGAGCTTCACGGGTTCGACCGAGGCAGCGTGGACGGAGACGGGCATCAGGGTGTCGAGGGTGATGCGATGGTCGCGCAGCGCCTCGAACAGCAGATAGAGCGTCATCAGCTTGGTGAGGCTGGCGGGGTAGCGCGGCGCGTTGGCGTTCTGCGCGTAGAGCGTTTGCCCCGTCTTGGCATCAATCATGACGGCGCTCATCGGGGGTAGGGCAGCATGGCCGGCGGTGGGCAGGAGGCTCAGGCTCAGGATGCCGAGAGCGCAGACCACCACGGTCATTTTCGCAAGGCCTGCTCTCAAAATCCCGTGTTTACGAGCCATCCGATCATCCTGCCGCTGTCCAGCCGGCACCGTCACCGCCCGGCGCCCACCCTGCTTTGACGCAAGTCTGTCGGATTTGCAATTACTTAGACAGGGAATTTCACATGAGACTCGATCACGATCGCGACGCCGTGAAATTTTGGTGCGAAATTGTAATGTTGTGCGCCGCACAATAAGCCTTGAACTTCGAGAATCACGCGCGTAGAACCCGATTGCTGCATCGCAACAGAAGCGGTCAGGCCGTCGCCGTTCCCGCCTTGAGGGCGCAGAGGCGAAAGGGCTCGGCCGTCGCCGGAGGAGTTTATGGCATGGCGAGAGCGAGAACGACCGCAGGTGGGCCCGTCGCGACGATTGTCGAGACGGCGGAGACCGCGGTGAGCGAGACGATGAGCGAGGCGCAGGCTGCGATGTCCGAGGCTGTAGGTGAGGCCACGCAGGCCGCCGAGGCGGCCGCTGGGGACGCGGTGGCGGCGACTGAAGCTGGCGTGACCAAGGCGACCTCGACGATCGAGGCGTCGCAACTGCAATTCCAGGAAGGGATGACCAAAACCATGAAGACCGCCGAAGAAGTCGTGGCGTTCAGCCAGGGTAACGTGGAAGCGATGATCAAGTCCGGCCAGATCTGGTCGGCGGGGCTGCAGGACCTGTCGAAGCAGATGGCGGCCTCCGCTCAGGCTTCTTACGAAGAGGCGATGGCCGCGTTCAAGGCGATGACCTCGGTCAAGTCGCTCAAGGAAGCGGTGGACCTGCAGGTCGGCTTCGCCCGCTCGGCGCTCGAGAAGGGCATGTCCGAGTCCAGCAAGTACACCGACGCCTCCTTCAAGCTGGCCGAGCAGGCGATCGCGCCGATCTCGAGCCGTATGACCATGGTTGTCGAGAAGTTCGGCAAGGCCGTCTGAGCCTTCCGCTTCCGACGCGTGAGACGAAGGGGCCCGGGCGCAAGTCCGGGCCCCTTTTTCGTGCGGCCGGCGCGTGGCGCAGCCGGGCAGCCTTGACCGGGACGCATTGCATGCGCGGCGTGCAGAGAGCAGCCTTCACAAGCGACCGGCCAGGGCAATCTACTCTTTTCGCGAAGCACCGCATGCTTCTATGGTTTGGTGTGAACCTGCCAGGATCGCGCTGTCGGCGCAGGCTGCGCGGCCTCGGGCACGGCGGCATTAAAGGTTCTTTTTCTTGAGATGGGATAGACGGTAGCGCGATGAGCGACAGCGACAGGCGCAATGGCGGGCGAGACGGGCCGGGAACCGGCGTCGTCGTCAAGAGCAGGACCAAGACTCGCAAGCCGGCGATGTACAAAGTTCTGATGCTGAACGACGACTACACCCCGATGGAATTCGTGGTGCACGTTCTCGAACGATTTTTCCAGAAGTCCCGCGACGAGGCGACGCGTATCATGTTGCATGTCCATCGCCGCGGGGTCGGGGTTTGCGGCGTCTTCACCTACGAAGTCGCCGAAACGAAGGTGACGCAGGTGATGGATCTGGCCCGCCAGAACCAGCATCCGCTCCAATGCACCATCGAAAAAGAATGACCCTGAGCAAAAGTTAATGCCCCGGCACATAATCTTAGTGCAGGATATCTCGTCGACTGGTTCGCCAAGTTCGCAAGCTAGACCGACGCATTAGGTGACAGGCATTCGCTGGCTTCAGCAGGACTGCCCGATCAGCGGTCGGAGGCCAGCGACGAGTAACAAAGGAGCGTCGGCATGTTGTCCCGTAACCTCGAGCAGACTCTCCACCGCGCGCTGTCCCTCGCCAGCGAGCGCAAGCATGAATACGCCACCCTCGAACATCTGCTGCTCGGCCTGACCGAGGACAGCGACGCAGCCACCGTGCTGCGCGCCTGCGGCGTCGACCTCGACAAGCTGCGCGGCGATCTCACCGAATTTCTCGACAAGGATCTCGCGGGCCTCGCGACGGACCGCCCGGGCGATCCGAAGCCCACGGCCGGCTTCCAGCGCGTCGTGCAGCGCGCCGCGATCCATGTGCAATCCTCCGGCCGGGACGAAGTGACCGGCGCCAACGTCCTGGTCGCGCTGTTCAGCGAGCGGGAGAGTCATGCCGTCTACTTCCTGCAGCTGCAGGACATGACGCGGCTCGACGCGGTCAATTTCATCAGCCACGGCATCGCCAAGTCCCCGGGCAAGAACGCGCCGCGGCAGGAGAAGGCCTCCTCCGCCGAAACGCCCGATCAGGAAGAAAAGAGCAGCCGCCGCAGCCAGGACGCGCTGAGCAACTACTGCGTCAACCTCAACAAGAAGGCGCAGACTGGTAAGATCGACCCGCTGATCGGCCGCGAGACCGAGATCGAGCGGACCATCCAGATCCTTTGCCGCCGCACCAAGAACAACCCGCTCTATGTGGGTGACCCGGGCGTCGGCAAGACGGCGATCGCCGAAGGCCTGGCCAAGCGCATCGTCGAAGGCGACGTGCCGGAAGTGCTGGCCAAGTCGACGATCTATTCGCTCGACATGGGCGCGCTGCTCGCGGGCACGCGCTATCGCGGCGATTTCGAGGAGCGGCTGAAGGCCGTGGTGACCGAGCTTGAGAACCAGCCAGGCGCCGTGCTCTTCATTGACGAGATCCACACCGTGATCGGCGCGGGTGCGACGAGCGGTGGCGCGATGGACGCTTCCAACCTGCTGAAGCCGGCGCTGGCCGCCGGCACGCTGCGCTGTATCGGCAGTACGACCTACAAGGAGTTCCGCAACTACTTCGAGAAGGACCGTGCCCTGGTGCGGCGCTTCCAGAAGATCGACGTTCCGGAGCCGACCTCGGACGATGCGGTGCGCATCCTACGCGGGCTCAAGACGGTCTACGAGAAGCATCACAAGGTGCGCTACACGGACGAGGCGATCCGCGCGGCCGTCGACCTCTCGGCGAAATACATCCATGACCGCAAGTTGCCGGACAAGGCGATCGACGTGATCGACGAAGTCGGTGCGAGCCGGATGCTGCTGCCCGAGCACAAGCGCCGCAAGACCGTGACGCTCAGGGACGTGGAGGAGATCGTCGCCAAGATCGCCCGCATCCCGCCCAAATCCGTCTCGGCCGATGACAAGGAGACGCTGCGTCACCTGGAGCGGGACCTGCGCTCCATGGTCTTCGGGCAGGATCAGGCGATCGACGCGCTGGCGGCGGCCATCAAGCTGTCCCGCGCCGGGCTGCGCGACCAGGAGAAGCCGATCGGCAACTACCTGTTCAGCGGCCCGACGGGCGTCGGCAAGACGGAAGTCGCGCGCCAGCTGGCGAGCGTGCTCGGCATCGAGCTGATCCGCTTCGACATGAGCGAATACATGGAGCGGCATTCCGTCTCGCGCCTCATTGGCGCGCCGCCGGGCTATGTCGGCTTTGATCAGGGCGGCATGCTGACGGACAGCATCGACCAGCATCCGCACTGCGTGCTGCTGCTGGACGAGATCGAGAAGGCGCATCCCGATCTCTTCAACATCCTGCTGCAGGTGATGGACCACGGGAAGCTGACCGATCACAACGGCAAGACGGTCGACTTCCGCAATGTCATCTTGATCATGACGACGAATGCCGGTGCCGCCGACATGGCGAAGGCCGCCATCGGCTTCGGCCGCGAGGTGCGGGTGGGCGAGGACGAGGATGCGATCAAGCGCATGTTCACCCCCGAGTTCCGCAACCGCCTCGATGCCGTCATCCCCTTCGCGGCGCTGAGCCAGGAGGTGGTCGCCCGCGTCGTCGAGAAGTTCGTCATGCAGTTGGAAGCGCAGCTCGCCGACCGCAACGTGACGATCGAACTCTCTTCCGCCGCCAAGGAGTGGCTGGCCGAGCGTGGCTACGACAAGCTCTATGGCGCGCGGCCGCTGGGCCGCGTGATCCAGGAGACCATCAAGAAGCCGCTGGCCGAGGAACTGCTCTTTGGCAAGCTGGCCAAGGGCGGATCGGTGAAGGTTGGCCTGAAGGACGGGAAGCTCGATTTCGAGATCACCGAGGCGCCGTCGCCCTCCGCGAGCCGACCTGGTAGCGAGGAAGGTGGGGCCGAGAAAGAGCCGGAGGAGGTGGAGTAATCCTCCTTTCCACCGTTTCCCGTGAGTCAAAAAGGGCTGCCGGGGTAACCCGGCAGCCCTTTTTGCAGCGTGACACGTGAAACATGAAGGCAGAGGCGCACGACGATGAAAATGTCTCTGTGGCATGATTGGAGCTGGCGCCTTGCCTTCTCCGTCGTCGGCGCCGTGGTCATGGGCCTGGTCTCAGTCTCTGCGAGAGCGCAGCCAACCATCCCTAATCCAGTCCCGGCAATACCGTTCAGCCGGTTTCCCGTAGGGCAAGAAGCATATCGTGTTTCCCCTTTGCAGCTGCGGACAAAGGACGACTGGAGCTTTCGGACAAGATTGCGTCAGGCCTACGCGACGCCGACAAATTTTGCGGGCCATTTCGTGCTTGCGACCTGGGGCTGCGGGACAGACTGCGAGATGGGGGCGGCTCTCGACAAGCGCGATGGCCGGGTTATCTGGCTGCCCGGCAGCGTGTGTTGTGCCTCCATCGACTTCAACTATGACGTCGACAGGTTCGGATTCCGTCTGGACAGCAGCCTGCTCATTCTGCGCGGACGGCTAGACGAACGAGAAGGGACCGACGCTGAGCATTACTATCGCATCGAGGGCGATCATCTAGTGCACCTTGGCGACTTTAAACTTCCCTCCGCTCTGCCTGGGGACTGATAGCCCCTCTGAGGCAGTGCTGACACCGGCCAGGCTCTCTCAGGTTAGTGTCAGATCTTACCTTTGTCAGCCGCGGGCCGAGCCCATTATCCCGCCGCCGTCAAGCGGGAGGGCGCCGCGACATTGGCGATGACCTCGCCGAAAGGCCCGGCATTGCGGGCCGCCGCCGCGGCGTTGCCCGTCGTCTTCTTCAGTGGCAGCAGCGGGAAGACGAGTTCGGCGAAGCGATAGCATTCCTCGAGATGCGGATAGCCGGAGAGGATGAAGCGGTCGATGCCGAGCGCCATGTATTCCTTCATGCGGTCGGCCACCTGCTGCGGATTGCCGACGAGCGCCGTGCCGGCACCGCCGCGCACGAGGCCGACACCGGCCCAGAGATTGGGGCTGATGACGAGATTGTCCTTCCGGCCCTTGTGCAGTTGCGCCATCCGCTGCTGTCCGACGGAATCGAAGCGGGCGAAGGCTTTCTGGGCCGTCTCGATCGCGCGGTCATCGACATAGCGGATGAGGTCGGCTGCCGCAGACCAAGCCTCTTCCTCGGTCTCGCGGACGATGGCGTGCAGGCGGATGCCGAAACTCATCGTCCGGCCCTGCTGCGCGGCGGCCCCGCGGGCGGCGGCGATCTTGTCAGCAACGTCGGCCGGCGGTTCGCCCCAAGTGAGGTAGACGTCCGCATGCTTCGCGGCGACGGCCTGGCCCGTCCCAGAGGAGCCGCCGAAATAGAGCGGCGGATGCGGCTGCTGCACGGGCGGGAAGAGCAGCTTCGCGCCCTCCACCTTGATGTGCTTGCCGGTAAAATCGAAGGTCTCGCCCGCGAGCATCCGGCGCCACACCGTCAGATATTCATCGGTCGCCTCGTAGCGTTCGGTATGGTCGAGCCAGACGCCGTCCCCCTTGAGTTCGCTGGGATCTCCGCCCGCCACGACGTTGACGAGCAGCCGGCCGCCGGACATGCGGTCTAAGGTCGCCGCCATGCGGGCGGTCATCGAGGGCTCGGACAGGCCGGGGCGTACCGCCACGAGATAGCGCAGCCGCTCGGTCAGCGGGATCATGGCGGAGGCGACGACCCAGGAATCCTCGCAGGACCGGCCGGTCGGGATCAGAACGCCGAAATAGCCCAGTTCGTCGGCCGAGCGGGCGATCTGGCTCAGATAGTTGAGGGTGACGTGCCGCGCGCCGATATCCGAGGCGAGGTAGCGGCCGTCGCCATGCGTCGGGAGAAACCAAAGAATATCCGCCGCCTCTGCAGGCTGGCCGACGGTGGTGACCATGCGAGAATGCTCCTGAGCCTCATCTTTGGAGGCAGTATAGGGGCATCCCCGCAGTCTAAAAGTAAATAATGCTATATACGAAATTTGATCGTGATTACCATCACACTGGGCGATGAAGCTTTTTGAGGGCGAGTCCGAACTGCACCCAGGCGATACCATGGAAAACAAGCTCGATCGCGATGAGCGTGCCGAGCACCCAGAGGCTGGACCACGGCAGGCTTGCGTACAGGAGTACGCCGACGATGAAGCTCACGATGCCGCTGAGCACAACCAGCCAGAGACCGGGCATGTGGCGGTGGGTCACTGCTACGATCAGCCGGGCGATGCCGCTGATGATCAGCAGGACGGCGATGACGACGGTGATGATCAGGGAGCCCTGCACCGGCTCCGCCATCAGCAGGAAGCCACCGAGCACGTAGAGAATGCCGATCAGCACGTAGAGCAGAAAACCGCTCCAGCCGCGCATGGCAAAGGCATGGGCGATCTGGAAGATGCCCCCCACGACCAGAAGGGCGCCGATGAGGAGGACGCCCGCGAGGCTCGCGGCGACCACGTCGATCCAGCAGAAGAGGCCGATGAGGATCTGGACGATTCCAAGGGTCACGAACCAGCCCCAGCGGTGGGCGGGGGCGCTTCCCGGACCCGGCAGACCCGGGGTTAGACCAAGACCGGACATGCAGCAGGCTCCGTTGATTGCGAAGCCGATTCTTATGGCAGATCCCGCGCGCACGCCATTGGGCAGGCGCGGATTTCGCGCAAAGGTCTCGCCCACTCAGCCCGGCAGGCGAGACCCTGAGTGCGGTCAGCGGCTCGGGTGGATCAGCTCGATGATGCCCAGAAGAAACGGAATGCCAACGATCGCGAAGAAGATCCAGTCGAAGGTCTGATGCATGGCGACGCGCTCCCTTTGGGGTTCGACCCAGGCGCAGACATCGTAAGGACGTGCCTCGCTGGCAAATCACGTCTCTGCGCCTGTTCGCCCCGTAACGCGCTCCGCGCCGTCAGGTCGGGCTACTGTGTCTGCTGGATGGCCGCGAGGATCCAGTGGCTGCCCCGCCTCCGGGTGAAAGTCCAGATTTCGCTCACCAGGGCGCGGACGTTCGGATCGCCATCGACGACGCGACCAGCCATATCTTCCGTGACGTCTATCATCGAGAAGCGCATGGCGACGGTTGCAAAATCAGTATCGCCCTCGCTCCAGGCTTCCGAGAGCTCCATCGCCTCCACCTGGACATCCGAGACGCGGTTGCGCCAGCCCTGGCGCGCCAGGGTCCGCGCCTGCTCCTCGAAATAGCGCATCAGTTCCGGCGTTGCCGCCTGGGAGATGGCGCGCAGGTCGCCCGCGCCCCAGGCCTGCTGGACGTAGGTCAGGCATTGGGCGAAGGCCTGGCGGTCGGCAGCGGTTAGCTGCAGCGGGGCGACGCTGGGGCCCACGGCCTCCTGCGCCGGGCCAAGGCCGCCGAAGGCGCGGCCCGGCCGCGCCCCTGGGCCAGGGCCATAGATCGAGGGCTGCATCCCGCCCCGCCGGCCGGCGAAGAGGCGGATCAGCCAGCGGACGAGGAAGAAGATCAGCACCAGTTGGATCAGCAGGCCGAAGAGACCGCCGAAGCCGAGCCCCATATGCATGAAGCTGCCGCCGAAGAGCAGGCCGAAGAGGCCGGCGCCAAGGAAGCCGCCGAGCAGTCCCGTCATGAACGGCCGACGCGCGGCGAAGGAGCCGCCGGGCGCGCCAAAGCCACGATTGCTGTAGCTCGGCGTCTGGCTGCGCTCGAAGGGTGCGGCGCCGGGCGCGATCTGCGTCGGCCGCGGCGGGCGATAGGTGAAGCTGCCGCGGCTGCCCATCGAATGCCCGCCGCCGAGGCGGGCCTCCGCCTGGTCGATACCGACACTTCCGAGCAGCGGAAGAACGGCGGCCGCGATGATCAGATACCGGCGCATGACGCGCACACACTCCTTCAATGGTTCGTCGTCACGATATGGTGAGGCGGAGCCAGATTTTTTAGGCCCCGGCCATCGTCATGTCGTCGATTCGGATCGTGGGCGCATCGGTCCCGCGGATGAAGCGCAGGTCGTTCGCCGCCACCATCCGCGCGAACATGCCGATCAGGTTGTCGGCGATGGTGATTTCCGCCACCGGCTCGGCCAACTGGCCGTCGCGGATCATGAAGCCGGCCGCACCCCGGCTGTAGTCGCCCGTGATGCCGTTGATGCCGGAGCCGATGAGCTCCGTGACGTAGAGCCCTTCCCGGATGTCGGCTATCAGCTCTTCGGGGCTGAGGCTGCCCGCGGCGAGATAGAGGTTGGAGGTGGCGGGGCCGGGGGGGCCGGAGGTGCCGCGGGCGGCATGGCCGGTCGTCTTCAGGCCGAGCTGCTTCGCGCTCCGCCCGTCCAGCACCCAGCTCTGCAGCACGCCATCGGCGATGATGTCGAGCGGTGCGGTGGCTTGGCCTTCGCCATCGAAGGGACGGGAGCGCAGGCCGCGCCTGCGATGCGGATCGTCCCGGATCAGCGTGCCCGGCGCGAAGAGCCGCGCGCCCATCTTCTCCTTGAGGAAGCTGGTTCCGCGCGCGATGGAAGCGCCGTTCACGGCGCCGGCGAGATGGCCGACCAGGCTCGCGGAGACGCGCGGGTCATAGACCACCGGCAGTGTCCCGGTTTTCGGGCGCGTGGGGTTGAGACGCGCCAGTGCCCGTTCAGCGGCGCGGCGGCCAATCCCTGCCGGGTCGTCGAGATCGGCTTGGTGCACGGCACTCGTATAGTCGTAGTCGCGCTGCATGCCCGTGCCGGTGCCGGCCAGCGCAGTCGCGGAGAGAGAGTAGCCGGTGCGCCGATAGCTGCCGGCGAAGCCGCGGCTCGTCACCAGCACGGCTTCTGTGCGGCTGTAGCCGGCATCCGCGCCTTCGCTGTTGGTGATGCCGGCGACCGCAAGTGCCGCGTCCTCGGCTGCCCCCGCCCGCGCGGCGAGCGTTTCCACATCCGGCTCGGCACTGTCCTCCATGTCGAGGTCGAGGGCTGGAAAGGCCGTGATATCGAGCAGACCGCTCAAGGGGTCGGGCGGAACCAACCGGGCCATGGCCACCGCACGTTCCGCGATATCGGCGAATTGCGCCGGGTCGAGGCCCGGCGCCGAGACGATGGCCGAGCGCTCACCCACGAAGACGCGGAGGCCGAGATCACGCCCTTCCGACCGTTCGACATGCTCGATCTGCCCCAGACGGCGGCTGACCGAGAGCGAGGTGCCGGCGAAATAGACGGCATCCGCCTCATCAGCACCGGCGCGGCGCGCGGCTGTCAGAAGATCGGCGAGCGTCTCGGCGTCCTGGGTCATGCGGCGAGCGTCTCCGTAATGGTGGCGAGGCCAGGCACCTTGCTGCAGGGGCCGAGCACGGCAAGGGTCGGGGTCTGCCGGAAGATGCCGGCGGCAGTGCGGCAGACATCCTCGGTGCGCACGGCTTCGATCTGGGCCACCATCTCTTCCACCGGCACGATGCGGCCATAGACCTGAAGCTGGCGGGCCAACTGCTCGCAGCGGCTGCCGGTGCTTTCCAGGGACATGAGGATGCTGGCCTTGGCCTGGGCGCGGGCGCGCTGCAGTTCGGTCTCCGTCACGTCGAGCTGGACGCGGCGCAGCTCTTCCAGGGTGACGGGCATCAGCTCGGCCGCCTCGCTCTCGCCGGTGCCGGCATAGATGCCGAAGAGGCCGGAATCCATCGCAGGCGCGGTGAAGGCGTAGATGGAATAGACGAGGCCGCGCTTCTCGCGGATTTCCTGGAACAGACGGGAGGACATGCCCCCGCCGAGCAGGGTGGAGAGCATCATCGCCGCGTAGAAATCGGGATGGCTATAGGAGACCGAGGGGAAGCCGAGGACGATGTGGACCTGGTCGAGATCGCGCGCCTCGCGGAACTCGCCGCCGCAATAGTCCGAGGGGATCGCGTCAGGAACCGCCGAGGTCGGCAGGTCGGCGAAGTGGCGCTCGGCGAGCCGCACGACCTCCTCGTGCTTGAGCTTGCCGGTCGCTGCGACGACGACGTTCCGGGTGCCGTAATGGGCCCGCATGTAGTTGGTCAGCGCATGCCGGGGCATGCCGCGGATGACCTCTTCCGTGCCGAGCGTCGGGCGGCCCATCGGCTGATTGGGGAAGGCCGCTTCCTGGAAATGGTCAAAGATGATGTCGTCCGGCGTGTCGTTCGCCTGGCCGATTTCCTGCAGGATGACACCGCGCTCGCGTTCCAGCTCCTCCGGCTCGAAGCTCGAATGGGTCAGGATGTCGCCGATGATGTCGGCGCCGAGGGCGATGTCCTCCTTCAGCAGCTTGACGTAATAGGCGGTCTGCTCGCGGGCCGTATAGGCGTTGATGTGGCCGCCCACGGCCTCGATCTCCTCGGCGATGGCGACTGCCGAGCGGGTCTCCGTGCCTTTGAAGGCCATATGTTCGAGGAAATGGGAGACGCCGTTTTCCGCCGCCTGCTCATGCCGCGTGCCGGCCGCCACATAGGCGCCGAAGGAGACGGTCTCGACCCGGGGCATCTCTTCGGTGACGACGGTGAGGCCGGAGGGCAGGGTCTCCACGCGGATGGCATCGCTCATGCGGACGTCCTTCAAGAATGGTCGTTGCGGCCGACGAAGCCGCGCAGCAGCGTCTCGACGGCGGCGAGGTCGTTCGGCGCCGTGGTGTAGCGTTCCTCGCCCGTCATGAGATGGGCGAGCCGGGGCGGCAGGGAAGGGCGGATGCCCGTCGCCGCCTTCACCGCATCGGGGAATTTGGCGGGATGGGCGGTCGCCATGGCAATGACGGGCACTGGCCGGGTGAGGTGGGCCTGCTGCGCGGCCGCGATGCCGATCGCCGTATGGGGATCGGCGAGGTAGCCGGTTTCGCCATGGATGTGGCGGATGGCGGCCGTGGTTTCGGCATCGCTCAGCGCCAGGCCCTGGAAAAGCGCGGTAGCCTGCTTCCAGGCCGCATCAGGCACGGGCATGCGGCCGGTCTTGCGGAAATCCTGCATCAGCTGCGCCGTCACCGCGGGATCACGATCCACCAGCTCGAAGAGCAGCCGCTCGAAATTCGAACTGACCTGGATGTCCATGCTGGGGGACAGGCTGGGCTCCACCCCCCGCACCGTCATGTCGTTGGCGGCGAGGAAGCGGCTGAGGATGTCGTTGCGGTTGGAACCGATGACGAGCTTGGAGATCGGCAGGCCCATCCGGCGCGCGGCCCAAGCGGCCAGCACATTGCCGAAATTCCCGGTGGGTACGGCGAAGGCGACCTCGCGATCCGGCGCACCGAGGGCGAGGGCCGAGGCGACGTAGTAGGGGATCTGTGCTGCGATGCGCGCCCAGTTGATGGAATTGACCGCCGTCAGCTTCATCTCGCCGCGGAAGGCTTCATTCGCGAAGAGGCCCTTCACCATGTCCTGGCAGTCGTCGAAGGTGCCGTCGATCGCGATGTTGAAGACGTTGTCGGCATCGACCGTCGTCATCTGCCGCCGCTGCACCTCGCTGGTGCGGCCTTCGGGATGGAGGATCGCGATCTTGATGCGCGCGCGGCCGCGGCAGGCTTCGATCGCCGCCGAGCCGGTGTCGCCGGAGGTGGCGCCGACGATCGTGACCGTCTCGTCGCGCTCCGTCAGCACATGCTCGAAAAGCTGGCCGAGCAGCTGCAGCGCCATGTCCTTGAAGGCGAGGGTGGGGCCGTGGAACAGCTCCTGCACCCAGAGGTTATGGTCGAGCTGGACCAGGGGCACCCGCGCCGGATGGTCGAAATGCGCATAGGCCCGGTCGCACAGCATGCGCAGGGTCTCGAGGCTCATGGTCTCGCCCACGAAGGGGTGGATCACCTGGGCCGCGAGCTCGGCATAGGGCAGGTCGCGCAGGGCCCGCCATTCGGCGGCGGAGCGCTCCGGCCAGGTTTCGGGCATGAAGAGCCCGCCATCCTCGGCGAGACCCGCCAGGAGAACACCGCCGAAATCTCGCGGCTCGGCCTGACCGCGTGTGGAGAGGTAGCGCATCCGCCTGAGCTAACCCAAAGACCGGCACTTCGCCAGCGTCCGAGAAGCATGGCGCAGGTGAGTTTCAGCGGCAGGGGCGGCTCAGAAGAAGTCGAAGGGGCCGGGGAAGCTGCCGATCGGGCTGTAATGGGTCACGAGACCGAGGCCCGGCTGCCATTGGTGCAGAAGCAGGGCGGGGGGTTCGAGGAAGGATGCGGGTTCGGCGCCGGGCGCCAGCCGCAAGGCGATGGCCGTGGTCGTGCTGGGCGCGGTCAGCAGCAGGGTGCCGCCGAAGCGGCATTGCATGAAGCGGTGGATGTGGCCGCAGAGCACGCGCTCCACCGCGGGATAGCGGGCGAGAATGGCGGCAAGGCGATCGCCATCGCGGCAGAAATAGTCGTCGATGAAGCCCATGCCGCTGGCCACCGGCGGCTGGTGCATCATGAGGAGGGTCGGCTGGTCCGGCGCTTCCGCGAGGCGCGCCTCCAGCCAGGCGCAGGCGGCCTCGTCCATCGCGCCGTGATGCTCACCCGGCACGGTGATGTCGAGGCCGAGGATGCGCAGGGGCCCCTGAGTCAGGTCGCAATGCAGCGGGCCACTGCCCGCCGTGTAGGGTTGGGCGGGAAAGGTGTTTTTGAATGCCTGCCGCTCGTCATGATTGCCAGGGATGGCGAGGACCGGCTGGGTGAGATCCGCCATCATCTCGCGCGCCAGGGCATAGGCGTCCGGCGTCCCGGTCTCGGTCACGTCCCCGGTCAGCAGCACGAGGTCGGGGGCCGGATCCAGGCTGCGCAGATGCCGGAGCGCGGCCGCGAACATGGCGTTGGAGTCGACGAGGCCCTGGTAGAGCTGACCCGGCGGGCAGAGATGCGGATCGGAAAGCTGGGCGATGAGCATGGGGGTAGCCTCAGCCGGTTTCACCGCTCGCGCCATACGCCGAAACGCGCAGAGCCGCGGTCAGCGGCGATAGGGCAGCGGCAGCAGCGCGCGGATCGGCATCTTGAGCGGGGCGAGCAGCCCCGGCACGATCACCTGCGCATCCGGATCATAGTCGAGGATCATTTCCCGGCAGGCGCCACAGGGAGAAACGACGGCAAGGCTCTGATCCGCTTCCTCGGCCTTCGGGTGGCGGATGGCGACGGCCGTGGCGATGGTGCCGTCGCCTTCGAGGATGGCGCGGCCGAGGGCGACGGGCTCGGCGCAGACCTGCATGCGACCGACGGTCGCGCCGAGGTGGATGCCGGTCCAGATCCGCCCGTCGCGTCCGCGGATGGCGGCGGAGACCATGTGCCAGAAGGGCCGATAATGCTCTCTGAGGACTGCACGCGCCGCTTCGATCAGCGCGTGGTCTTCCTCCGTCAGGGTGTCGACGGCGATCTCTGCCGTAGCGGGCTCAGTCTCATTCGGCAGCCTCAAGCTCGTCTCCCGTAGGATCGGTCGTCATGGCGTTCACCACGATGCCCGCCTGTTCGCGAATCTTCAACTCGATGGCATCCGCGACGGAAGGATTGTCGATCAGGAACTGGCGGGCATTGTTCCGCCCCTGGCCGATACGCTGATTGTCGAAGCTGTACCAGGAACCGGACTTCTCGACGATGCCGGCCTTGACTCCGAGGTCGATGACCTCGCCCATCTTGCTGACGCCTTCGCCATACATGATGTCGAACTCGACTTGGCGGAAGGGGGGCGCCAGCTTGTTCTTCACCACCTTCACGCGCGTCTCGTTGCCGATCACCTCCTCCTTCTCCTTGATGGAGCCGATGCGCCGGATGTCGAGGCGGATGGAGGCGTAGAACTTCAGCGCATTGCCGCCTGTCGTCGTCTCCGGGCTGCCGAACATGACGCCGATCTTCAGGCGGATCTGGTTGAGGAAGATGAAGGTGGTCTTCGAGCGTGAGACCGAGCCGGTGAGCTTGCGCAGCGCCTGGCTCATCAGGCGGGCATGCAGGCCGACATGGCTGTCACCCATCTCGCCTTCGAGTTCGGCGCGCGGCACGAGGGCGGCCACGCTATCCACCACCAGCACGTCAATCGCGCCGGAGCGGACCAGGGTATCGGCGATTTCCAAGGCCTGTTCGCCGGCATCGGGCTGGCTGATCAGGAGGTTGTCGACGTCGACGCCGAGCTTGCGGGCATAGACCGGATCGAGCGCGTGTTCGGCGTCGATGAAGGCGCAGGTGCCACCGCGCTTCTGCGCCTCGGCGATGACGTGCAGCGCGAGCGTCGTCTTGCCCGAGCTTTCGGGGCCATAGATCTCCACAATACGGCCGCGCGGCATGCCGCCGATGCCGAGGGCGAGGTCGAGACCGATGGAGCCGGACGGGATGACCTCGATCTGCTCATCGGTGCCCTTGGACCCCATGCGCATGATGGAGCCTTTGCCGAAGGCCCGCTCGATCTGCACGAGGGCCGCATCCAGAGCCTTGGTCTTTTCCATAATTCATCCCTCTCAGGGCATAGAAGCGGCCGCGACTCGGGGTGCGGCGGTTACCAGTCGGAGTCTGCGCGAATGGGAACAATTTAGCAACTCCGGCATCGGGTGGCGATGCGGAGCTTAATGATCCCTATCCGATCAATTGCGATATCGTTACGATATTGACCCCGGCGATGTCCATGTTTCGATAAGCGCGGGCCATCGATCCATCGAGATCGATACCGCGGCAGGCATCCGGCACCACGGACGCGCTGATGCCGAAGTGGTGGGCGTCACAGGCCGTCCAGCCGACGCAGAAATCGGTCGCAACACCGCAGACCACCGCTTCGGTGATGCCGCGCGCGGCAAGCCAGCCGTCGAGCCCGGTGCGCGTCTCGCGGTCGGCTTCGAGGAAGGCGGAGTAGCTGTCCACCGCCTTGTGGCCGCCTTTACGGAGAATGAGGCTGGCATGGGGGATGGCGAGCTTGGGGTGGAAGTCCGCACCATGGCTGCCCATCACGCAATGGTCCGGCCACAGCACCTGCGGGCCGTAGAAGGCGTCATAGCTCTCGAAGGGCTGTCGCCCGGCATGGCTGGAGGCGAAGGAGCTATGGCCCGGGCAGTGCCAATCCTGCGTCAGCACCACGGTCTCGAAGCTCTGGGCCAGGCGGTTGATGGTCTCGACGATCTCGTCGCCTCCAGGCACGGCGAGCGCGCCCCCGGGCATGAAGTCGTTCTGCATATCGACGACGATGAGGGCGCGGGTCGGGGTCATGGCATGCCCTCAGGGAAGCTGGAGCTGCTTCAAGGCTTCGTCCACCACCGCTTGCTCCAGTTGGTCGATGGAGACGGCGATCGCCTCGTCCGGCCCCGGCACTTCCAGCGTGTCGAACTGGCTCTGCAGCAGGGCGGGCGGCATGAAGTGGCGCGTGCGGTGCTGCATCCGCCCATAGAGCAGATCGTAGCTGCCGTTGAGGTAGACGAAGCGGACGTCCTTATGGCCGGCGCGCAGGATGTCCCGATAAGCGCGCTTGAGGGAGGAGCAGGTAACCACGCCCTGCTGCCCCGCGCGCCGCCAATCGTCGATCCGCGCAGCGATGGTTTCCAGCCAGGGCGTGCGGTCCGCGTCGGTGAGCGGAATGCCCTGGCTCATCTTGGCGATGTTGGCGGCTGGATGCAGGTCGTCCCCCTCAATCATCGGCCAGCCGAGACGCTGGGCGAGGTCGGCCGCGATCGTGGATTTGCCGCTGCCGGAGACACCCATGACGATGAGGGCGGTCAGCGCAGGAGGAGGGGCGATGTCGGGCAATGCGAGGGTCCGTTCCGGCAAGCGTGGGTGGAGTTCCTGCTGATAGGCCATCGGCCCGTTGTCACGGAAGCTCTAACCCGCAGGTTCGAGGACAGGGTGCGGGCCGAGGCGCGCGGGAGCCAGGGCCTGCGCCCGCCATGCCGTGGGGGTGCGGCCTGTGACCCGCAGAAACTCCCGGTTGAAGTTGGATTTCGTCTGAAAGCCGACCGCGAGGAACACCTGCGTGACTGGCATCTCGGTCTCGGCCAGGAGGCGGCAGGCATCGGCCACCCGGAAGCCGTTGACGTATTGGGAGACGTTCATGCCGCGAACGCGGTTGATGGCGCTCGAGACGGCCCGAGCTGGCACGGCCAGCCGGCGCGCCAAGCGTTCGAGGCTGAGGTTCGGGTCGTGATGCAGCGCCCGCTCGTGGAGCAGCGCATCGAGGGCCGCGACGATGGCGATATCGCCCTCACCCGCAACAGGAGCCTCCGCGACGGCGGTGGGTGCGGACGGAGCCACGGGGACCGGTGCGCGTCTACCCGCCCAGGCGGCCGCGGCGCTGAGCAGGCCGATGGAGATCATGCTCGCCAAGCCTGAGATGAAGCCCGCGTTGCGGCCATCATCATGCAGGAGATCCTGGTTGATCGCGAAATCCGTGATCGGCGAGAGCAGCGCCTTGATCGCCGTGATCCAGAGGGCCACCGACACGGGAATGCTGCCGTCGAGAGTGGCGCAGGTGAGGGCATCGGCTCCGCGCCAGGCGAGCCGCAGCAGAGCGATGCCGTAGCCCACGAAAATGGCCGCGAGCGTGGCATCGATCATCCAGGGCGCGGTCAGCCAGAGTCCCGCGAGCACGAGCGGCGGCAGCGCATGCAGCGCCGATGGCGGCTGCGCGGTCACGAAACTCCGGAAGGCGAGCCAGGCGAGTGGCGGGAGGGCCGCCGCCATGATGCTCTGCAAGGGCAGCACGGCCTGCAGCCCGTAACCCCAGTGCAACCCGATCAGCACGGCCTGCACCGCATAGGCGCCGATCAGAGCGATCATCCACCGGTTGGCCGAAGCCTGTTCCGCCCGCAGCATCCGCAGCAGCAGGAGGCCGAGCAGCAAGGCGAGGACGAAGGGCAGGGGCACCATGGGCATGGCGGAATCTATGACCGAGAACGCGATGCCGGACGACCGAAAACAGGATCCAGGTCGCGGATCCGAGCGCGCCCGTCCATGCCGGAGGCATTCGCCACGAGGAGGGTTCCCCATGCGATGGCTTCTGGCCGTCTTGCTGTTGCTGCCGTTGACCGCCCATGCTGCCGGCCTGCGCTTCATCACGATACCGGCCAAGGCGGCCGAGCCGGCGATGACCGGCGTGATCTGGACCCCCTGCGCCCATCCCGCTGGACAGGTGCAGGCCGGCCCGCTGACCATCCCCGGCGTGCGGGATTGCCCCGTGGTGGGCGAGCGCCTGCCGCTCGTCGTCATCTCCCACGGCGTCGGTGGCTGGTCCCTCAGCCATCATGATCTGGCGGAGCGGCTCGCGAATGCCGGCTTCGTCGTGGCGGCGATCGAT
Source organism: Acidisoma sp. 7E03 (assembly GCF_054665075.1). Classification (NCBI taxonomy): domain Bacteria; kingdom Pseudomonadati; phylum Pseudomonadota; class Alphaproteobacteria; order Acetobacterales; family Acidocellaceae; genus Acidisoma; species Acidisoma sp. 7E03. Next base: position 185,138 of record NZ_BAAFHE010000006.1, read on the forward strand.
CATCCGGAAGATGGTGGCCGCATTCCCGATCGCACCCATGCCGATGCCCTGGAGGTCTGGAGCCGGCGCCCGGCCGATATCAGCCGGCTCATCGACTACATGCTGTCCGCTTGGCCGGACCACGCCCGCATCGATCCGCGGCGGATCGGCTTCTATGGCTTTTCCCGTGGTGGTTTCACCGGCCTCGTCCTCATTGGCGGCCAGCCGGATACTGGCCGGCTGCGGGCGGTGTGTGCCGACTATCCAAAGATACAAACCTGCCTGCAGGTGAAGGCGGGCGCCCGCTTGCCGAACCCCATGCCGCATGACCCGCGCATCCGGGCGGCGGTGCTGGCGGACCCCGTGCTCAGCCGCATCTTTCCGGCTTCGGGGTTGGCCGCCATTCACGTGCCGACGCAGATTTGGGCCTCCCAATATGGTGGCGACGGCGTCGTGCCGGGCGAGGTGGTGGCGATGGCACGGGACCTGCCTGCAGCACCCGATCTGCACCCGGTAAAGGGTGCGGCCCATTTCTCCTTCCTTGTGCCGTGCGACGCGACCCTGCGGCGGCTTGCCGCGCCCATCTGTGTTGACCCGCCCGGCTTCGACCGGCTTGAGTTTCATGCTGAGATGGACGACGCAATTTTGGCGTTCTTCCAGGCGCAGCTGGCGCCGCAGCACTGACGAGGACCGATGCGGGTTCTGCTGACAGGATCGTCCGGCTGGCTCGGCCGCTATCTCGGACCGCGGTTGCGGGCCGCGGGCCATGCGGTGGTCGGTCTCGACGTGGCGCCGCGGGCGGAGACGCAGGTTCTCGGCTCGGTCGTGGACCGGGCGTTGATCGGCCACGTCTTCGCGGAGCATCGACCTGAGGCGGTCATCCACGCGGCTGCGCTGCACAAGCCCGACATCGCGCGCGACCCGGCGCAGGCCTTCATCGACGTCAACATGACCGGCACGCTCAATCTCCTGGAAGCCGCCGTCGCGGCAGGGCATGACCGCTTCGTCTTCACCTCCACCACCTCGCTCATGATCTCGGACGCCATCCGGCGCGAGGAGGCGGACCATGCCGTCTGGCTGGACGAGAGCAGCGGCCCGTTGGCGCCGCGGAACGTCTACGGGGTCACCAAGCTCGGCGCCGAGGGCCTGTGCCGGATGCATCATCTCGGCCATGGGCTGAACTGCATCGTTCTGCGCACGGCGCGTTTCTTTCCCGAGGAGGACGACACCGATCGCGATCTGTCGGGCGAGAACCGCAAGGCGAACGAATTCCTCAACCGTCGTGCGACGGTGGAGGACATGGCGGCAGCGCATCTCCGCGCGTTGGAGCGTGCGCCCGTCATCGGCTTCGGCACCTATGTCATCTCCGCGCCGACGCCTTTCCAGCGGGCGGAGGCGACGGCGCTGAAGCAGGATGCGGCGGCCGTCATCGCGCGGCATTTCCCGGAGGCGCCGGCCCTCTATGCCGCACGCGGCTGGTCCCTGCCGCGCTCCATCGGTCGGGTCTATGACGCGCGTCTGGCCGAGCGCGAACTGGGCTTTCGGGCGGCGACGGATTTCGCGGCCGTGCTGGCGGCGCTGCGCAGCGGCGCGCCCCTGCCTTTCACCCACGATCCGGGCTATGTGTCACCGAAAGAGGTGGGAGGGGCTGGATGATCACGACGCTCGAGGAGTTGGAGGCGCTGTACGGTCCGGCCAATCCGCGCTCGATCCTCAAGGAAATCCCGGCGCTCAACGCCGATTACCGGGCCTTCGTCGAGGCTTCACCCTTCATCGTCATCGCGACCGCCGGGCCGGAAGGGCTGGATTGCTCGCCCAAGGGCGATGCGCCCGGCTTCGTGCAAATCCTGGACGACCGGACACTCGCCATCCCCGACCGGCCGGGCAACAACCGCGTCGACAATCTGCGCAACATCATTCGCGATCCGCGCATTTCCGTGCTGTTCATCATCCCTGGTGTGGGAGAGACGCTGCGGGTGAATGGCCGCGCGGCGATTTCCACCGAGCCCGATCTGCTCGACCGCTTCATCGTCCAAGGCAAGCGGCCGAAGACGGTGATCCTGGTGACGATCGAGACGACCTATTTCCATTGCGCCAAGGCCTTCGTGCGCTCGGCGCTATGGGACCCGGATCGCTTCGTTGCGCGGTCGACCCTGCCGAGCGCCGGGCAAATCCTGCAGCACATCAGCGACGGCGCCTTCGATGGCACGGCCTACGACCGCGAGATGCCAGAGCGGACCAAGCAGACGCTGTATTGACCGTGCGCCTCGGAACGAGTCCGAGGGCGACGGCAAGAATGCTCAGACGTTGAAGCGGAACAGCAGGACGTCGCCGTCCTTCACAACGTATTCCTTGCCTTCGATACGCAGCTTGCCGGCTTCGCGCGCGCCGGCCTCACCCTTGAAGGCGATGTAGTCGTCATAGGCGATGGTCTCGCAGGCGATGAAGCCGCGCTCGAAATCGCCATGGATGACGCCGGCGGCCTGCGGCGCCTTGAAGCCGCGTTCGATCGTCCAGGCGCGGGTCTCCTTGGGGCCCACCGTGAAATAGGTGATGAGGCCGAGCAGCCCGTAGCCGGCCGCAATGACGCGGGCGAGGCCGCTTTCCGTGAGGCCGAGGCCTTCGAGGAACTCCGCCTGCTCCTCCTCGGGCAGCTGGCTGACCTCGGCTTCAATGGCGGCGGAGACGATGACGTGGGCCGCGCCCTTCGCCTTCGCCATCTCGGCGACCTTAGCGGAGAAGGCATTGCCCGTGGCGGCCGAGGCTTCCTCGACGTTGCAGACGTAGAGAACCGGCTTCGCAGTAAGCAGCTGCAGCCGCTCCGCCATCTTGCGGTCGGCCGGTGCGATCGCGCTCCAGGCCGACTTGCCTTCCGTCAGCGCCTTGACGATGGGCTCGATCAGTTCGAGCTGCGCCGCGCTTTCCTTGTCGCCGCCGCGCGCCTTCTTCTGCAGGTTCGGCACCCGCTTCTCGAGGCTTTCGAGATCGGCGAGCATCAGCTCCGTCTCCACCACCTCGGCGTCGCGCACCGGGTCGACGGAGCCTTCGACATGGGTGATGTCCCCATCCTCGAAGCAGCGCAGGACGTGGATGATTGCGTCCGTCTCGCGGATATTGGCGAGGAACTGGTTGCCGAGGCCCTCACCCTTGGAAGCGCCGCGCACGAGGCCGGCGATGTCCACGAATTCCAGGCTGGTCGGGACGATCTTCTGGCTTTTTCCGATGGTGGCCAGCGCCTGGAGACGGCGATCGGGCACCGCGACGCGGCCGACATTCGGCTCGATCGTGCAGAAGGGGTAGTTGGCGGCCTGGGCGGCGGCGGTCGCCGTCAAGGCGTTGAAGAGCGTCGACTTACCGACATTGGGCAGGCCGACGATGCCGCAATTGAAGCCCATTACTGTACCTTCCGCATGTCTTCGGAAACGCTGGTCATGAATTTCTCAGGCTCGCCGCCGGCCAGTTGCGCGGCGTTATCGGCCACGGCATCGAGGAAGGGAACGAGCCAGCTCTGATCGGCCTTCGCGAAGTCCCCCAAGACATAGCCATGCACCCGGTCCTTGTGGCCGGGATGGCCGATGCCGAGGCGGACGCGCCAATAGTCCGGCGTGCCAATGAGCTGATCGATACTCCGCAGGCCGTTATGCCCCGCCGCCCCGCCGCCGCGTTTGACCCGCAGCTTGCCGGGTACGAGGTCCAACTCGTCGTGAAACACCGTCATCTCGGCGGGCGCAATCTTGAAGAAGGCGAGCGCCTGCTGCACCGACTGGCCGGACAGATTCATATAGGTCATCGGCTTGAGGGCGAGCACCTTCTCGGTGCCGACGCGCCCTTCGGCCACCAACCCCTTGAAACGCGGCCGCCACGGCGTGAAGCCGTGGCGGGTCGCGATCACATCCAGCGCCATGAAGCCGATATTGTGGCGCTGCCTTGCCATTCCCGGCTCGGGGTTGCCGAGCCCGACCCAAAGCAACATGGGTGGACCTGGCCTCCCTTCGCGCGGTGAGCGGCTTACTTCTTCTTCGGCGCGGCCTTGCCACCCTTGGCGGCGGCAGCAGCGGCAGCGGCCTCAGCCTTGGCGGCGTCTTCGGCGGCATCGGCCGCGTTCTGCTGCACGGAGGCGATGCTCGCGATGACGAAGTCGCGGTCGACGATCGTCGGCCGGGTGCCTTCGGTGCCCTTCAGGTCGGAGAAGCGGACGTTGTCGTTGATGTCGAGTTCGGTGAGATCGGCCACGAAGTGCTCGGGCACGGTCTCCGGATCGGCATAGACTTCCACCGTGTGGCGCACGACGTTCAGAACGCCGCCACGCTTCAGGCCAGGGGAGACGGCGTCACCCTCGAAGACCACGGCGACGGCGACGCGGATCTGCTCGCCTGCTGCCAGACGCTGGAAATCGACATGCTCCGGCTGGTCGGTCACCGGATGGAATTGGATGTCGCGGATCAGCGCGCGCGGCTTCTCCGAGCCGAGATCCAGCTCATACAGACGGGATCGCCAGCCGCCGCGATGCAGCTCCTTCATCACCGAGCGGGGGTCGAGGGAGATCAGGGTCGGCGTTTGCTTCGCACCGTAGATGACGGCGGGAACTTTCCCCGCCCGGCGTGTCGCGCGCGCTGCCCCCTTACCTGCCCGCTCGCGCAGCTCGGCCGGAATAGACGTGAAATTGGCCATAACTCGCTCCTTGGAAATACGGAAAACGCCGGCCTCCAGGGGTGCCGACGTCAGGGGCGGGCGTGTAGCGGATGCGGCGGCTGGAGGCAACCGGCCTTGCTGCATGCCGCCCGCGCGTGCTGGCCGATCGATCGGCCTCGACTGGCGCGGGCGGGGGCCTTTGCCGTCTTGCTCTCCCGCAGGGCATCGGCCATGGTCCGCCGCCGTTCAAGACCCGGTGCGCATGACCCTCCCTGCCATCCTCAATCACCTGCTCTTCCTGATCTGTCTGGCCCTGCTCTCGGCCGGCGTCGTCCGGGTGATGATTGCGGTGGGGGTGATGGACCACCCGGAGGGTCGGAAGGCGCATGAGAGGCCGACGCCCAAGCTCGGCGGCATTGGCATCGTTCTCGCCTATCTCGCGGGCATTCTCTTTCTCTATCAGGTGGCGGAATTCGCCCGCCTCGCCGATCCCTATTTCCGCGGCATGATCCTGTCGGCTTTCGCGATCGCCTTGGTCGCCCTGCTGGACGACATCTACGACTACCGCTTCGTCGTGAAGCTCGGCGCCCAGGTGGCGGCCGCGCTGACCGCCGTCGGCACCGGCCTCTACGTCTCGGCCTATCACCTCCCTTACATCGGCGGTGTCGATGTCGGGCCACTCGCCATTCCCTTCACGCTCTGCTGGATTCTCTTCGCGACGAACGCGATGAACTTCATCGACGGGATGAACGGGCTCGCCGCCGGCATCACCTTCATCACCTGCGTCTTCCTGAGCATCTTCGCCGCCCATGCAGCGGGCTGGTTCACCTATTTCGCCGCCGCCCTGCTCGCCGCCGGCGTGCTGGGTTTCCTACCCTTCAACTACCCGCGCGCCCGCATCTTCATGGGTGACGTCGGCAGCCAGTTCTGCGGTTTCGTGCTCGCCATGCTGGCCGTCGCCTCCTCCCGCTTCGAGAGCACCGAGCTGTCCTTCGTTCTGGTGCCGATGATGCTGTCCGGCGCGCTCTACGACGTTGCCTTCACCCTGATGCGCCGGCTGCTGCGGGGAGAGAACATCACCCAGGCGCATCGCGGCCATCTCTTCCAGGTCGCCCACCGCGCCGGCATGGCACCCTGGTTCATCACCCTGATCTATTGGGGTTTCACTCTCTTCGGTGCCTGTGCCGCCTGGTGTTTCCTTGCCGCCCCCTCCTTCTACAAGCCGATGGTAGTGCCGGTGCCCCTCATCCCGCCGCTGATCTGGACCCTCTATGTCGTCCGACGGGCGCACCGCGCCGAGGTCGGCCGCTGGTCGAATTGATTTTGTCGTCTCCGCTGCCGAATTGACCGCTGGCACGCTGGGCATTTCGGGCTAGGGTTGCCAGGCACGGCGTATCCGGAGCGGAGCGTCCGGACGCACGCCCAAGAGCGAGGGGAAGAGCATGTCCAAAGTGGCACTGGTCACCGGTGGAACGCGCGGCATCGGCGCTGCCATCAGCATCGCATTGAAGGAAGCGGGGCGCACCGTCGTCGCGAGCTACGCCGGCAACGTCGAGAAGGCGGAAGCCTTCGGCCGCGAGACCGGCATCGCCACGCTGCAGTTCGACGCCGGCGATTATGCAGCCTGCGAAGTGGCGGTGAAGCGCATCTCTGAGGAGTTCGGGCCCATCGAGATCCTCGTCAACAACGCGGGCATCACCCGCGATGCCACCATGGCGAAGATGACCCGCGACATGTGGGACGCCGTGATCGACACCAATCTCGGCTCCTGCTTCAATCTCTGCAAGCTGACCTTCGACGGCATGAAGGCCAAGAAGTTCGGACGCGTCGTCAACATCGGCAGCATCAACGGCCAGGCTGGGCAATACGGCCAGGTCAACTACGCTGCGGCGAAATCCGGCATCCACGGCTTCACCAAGGCGCTGGCCCAGGAGGGGGCCCGCTTCGGCATCACCGTGAACGCCATCGCGCCTGGTTATGTCGATACCGATATGGTGCGCGCCGTGCCCGAGGATGTTCTGGCCAAGATCGTGGCCCGCATTCCGGTCGGGCGTCTCGGCCATGCCGAGGACATCGCCCGCGGCGTCGTCTTCCTCACGGCTGATGATGCGAGCTTCGTCACCGGGTCGACGCTGTCGATCAACGGTGGCCAGCATATGTACTGATCAACGGATACTTATATATTGATGTCTTCGCGTATCGGGATTGCCGGCATCTCTGGCCGGATGGGCCAGATGCTGGTGGAGGAGGTGGAGGCCGCGGGCGCCATTCTCGCCGGCGGCACGCGGCGTCGTTTCGCGACCGAGTCGCCCGTGCCGCTCTTCCCCGACGTCGCCACTTTGGCAGCGCAGTCCGATGTCGTGATCGACTTCACACGCGCCGGCACAGCCGAGAGCCATGCGGCGGCACTCACCGCCGCCGGCACGCCATGGGTGCTCGGCACCTCGGGCCTCTCGGCGGAGGAAGAGGCTGTGGTGGCCGAGGCCGCGCGGCGAATCCCCGTGGTCTATGCCGCGAATTTTTCGGCCGGTGTCACCCTGGTTCTGGCTTTGGCCGAAATGATGGGCGCGGCGCTGCCGGCCGCGCAATACGACGCCGAAATCGTCGAGATGCATCACCGCCAGAAGGTGGATGCGCCGTCGGGAACCGCTATCGCCATGGGGCGGGCGGTGGCGCAAGGACGTAAAGTCGATCTTAAGGACGTCATGCAGAGCGGTCGGGACGGCCATACCGGCCCGCGCCCTGACGGCGCCATTGGCTTCGCCGCTCTGCGCGGTGGGCAGGTGGTGGGCGAGCACAGCCTGCTCTTTGCCGGCAGTGACGAGCAAATCATTCTCTCGCACCGGGCTTTCGACCGCAGGACCTTCGCGACCGGCGCCGTACGGGCTGCGCTCTGGCTGCGCGGCCAAGCCCCCGGTCTCTACAATATGAGGCATGTCTTGGGTCTGGCTCAATCGCCGGAGGGTTGACCCGCCTCCCTCTTTAGGCGAAATGCGCACTCCCTCGCCGGTCGGTGAGGATTCCTCCTGTCAGCACGGAGCACCTTATGCGCGACACCGGCGAGTACCTGTTTACGTCAGAATCGGTTTCCGAAGGCCATCCCGACAAGGTTGCCGACCGGATCAGCGACACCGTGCTCGACGCCTTTCTGGCAGCAGACCCCTACGCCCGTGTCGCCTGCGAAACGCTGGTGACGACGAACCGCATCGTGCTGGCGGGCGAAACCCGCGGGCCTGACACCATCACGCACGAATACCTGGCCCATCTCGCGCGCCTTGCGGTGCATGACATCGGCTACGACCAGGAAGGCTTCTCCTGGCGCAATGCCGACGTGGCTGTCCATCTGCACGCCCAGTCCGCCGACATCGCGGTTGGCGTGGACGCCGCCGGCAACAAGGACGAAGGCGCGGGCGACCAGGGCATCATGTTCGGCTATGCCTGCCGTGAGACCGAAGAGCTGATGCCGGCGCCGCTCTATTACTCCCATCTCATCCTGCGCCGGATGAGCGAACTCCGCCGCAACAAGGACCTCTCGGTCGCTGGCCTGCAGCCGGATGCGAAGAGCCAGGTGACGCTGCGCTACGTCGACGGCAAGCCGGTGGGTGCGACCAGCGTCGTCGTCTCCACCCAGCACGACGCTGATGTCAGCCTCGCCAAGGTGCGCGACATGGTGCTGCCCATCATCCAGAGCAGCCTGCCCGAGGGCTGGATGCCAGCGGATAGCGAGATCTACATCAACCCGACGGGCACCTTCGTGGTTGGCGGTCCGGACGGCGACTGCGGCCTGACGGGCCGCAAGATCATCGTCGACACCTACGGCGGTGCAGCCCCGCATGGCGGCGGCGCCTTCTCGGGCAAGGACCCGACCAAGGTCGACCGGTCGGCGGCCTATGTCTGCCGCTATCTCGCCAAGAACGTCGTCGCCTCCGGCCTCGCCGACAAGTGCACGCTGCAGATCTCCTACGCCATCGGCGTCTCCCATCCGCTGTCCGTCTATGTCGACCTGCATGGCACGGGCCGGGACGTGAACGAGCAGAAGCTGGAGAAGACGCTCCGCGAGCTCGTGAACCTTTCGCCGCGCGGCATCCGCGAGCATCTGCACCTCAACCGCCCGATCTATGCGCCGACCTCGGCCTATGGCCATTTCGGCCGCACGCCGGATGAGGAAAAGGGCACCTTCACCTGGGAACGGACCGACCTCGTGCCGGCGCTGAAGTCCGCCTTCAACCGCTGATCGACGCGAAGCCTCAGCCGGACCGTCTCTACGGCCGGCAGCGCGGACACGCCCTGCGGGCACGGCAGGTCTGGCTCATGGAGCAGGTCCTGCCGCGCTTGCGGGTGCCGGAGGCGGCGCTGGCCGCTCCCGCCCGCGCCTTTGATGTCGCACCCAAGGAAGTTTGGGTCGAAGTCGGCTTCGGCGGCGGCGAGCATGCGCGCGCGCTCGCCGCGGCGCATCCCGAGGCGGGGCTGATCGCCTGCGAGGTCTTCGAGAACGGCATCTGCTCGATGTTGTCGGCCTTGGTGCCGGATGACGGCACGGAGACGATTCCGCCGCTGCCGGGCAATCTTCGCCTCTGGGATGAGGACGCGCGGCATCTTCTGGGGCAACTGCCGGACGGCGCCCTCTCGCGGCTCTATCTGATGTTTCCGGACCCCTGGCCCAAGGCGCGCCACGCCAAACGGCGCTTCATGCATCCCACCAACGTGGCTCTGGCGGGACGGTTGATCCGTCCGGGCGGTCTGTGGCGCATCGCAACCGATGACCCGACCTATCAGGCCTGGACTGCCGAAGTGCTCGCGGCCCAGGATCTGTTCGAGGTGCCGGCGCCCGCGCAGGACCGCCCGGAGGGTTGGCCGCCGACGCGCTATGAAGCCAAGGCGCTCAAGGCCGGCCGGCAACCGATGTATTGGAGCCTGATCCGAAAGGCGTGACGCGCGGACGCGCCGCGCCGAGGATACGGGCGCGGCTCCAGCGGCGGCAGGGTTCTTCCACCGTGCGATGCACGAGTGCCGCCACGGCGAGCGGCAACAGCAAGGCGGCTGGTCCCCAGATCAGGGTGAAGAGCGGCCCGTCGCCATGGGCGAGCGGCGCGAGAGCCAGCATCAGCAGGCGCTGGACCGGCGCATGCAGCAGATAGAGAGAATAAGAGAGGCCGCCGCACCATAGCAGCGGCGGCCAGGTGAGAAGCCGCCGCAGCCCGTGGTCGGCGCGCCATCTCGGCTGCTGCGCCCTCAGGCAAAGGATCCAGACGAGAGGCACGGCCGTCGCGCCCCAGCCGCCACCCGGCTCCCGCGCCGCCGCGCTCATGCCGATGGCGACTATCACCACCGCCATGAAGGGCAGGGGGCGGAGTCGCCGGCTCAACCAGCCATGGCTTGCCAGGCCTAGGGCGAAATACCACGCTTCGCGCGGCAGAAAGGCGCGGCCGAAACGCCAGGCGTCGGGTAGCGCCGAGATGCCGAGCCCGCCGAGCCCGAGCAGCAGCAGGAGGGCGACGAGGCGGCCGGTGCCGCCGGTGAGCAGAGCGGGTGCGGCGGCTAGGCAGACGGCCATCAGCGTATAGAACTGCCACTCCGTTCCGAGACTCCAGGCGGGGCCGAGCAAGGCGTATTCGGCGCCGGGCAGGAGCCTCGGAGGCAGGAGGCTGTGCAGCATCAGGAGATGGGCAAGGAGATGCAGCCATGGCTGCGGCGGCCAGCCGGGTTCGAGCACGGCATGGGCCACACCGCCTGCGCCGAGCCAGGGCATGGCGGGAAAAGGGTCTCCGGCCGCGAGCGCGCCACAGGCAAGGGCTAGCGCCAGGAAATAGACGGGAAGGAGACGCCCGGCGCGCAAGGCCAGGAAGCGGCCGGCGGCCGCCCAGCCTTGGGTCCCCGCCTGCGGTTCCAAGGCATGCAGGATGACGAAGCCGCTCAGCGCGAAGAAGAGGTCGACCGCAGCGCGGCCATGCGAGACGAGACCCGCGATCCAGCTCACAGAGGGTGGCAGGAAGAGGAACGGCAGCGTATGCCCCGCCAGAATATAAAGAGCCAGCAGGCCCCTCAGCCCATCCAGCGCAAGCAGACGTTGCGGCATCGGTGCGTATCCGGAACGAAAACCCCTAGATACGCCGCGCTGCGGGTCTTGGCGAGGCCTGCTGCGCGGGACGGAGGATCAGCGGGCGCCGCCGTAATGCGGGGTGAGGCTGGCATGGCCGAGCGCATTGCGGCGCAGGAAGATCGCGACCTTCTCCGCCGGCGTCCCTTCCTTGAAAGGCAGGCTGCGGTCCTTCAAAGCCCAAACGGTGATGAGATAGTGGTGCGCGAGCTTGCCCGGGTGCGGACAGGGCCCCGTATAGCCCGCATTGCCGAAGCCGTTGCGCGCCTGCACCGTTCCGGCGGGGCGCAGCTTCTCGTCCTCAGCCGCATTCTGCTGCAGTGTCGTCACGCTGGCCGGGATATTGAACATCATCCACAGCCAGGTAACGCCGACGCGAGCATCGAGATCCGCCATGCTGATCGCATAGCTGCCGGTGCCGGCGGGGCCATCATTCCAGATGAGCGGGGGCGACTGGTCGCCGCCCGTGCACCCGTTGCGGGTGCCGACATCCGCCTTGGGGATGGTGGCGCCGGTCTGCACCGTCGGGCTGGTCAGGACGAAATGCGGTGTATTGGCGACGGTCGCGGCGAGGGCCGTCGTGCTTCCTTGAGCCGCCAGGCCGCCGATCATGCAGAACAGGAACAAGCCTCCTGCATGGCATAACCGAACGGAGGATGACCCTCGCGCGCGGAAAAACCTTGGCAGACGGCCCCGGTGCGAGTTATCCTCCACGCAACAAGAACTCCTGCGATCAGCGGGGAACACATCCAAGAAACTGAAAAAGGGTGGCCCTGGGCCGCCTTTTTTATTGCTTGGCCCAGGATGTAGCGAGGCCGCCCCGCGCTTGGCAAGCCACTGCAGCTAGACCGGCCGCTGATCAGATCTGCGCCTCGGGCTTCCTGCTTGCAGAGCCGCCCGCACCCGCCTATATGCGAGGTCTTCCCTTCACCGATGAACCGACGGGGGTGGCCCAAAAGGCCGCCTTTTTTGTTTTGACCGACGACGACAGACCGCATCATTCCGGGTTCGACGCGCGCCTGGCCGAGATCATCATGCCGCGGCTGGAAGCCATGGGCTTCGAGCTGGTTCGTGTCCGCATGCTCGGCCGCGAACGCCCGACGGTGCAGATCATGGCTGACCGCGCCGACGGCAACCAGATCACCATCGACGACTGCGAGACGATCAGCCACCAGATCGGCGCCGTACTGGACGTCGAAGATATCGTCCCCGGCGCTTGGACTTTGGAGGTAAGCTCCGCGGGCATCGATCGGCCTCTGACCCGGGCCAAGGATTGGAACCGGTTCTCGGGCCATCTCGCGAAGGTGGAGATGACGATACCGACGCTCGATGGACGGCGCCGGTTCTCCGGCATCGTGCTGGGTGCCGCAGAGGGCCAGGGCCGCATGCGGCTGGACGACGGGACTGAGGTGACGCTGCCCCTCGTCGACATCAAGACGGCACGGCTGGTTCTGACGGATGCGCTGATCGAAGCGACCGCCCGGGACCTGCCCACTGACCTCCACTGAGCTTTTACCTTTGAGTCGTTTCTGAGAGGCCCGACCATGGATACCGCGATAGCCCGCCCTGAGCTGCTCTTGGTTGCCGATGCCGTCGCCCGCGAGAAATCCATCGACCGCGACGAGGTCCTGGAGGCGATGGAGCAGGCGATCCAGAAGGCCGGCCGCGCCAAATACGGCCACGAGAAGGACATTCGCGCGACGATCGACCGCAAGACCGGAGACGTGCGCCTCTCCCGCTGGACCGAGGTGGTCGAGGTCGCGGAGAACGAAGACACGCAGATCCCGCTGCACATCGCGCGCAAGTTCAAGCCTGAGATCAATCTGGGCGAGTTCATCATCGACCCGCTGCCGCCGATCGACTTCGGCCGCATCGCGGCGCAGACGGCCAAGCAGGTGATCGTCCAGCGCGTGCGCGAATACGAGCGCCGCCGCCAGTTTGCCGAGTTCAAGGATCGCGTGGGCGAAATCGTCAACGGCGTGGTCAAGCGGACGGAATACGGCAACCTCATGGTAGATCTCGGCCGGGCGGAGGCGCTGCTGCGCCGCGACGAGCTGATCGCGCGCGAGAGCTTCCGAAACGGCGATCGCGTGCGCGCCTATATCTATGACGTACGGGAAGAGCCGCGCGGCCCGCAGATCTTCCTCAGCCGCACCCATCCGGGCTTCCTTGCCAAGCTCTTCGCCCAGGAAGTGCCGGAAATCTATGACGGCATCATCGAGATCAAGGCCGTGGCGCGCGACCCCGGCAGCCGCGCCAAGATGGCGGTGATCAGCCGCGATGCCTCGATCGACCCCGTGGGTGCCTGCGTCGGCATGCGCGGCAGCCGCGTTCAGGCCGTGGTGCAGGAGCTTCAGGGCGAAAAGATCGACATCATCCCCTGGAGCGCTCAGGCCGCGACCTTCGTCGTGAATGCTCTGGCGCCGGCCGAAGTGACCAAGGTGGTGATGGAAGAGGAGACCGGGCGCGTTGAAGTCGTCGTGCCCGATACCCAGCTGTCGCTCGCCATCGGCCGCCGCGGCCAGAACGTTCGTCTCGCTAGCCAGCTGACGCGGTGGGACATCGACATCCTGACCGAGGCGGAAGAGAGCGAGCGCCGTCAGGAAGAGTTCCGTCGTCGCTCCGGCCTCTTCGTGGAGGCGCTGGATGTGGACGACGTGATCGCCGGTCTGCTGGTGACCGAGGGCTTCACCACCCTCGAGGAACTGGCCTACACGCCGGTCGAGGAATTGGCTGAGATCGAAGGCTTCGACGAGAACGTGGCGGGTGAACTGATCCGCCGTGCCGAAGAGTTCATGACGCGTCGGGATCGTGAGCTGGAAGATCGCCGGGTCGCCCTCGGCGTGACGGACGACGTCGCCTCCTTCGAGATATTCTCGCCGCAGGCGCTGGTCGCATTGGGAGAGAAGGGCGTGAAGACGCTCGACGATCTGGCCGACCTTGCTTCCGACGAACTGATCGAGATCGTCGGCGCCGGTCTCGACGAAGAGACTGCGAATGCCGTGATCATGCAGGCGCGGGCGCATTGGTTCGAGGGTGAGGAGGAGGGCGATTCTGAGCCCGCAGCAGAATGATGACCCGCGTCTGACCGCGGCGCCTATCTCCGGCCTCGTCATGGACGCGGCCGGACCTCAGGAGCTGCCTGAGGATGAGGGCGCCGACGACGAGAAGGGACCGTTCCGTCGCTGTATCGTGACACGCGAACGGAACCGTCCCAAGACCATGATCAGGTTTGTCCTGGGCCCCGAGCGGATGGTCGTGCCTGACCTCAAGGCAGGGCTGCCCGGACGGGGAATGTGGTTGAGCGCGCGGCGGGATGTGATAGAAACCGCTCTCGCTCGAAAGGCTTTCGCACGGGCTGCACGTGCGGAGGTTGTGGTGCCCGCCGATTTGCCGGACATCATCGAGGCAGCGCTCAAGCGGAGAGTGATCGAGGTTTTGGGCCTGACCCGGCGCGCTGGTCAGGCCGTATGTGGATTTACCAAGGCGCGTGAGTGGCTGGCGGCCGATCGTGCGGCGCTGATCGTCCAGGCTTTGGACGGCAGCGTCGAGGAACGCGCCAGATTGTTGAATGGACGCGCGGTTCCCGTGATCGCTCCCTTGCCTGCCCAGGAACTGGGGCAGATCTTCGGGCGTGACCATGCCGTGCATGTGGCGGTATCGGCCGGGCGGCTGGCATCGATGCTGCTGACAGAGACTGAGCGTCTGGCCGGGATTTCCCGAAGCCGGAGCGAGGCTGATCAACCGGGCGGATGATAGTGAGCGATACGAAAGACCAAGACGGCAAGGCGAGATTGTCCCTGCGCCCTTCCGGGCGACTGGAGCTGGGGCGGACCGTGGATGCAGGTTCCGTGCGCCAGAGTTTCAGCCATGGCCGGTCCAAGGTGGTGCAGGTTGAGGTTCGGAAGAAGCGTGCCCCAGGCACGCCGCCGCCGGCCGCCCCTTCTGCTGCCGGCCAGCCTGCGGGCAGCGGCCGTCCTCAGGGCGGCGGCCGTGCCGGCTCCGGCACGGGTTCGCGCGCGCTGACGGCGAGCGAACTCGCCATCCGTCAGCGCGTTCTGGAAGACCAGAAGCGCGACGCGGCGAAGCGCGAGGCCGAGGCCCGCGAGCGCGAGAAAATCATGATCCTGTCGGCGGCCGAAGAGGCGCGTCGGCGTGAGGAAGAAGAGGCACGCCGCGCGGCCGAAGAAGCCGAACGGCAGGCTGCCGAGGAAGCGGAGCGCCGCGCGGCCGAAGCGGAAGCGCGTCGGGCTGCCGAAGACTCGCAGCGTCCGGCGAGTGCTGCTTCTGTCGCCCCGCTGCGCAGCAAGGCGCCGGTCGCACCCGTGCCGCCGCCAGCGCCGAATCCGGCTGCGCGGCCGGCCGCTGCCCCGCGCCATCCCGGCGCCGGTGCCCCTGGCGAGACTCTCCGTCTCAAGCCCTCGGGCCGGGCGGGTGAGGAAGACGATGATCAGCGCCCCGTCCGCCGCGCAGGTGGTGGCGCGGCCGTACCGCCGCGCAAGCCCGCCGTCGTTGCGCCCAAGAAGGGGGCCGACGATCGGCGCCGCGCCGGCAAGATCAACGTTCAGGCCGCGATCGAAGGTGACGATGAGCGCGTGCGCTCCATCGCCTCCATGCGCCGGCAGCGGGATCGCGAGCGCCGCCAGGCGGAGCTCGAGCGTCTGCGCGCCGACCAGGTGAAGGTGGTGCGCGACGTGGTGATCCCCGAGAGCATCACGGTGCAGGAACTCGCCAACCGTATGGCCGCCCGTGCGGGTGACGTCGTCAAGACGCTCATGAAGATGGGCGTGATGGCGACCATCACCCAGACGATCGACGCCGACACGGCCGAACTGGTGGTTCAGGAATTCGGCCATCGCGTGAAGCGCGTGTCCGAAAGCGACGTCGAGCTCGGCCTCGAAGGCGAGGTGGACGAGGAAGACGATCTGCTGCCGCGGCCGCCGGTCGTGACCATCATGGGCCATGTCGATCACGGCAAGACCAGCCTGCTCGATGCGCTGCGCCAGACGGACGTCGCGGCGGGCGAGGCAGGTGGTATCACCCAGCATATCGGCGCCTACCAGATCACCACGCAGTCGGGTGACAAGATCACCTTCATCGACACTCCGGGCCATGCCGCGTTCACGGCCATGCGCTCCCGCGGCGCGAGCGTCACGGACATCGTCGTGCTGGTGGTTGCCGCCGATGATGGCGTGATGCCGCAGACGATCGAGGCGATCAGCCACGCCAAGGCGGCGGGCGTGCCGATCATCGTGGCCATCAACAAGATGGACAAGGTGGGCGCCAACCCCGACCGCGTGCGCAACGAGCTGCTGCAGCACGAAATCGTGGTGGAAAGCCTGGGCGGCGACACGCAGGAGATTCACGTCTCCGCGCTGAAGCGCACGGGCCTCGACAAGCTCGAGGAAGCGATCCTCGTGCAGGCCGAGATGCTCGACCTCAAGGCCAATCCGACGCGCGATGCCGAGGGCACGGTGATCGAAAGCCGCCTCGACCGTGGGCGCGGTCCGGTCGCAACCGTTCTCGTCCAGAAGGGCACGCTGTGGACGGGCGATATTCTCGTCGCCGGTGCCGAATATGGTCGTGTCCGCGCGCTGATCGATTGGAACGGTCAGAATGTGAAGACGGCCGGCCCGTCCGTTCCGGTGGAAGTGCTCGGTCTCTCGGCGGTGCCGGGCGCGGGCGAGACCTTCACGGTGGTGGACGACGAGCAGCGGGCGCGTGAGATCGCCGAATTCCGCCAGCGCAAGCTGCGCGACAAGGCGGCGGCCGGGGCGATTGCCGGCCGTGGCACGCTGGACCAGATGCTCGCCCGCATTCAGGCCGGCGTGCAGAAGGAAGTCGGCGTCCTCATCAAGGCGGATGTGCAGGGCAGTTCCGAAGCCATTCAGGCGACGGTGCTCAAGCTCGCCAATGACGAGGTGAAGGTGCGCGTTCTCCTGGCCGGCGTCGGCCAGATCTCGGAGAGCGACATCCAGCTCGCCAAGGCCTCCAACGCCGTGATCGTCGCCTTCAACGTGCGGGCGACCGCTCAGGCGCGGGAGCTTGCACAGCGCGAGGGCGTCGATATCCGCTACTACAGCATCATCTATGACGTCGCCGACGACATCGAGAAGCTGGTGCGCGGCCGCATGGCGCCGAAGGTGCGTGAGAACTTCCTGGGCTATGCCGAGATCCGCAAGGTCTTCGACATCACCAAGTCGGGCAAGGTCGCCGGCTGTATGGTGACCGACGGCGTGGTGCGGCGTGGCGCCGGCGTGCGCCTGCTGCGCGACAACGTGGTGATCCACGAGGGCGAGCTGTCCCAGCTCAAGCGCTTCAAGGACGACGTGAAGGAAGTGGCCCGCGGCTACGAATGCGGCCTGTCCTTCGCCGGGTTCCAGGATCTGCGCGAGGGCGACATCGTGGAGTGCTACGAGCGCGAGCTGGTGCCGGCGTGACCGGAAGCAACGCACCCTCGCAGCGCCAACTGCGCGTCGGCGAAGAAATCCGCCACATCCTGGCGGATCTCTTCGCCCGCGACGTGATCCGCGATCACGAGCTGAGCGGGGTGGCGATCACCGTGACGGAGGTGCGGGTCAGCCCGGATCTGCGGCGGGCGACCGCCTATGTCACGCGGCTGGGCCGCAGCGACGTGGACCAGCTTCTGCCGGCGTTGAAGCGGGTTGCGCCCTTCCTACGGAGTCAGGTTGCCCGCTCCCTGCGGTTGCGGGTGACGCCGGATCTCTCCTTCCTGGCTGATACCTCGATCGACTATGCGATGGAGGTAAACAGCCTCCTGCACCGGCCCGATGTGGTGCGGGATCTCGACAAGGGCTGAGCCCAGGCGCTCTCCGCCGGGGATGCGTTGACGCTATGGAAAAGGCAGGCCCTCGGGAGCCTGCCTTTTTTGTGGTCTCACGCCGGCGCGCGAGGCGGTCCGCAGGCTCGGCGCCAGGGCGGCTGTACGCCATGCTCCTCGGGATTACCTGCGGTCACTGGGCGTCCAACCGCATCTCCTCCCTCCTCCGACGCGCGGAAAATGTCGCGCACGAGGGCCTGATAAGGCGCCGCAGGCCTGATGGCGGGGCCGCCGGGGTCGCCGAAGCGAGGGCAAAATGTTTCAGATACGTTTTGAAAGAATGAAAAACCTTAGGTCGTTTGCTCACCGTTGATCTTCCTCATGATAAAAGAAGGGTTTGCGGGTTTGCTTTCACGTCTTTGATCAACGATTGGACAATCTGGAGGTTGCGTGCTTGCTCGGGCATCTTAGCCGCCTGGTCTCGCACTGCGGGCGCGCCATTTGTCAGATCATAGCGACGCCAGGATGCCGCCGTCGACATAGAGCACCTGGCCGGTGACGTAGGCCGCGGCATCCGAGCACAGAAAGATGGCGGCGCCGGCCAGATCCTCGAGCTGCCCGAAGCGGCCCAGCGGAATGCGCGCGCGCATGCGCGCTTCCCACGCGGCATCGGCATAGAAGGCCTCGGTCAGCGCAGTTCTGAAATAGCCAGGCCCGATGCCGTTGACCCGGATACCCACGGGAGCCCATTCGGCGGCCAGCGCATGCGTCATGCCGACGAGCCCAGCCTTTGAAGAACCGTAAGGAACCGCCGTTGGAATCCCCACGGCAGAGGTGAGCGAACAAAGGTTCAGGATGGCGCCGCTGTGACCGGCTGCCACCATCCGGCGTGCCGCCGCTTGGGCGCAGAAGAAGCTGCCGCGCAGATTGACGTCGAGGATGCGATCCCAGAGCGAGACATCCACCTCCAGCGACGGTCGTACCTCTTCCATACCAGCGTTGTTGACGAGGATATCAAGTCTTCCCTGAATATTTTGGAAACACTCGGTGATGCTTGTTGGGTCGCCCACGTCGAGCAGGGCGATTTCGGCCGAGCCTCCGGCGCCTTCAACCATCTCGGCCGTTTCGCCTAGGTTGGCAGCCTCCCGCCCGGTCAGGATGACATGGGCGCCGGCGCTCGCCAGCGCCAGCGCAATCGCCCGGCCGATGCCGCGGGAGGCGCCGGTGACCAGAGCGGTTTTGTCATCAAGGGAGAATCTTGTCACAGACATGGAAAGGTCGTCTCGGCTCTAAGGTGGATTAAAATTTACTCATCCCGGAACAATAGCGTGTCTTCTTCATGAAGTTGGGGATTAATGGGGCATCAATGAGGGGATTTTTGTCGGAAACGTCGCATTTAGGGCTTTCTTGTGTGGTCATAGGCAGCGCAGGATCGCGCCGATACGGCGGTTCGGACGAGAGCGGACGGCGGCAGAGGGTACGTTGACACAGATACCGATCAGTTTTCACGACATCTCCCATGCGGAGACCATTCCTCCCGATCTTCTGGCGCGGACCGAGGCGGATCTATCCCAGTTCCTCGAAGGCGCGGCAGGAATCATCGAGGCGGTGCGGGTGGAGGGTGATGCTGCCCTGCGCCGTTTTGCCGAAGCCTTCGACAAGGTGTCCCAGCCGATTGCCTCTCTCCGCGCGACGGACGCCGAGTTCGAAGCCGCCTTCGGCAAAGTGCCCGAGCCGGTTGTGCGTGCCATTGAAGTGGCGATCGACGCCGTGCGGCGCTTCCACGAGGCGCAGCGGCCTGAGGAGATGTGGCTGAAGGAGGTTCATCCCGGCGCCTGGGCCGGGGACCGCTTCCTGCCGATCGAGAGCGTGGCGTGCTACGTGCCGCGCGGCAAAGGCGCCTTTCCCAGCGTGACCATCATGACGGCTGTGCCGGCGGTGGTGGCCGGGGTCAAGCGGCCGATCATCATCACCCCGCCGGGTCCCGACGGCGCCGTAGATGCGGGCACATTGGTGGCGGCGAAGCTTGCCGGCATCAAGGAGATTTACAAATGCGGCGGTGCACAGGGTGTCGCCGCTGTCGCCTTCGGCACCGAGACGGTGCCCCGCTGCCTCAAGATCGTCGGTCCCGGCAGTCCCTGGGTTGTCGCCGCAAAAAGGTTGCTGGCGACGAAGATCGATCCCGGCGTGCCCGCCGGCCCGAGCGAATCCATCATCCTTGCAGACGACAGCGTCTCCGGTGCGCTCGCGGCGCTCGACCTTATCATCGAATCCGAGCATGGGCCGGACTCATCGGCCTGGTTGGTGACGCCGAGCGAACAACTCGCCCGGGAGGCGATTGCCGCTCTCCCCGGCCATTGGGCCGAAATGGACGAGGGACGCGCCGGGTTTTCCCGCACGGTGCTGACTGGACCGCGAGGTGGCGTCATCCTCACCCGGGATTTCGACCAGGCGGTCGATTTCGTGAATGCCTATGCGCCGGAGCATCTGGAGATTCTCGTCGAGGAGCCCATGTCTGTCCTCGGACGCATCACCAATGCCGGTGAAGTTCTGTTGGGTCGTCATACGCCTGTAAGCTTGGGCAACTATATTCTCGGGCCCAATGCGGTTTTGCCGACGGGCGGCGCCGCGCGGACTGCCTCGCCTCTCTCGGTTTACGACTACATGAAACGATCTTCTATTGGTTATGTAACGAAATCAGGGTATGATGACTTGGCACGCCACGTGAAGGCGTTGGCCGAGTATGAAGGATTTTCTGGTCATGCCCGGGCGGTCTCAGCGCCTCGCCACCGTCTCCTGGGGTGAGGGCGGCCGCGGAACCCCGGTTGTGACTCCGGACTATCGACAGTCAGTCTGCATCTCTCCAACAAGGACGTTTGGGAGATCATCAGCGCAAGAAGAAAGGAAAAGTGCTCGTGCTGGATCGTCAGGTGCAAAGAACGAAGAAGAGCAGCGACACGGCTCGCACGTCGGAGGCGGCCGGCACGGCCCGCGCCGCAGCCGGCACGGTGATCGTCGCGGAACGGTATGTGCCCGGCCTGGTCCGGGCGGTCGCCAACAAGCTCGAGGGTGGAGCGTCGCGCTTCTACCGTAAGCATTACGGCATCGGTCTGTCCGAATGGCACATCCTGGTGGCGCTTGCCGCCGATCCCTGGATCACCTCGCCGGTGCTCTGCAAGAACGCCGGCCTGGACAAGGCGGCGGTGAGCCGCAGCCTCGCGCGCATGGAAGAGCAGGGCCTGGTCCTGTCACGGGACACCAGCGGCCGGTCCCGCGCGACCGCGCTGACCGCGAAGGGTCGCCGCCTGCATGACCGAATCGCCCAGGCTGCCGCTCAGCGTGAGGAGCAGCTGCTCGCCGAGTTCTCGCCGAAGCAGGTGGACTCGCTGGTTCAGCTTCTCACCGCCCTCTCCAAGGCGGCTGCGGGCCTGACGGATGCGGCGCCGAAGGCCACCCGCAAGAAGAAAGCGGCATAACCCCGCGCTTCGGAGGCTCACACAAAACCCGCGCAGCCCGAAAGGGCGCGCGGGTTTTTTCATAGCCGACGTCGAGACGCCTCAGCTTAGGCGTGACCAGCGAGCGGAGATAGGGCAAGCGGGTCGATATGCATTTTCTGCATCGCCCGGCGCCAACGCGTGCCGTCCTCTCCATCGAAGACCAAGGCTTCGTCCGGTGGCACAGAGAGCCAGGCGTTTTCGGCAAGCTCCGCCTCGAGCTGCCCCGGGCCCCAACCGGCATAGCCGAGGGCCAGGAGACCAGCCCGTGGCCCCTGACCCTCGGCAATGGCCTTGAGGACGTCCAGGCTCGTCGTCAGCGCGAAGGTGCCGTCGACGTCGAGTGTCGCTTCGGCCATCCAGTCCGTGGTGTGCAGAACGAAGCCCCGGGCGTTTTCGACGGGGCCGCCGGCGCATAGGCGGATCTGACGCAGCGGGGGCGAGGGCGCGATCTCCAGCTGGCGCAGCAGGGCCTCGAAGCTCGGCGTCCGCAAGGCCCGATTGAGGATGATCCCCATCGCCCCGTCTTCGCCATGGGCGCAGACGAGGATGACGGTCTGGGCGAAGTTGGGATCGGTCAGGCTTGGCATCGCGACGAGGACCTGCCCGGTCAGCCGGTCCGCGTCCCGGCGCGCAAGGTCGGAGCCAGCGGGGCGGGCCGTGCTCGGCCCGGTCGTGGACGAGGTTGAGGGGGATGGTCTGCTCATTCCTGAGTATCTGGCATTTTCACGCCGACGTGCAAGGATGGCGCGCAGGCGGGCGGTGACAGGCCCGGCGGCAGCGCGTAAGCGGAACACCCACCCAAGAGGCAGAGAAAGCGATGATCAAGATTGGTGACACGATCCCCGACGTCACGGTCATGCAGGCGACGCCGGACGGCCCCAAGCCGATCAGCACCGGCGACATCTTCAAGGGCCGCAAGGTCGTCCTCTTCGCCGTGCCCGGTGCCTTCACGCCGACGTGCAGCGCCCGTCATCTGCCGGGCTTCGTCGAGCAGGCGCAGGCCTTCTTCGACAAGGGCGTCGAGACCATCGCCTGCATCGCGGTGAACGACGCCTTCGTGATGGGCGCCTGGGGGCGCGACCAGGGAACCGACGGCAAGGTGTTGATGCTGGCCGATGGCTCGGCGGACTTCGCCCGTGCCATGGGTTTGGAGCTCGATCTCACGGCCCGCGGCATGGGCGTCCGCTCGCAGCGCTACGCCCTCGTGGCGGAGAACGGCGTCGTCACCTTCCTCGGTGTCGAAGAAGGCGGTGCCTTCGAAGCGAGCAAGGCCGAGACGGTGCTCGCCGCCCTCTGAAGGCGAAGAGGGCCGCGCTTGGCGCGGCCCGACGGCTCACATGCCGAGAGCCCGGCGGTAGACGTCGAGCAGGGTCTCCTGCTCCTCGACCTCGGCCGGCTCCTGCTTGCGGATGCGGATGAGCTGGCGGAGCACCTTCACGTCGAAGCCCGCCGACTTCGCTTCCGCGTAGATGTCCTTGATATCGCTCGCGAGCGCCTTGCGCTCCTCTTCCAGCCGCTCGATGCGCTCGATGATGCTGCGCAGGCGGTCGGCCGCAATATTGCCCTGGGAGGCGGCGTCGGGGGTATCGGCTGAATCGAACGCCATGGGCGAAGCTCCTTCGAAAACGAAACGCGGGTCGGGGCGGGCGAGGTAACCCGCCGGAGGGGCGTGGGTCAATTGCGCTCTGGGATCACGTTTCGGGCCGGTCGGCGAGGGGCGGTCCACCACCGAGTGCGCTTCTCTTCAGTTGTTATTTAATTGGAACGTTTTTATCATTTAACGAAGATGGCGTTTGGAGTTAGTTAACGATTGATCGTTAACAAACACCGACCGGGCTCGGACGGGGCGCGCCGAATCGAGGGAGCAGATCTCGCAGGATGGTTCCGCTGAGCTACGAGGGAATCGCATCGCGTCTCGATGCCGGCGATCAGCCGGGGCTGGAAGCAGCCTTGGCTGCGCATCTGCGCGAACCGCCCGACCCTCATTGGATCGACCTTGGCATCTTCTTGCGGGACCGTGGGCAGCAGCGTCTGGCGTTGGTCGTCTTTGACCGGCTCATGCGCGCTTTGCCGGAGTGGATCGCGCCGTATTTCGAGGCAGCGTTTCTGCATCGTCTGGCGGGAGAGCATGCGCTAGCAGCACAATTGTTGCGCCAAGCCCACGCGGTTGATCCGCGCAACATGCGCGTTCTACTCTTCCTGATTCACATGACCTACGCAACGGGTGAGGAAGAGGAGGCGGATCACCTCTACCACCGTGGCCTCCTGCTCGCGAAGGAGGAGGATCTCGCACCGCTCGCGGAGATGCGGGCCTTCGGCCTCTTCCTCCGGGAGTGGCCGAAGGCCCGCGCTCTGGCCCTGATGCATCGCAACCAAGAACGCTACAGACATGCCGCTGCAGGAGAGGTTGGGGAGGCGGCACTTGCCGCCGTCGAGGCACGGCGGCCCTTCGCGCTCATTCGCCTTGGCGACGGCGAGGGCTCCTGCATCAATCTTGGGCCAGAGGACGAGGGGCGCTTCGCCGCTCTGCACAGCCGCAACCGCGCGGAACTGACGGCCATGTGGTTCGGTCCGCAGTTTGATTGGAACGGCCGGGCCTTTCGCAGCCTGGTGCGTCAACTGCCGCGGACCGCGCTCGACGCCGATTTCGTCGGCCTGCCCTATGAGGGGTGGATCGACCATGAATATCGCATCGCGAGCCTACGCGGCATCCCAACCCTCATCAACATTCACCGGGCGTTCGCGCAATTCGACGAGCCGAAGACGCAGTTGCGTTCCTGCTCCCAACTCGTTCACGTCGACTTGGCCCAGGCCGGTTTCATGCGGCAAATCATCCGCGCCGCAGGCCGCGTCAGCATTATCTCCTGCCTGCCGGAAGTCGCCGAGATCATCCGTTCCAGGCTCGGCATAGAGGACGTCACCTTCTACCGCATTCCAGGGGAACGCGGTTCGGTTGCGGCGCTGGGGGATGAGATCGTCGCCGGCAGTCATTTCCCCGAGGTCTTTACCCACATCATGGCCCAGCTGGAGCAGCCGCATGATGGGCGGCTGTTCCTGGTCGCAGGGGGTGTCCTCGGCAAGTTCTACGCCGCCAAGATCAAGCAGCATGGCGGCGTCGCGCTCGATATCGGCTCAGTCATTGATGGCTGGGCGGCGAGGGCGACGCGGCCGGGTTTGCAGACGCCGCTCTGATAGACAAAGGACATGGTCGCGACGATGGCATCGACATGGGAAGAGGTCCGCCGCAGCATCTTTGGCGATCATGATCCTTACGCGGGCTTCAACGCGCATCGCTACGCTGCGGACATGCAGGGGTGGAACAGCCATCACTTGTTTCTGTCGGACTCGATCGCACGGCTGCGGCCCCGGATCATCGTCGAGATCGGCGTCTGGAAGGGCGGTTCCAGCATCTTCATGGCGGAGAAGCTGAAGCAGCTGGAATTGCCCGCCGTCGTCATTTCCGTCGACACGTTTCTCGGCTCTTGGGAGCATTACGAGCAGGCCGAGTATTTTCCGAGCCTGCTGCACCAGAACGGCTATCCCTCCCTCTTCTATACCTTTCTGACCAACGTCGTGCGGGCTGGCGTGCAGAATCAGGTTCTGCCTCTGCCGCTCGACAGCACCAATGCCGCCCATGTCATCGGCCGCAAGGGATTGCGCCCGGACATCATTCATGTCGATGCCGGGCATGATTTCGAATCGGTCACGAACGACCTGCGGCTGTGGTGGCCGCTGCTGGCGCCGGGTGGAATCATGATCGCCGACGATTACGACGCCGCGGGGGTGGTGTGGCCGAGCGTTCGCGATGCGGTCGATTGTTTCCGGGAGACGACGCCGCACACGCAATTCGAAGCCATTCCCTACAAGGCCCGATGGAGCAAGCCGGCCTGAGCCTTCGCTCTACCAAAACTTCCCGGTCATCGACATAGGAAACACGAGGCCCGCCATGAAAGTCGTCCTGCTTGCCGGTGGTTTTGGAACCCGGCTGTCTGAAGAGACGCAGGCGCGCCCCAAGCCGCTAGTCGAGATCGGCGGCAAGCCGATCATCTGGCACATCATGAAGATCTACTCGCATTACGGCTTCAACGAATTCATCGTCTGTGCCGGCTACAAGGGCGATATGATCAAGGAATATTTCGTCAATTACATTCTTCATTCCAGCAATGTGACGGTGGACGTGCGCGGCGGCACCGTGCGCTATGAATCCGAGAGCCGTGATCCATGGCGGGTCACTGTCGTCGACACCGGTCTCAACACCATGACGGGTGGACGCATCAAACGCATCCTTCCCTATATCGGCGATGACCGCGAGTTCCTGATGACCTATGGCGATGGTGTGACGGATCTTGATATTCCGGCGGTGATTGCGCTGCATCGCGCCGAGAGACGGCTCGCCACGGTGACGGGCGCGCAGCCGCCCGGACGCTTCGGGCAGTTGAGTCTCTCCGGCAACGCGGTCACCTCCTTCCACGAAAAGCCCAAAGGTGAGGGCGGGTGGATCAATGCAGGCTTCTTCGTCTTGCCGAAAAACATCGGCGACTACATAGACGGTGACGACACGATGTTTGAGCATGGGCCTCTGGAAGCGCTCAGCGCGCAGGGCCAGTTGTCGCTCTATCGGCACGAGGGATTCTGGCGTCCGATGGATTCCCTGCGGGACAAGATCGCGCTGGAGGAGATGTGGTCCGACGGCAAGGCGCCATGGAAGATCTGGGCGTGACCGCGATGCCCGAGGCCTTTGGCGGATCATATCTGGGCCAGCGCGTGCTGGTAACCGGCCATACCGGCTTTAAAGGAGGATGGCTCAGTCTCTGGCTCAATCGCTTGGGCGCGCATGTCTCCGGCTATGCCCTGCCGCCACCCACGGAGCCGGCGCTCTTCGATCTCGCGCGTATCGCGGCGATCGTTGATCATACCGAGAACGATATCCGCGATCTGGCGGCGTTCCGCGCCGCCCTGCATCGGGCAAGGCCCCGGTTCCTCTTCCATCTCGCGGCCCAGCCGATCGTCTCGCGGTCCTACGCCGAACCGCTGGAGACGCTTTCGACCAATGTCATGGGCACGGCGGTGATCCTCGAAGCGCTGCGGGAGGTCGACTGGCCCTGTGCGGCCGTCATCATCACCAGCGACAAGGCCTACGACAACGTCGAATGGGCCTGGGGCTACCGTGAAAACGATGCGCTCGGCGGCAAGGACATCTACAGCGGCTCCAAGGGCGCGGCGGAACTTGCGATCAAAAGCTACCGTCATTCCTTCTTTCCGAACGGCGAGGGCGCGGTGCGTCTGGGCATTGCACGGGCAGGCAACGTGATCGGCGGTGGTGACTGGGCGCAGGACCGGATCGTGGTTGATTGCGTGCGCGCCTGGCAGAAGGGAGAGCGGGTGCGCTTGCGCAGCCCGGAGGCGACGCGACCCTGGCAGCACGTTCTAGAGCC
This sequence comes from Acidisoma sp. 7E03, assembly GCF_054665075.1. NCBI lineage: Bacteria > Pseudomonadati > Pseudomonadota > Alphaproteobacteria > Acetobacterales > Acidocellaceae > Acidisoma > Acidisoma sp. 7E03. The sequence continues at coordinate 211,559 of NZ_BAAFHE010000006.1, forward strand.
CCTGAGCGGCTATCTTGCACTGGGACAGGCCCTTGTGGAGTCGCCGGCCCTGCATGGCGAGGCCTTCAATTTCGGCCCGCGGGCCGAGCAGAGCCGAACGGTGATCCAGCTTCTCGGCGATCTCGCGCGGGAGATGGGTTTGCCGGAGGACTCTGCCTATGAGATCGTCGAGCGCAAACCCTTCCGCGAGGCGGGTCTGCTCAAGCTGAACTGCGACAAGGCGCTGCTCGATCTGCGCTGGAGCCCGACGCTCGGCTATGAGCAGGTCGTGGGCATGACGGGGCAGTGGTACCGCGCCGTGCTACAGGACGGCGCCGATGCGCAGAGGTTGAGCCTAACGCAGATCGCCGCCTATGAGGCGGAGGCCCGCCGTCTCAGGCAGGTTTGGACCCATGGGCCATCACGATGAGGGAGGAGCGGCCGCCCCTCATGCCCGGCGTGCAGGTGACGGAACTGCGTCGTATTCCGACGCCGGATGGTGAGGTGCGTCACGGTCTGCGGCGGGAGGAGTCGGATTTTGCTGGTTTCGGCGAAGTCTATTTTTCGGAAGTGCTGCCGGGGCATATCAAAGGCTGGAAACGCCATCGCCTGATGACGATGAATCTCGTCGTGGTCCAGGGTACCGTGCGATTCCTGCTCTGCAATGATGAAGCAACAGATGAGGTTCTTCTCTCGGCCGATAGCATGATCGCGCCCTATGGCAGGCTGACGGTGGCTCCGGGCCTCTGGATGGCCTTTGCAGGCATGGGCGCTGGCACCAACCTGCTGATGAATCTCGCCAGCCATAGCCATGATCCAGCGGAAGCCGAGCGGGCGGCGCTTGCAACCTTTGCCCACCGGTTTCCGGAGTTCCCCTGGGCGGAGCCAGCGCGATGACCGTAGAAGGCCCGATCCTCATCACTGGAGCCCGAGGCATCCTCGGTTCTGCCTTCATGGCTCGCATCCCGGAAGCGATCGGTCTCGGGCGGAGCGATCTCGATGCGGACGCGCCGGAGACCGTGGTGCGCGAGGTCGTAACGCGGCAGCCGTCGCTGATCATCAACTGTGCCGCCGATACCGATGTCGAAGGCGCCGAGAGCGACGACGCCCGGGCGATTGCCGTGAACGTCACCTTGGCGGCCGCCCTTGCGAAGGCTGCAACAGACAGCGGCGCAGGCTTCGTCCATTTTTCCAGTACGGGCTGCTACGGCACGTATAAGAGCGTGCCGTATGAGGAGAGTGATCCGCTGCGGCCGACGACGGCGCATCATCGCAGTAAGGCGCTCGGCGAGGAGGCGGTTCTGAAGGCTCACCCGGGCGCGGCCATCCTGCGTCTCGGCTGGGTCTTCGGCGGTGCGCCCGGGCAGCGTAAGAACTTCGTCTGGGCGCGGCTGCGTGAAGCGGAAGGGAAGGCGGTGATCGGATCTGACCCGACGCAGATCGGGTCACCGACGAGTCCCGCGGATGTGGTGACGCAGGTCCTACATCTTTTGGCGCTAGAGCGCGGCTGTGGGGTGTTTAATTGCGTGGGCAACGGTCCGCCCGGATCACGGCTGGAGTACGTCGCGGCCATTCTTGCGGCCGCTGGAAGTCCGACCCGTGTGGAGGCAGCCTCATTCACCCGCCGCGCCGCGGTCTCTCCCAACGAAGCGGCGGTCAACGCACGGCTGCAACAGATTGGGCTCGACGTCATGCGGCCGTGGCGGGAGACGCTCCAGGATTGCGTGCTCGGTTTGAAGGCGTCGCTTTGAGAATTATCCGCACGGGCGAAGCCGGACGAGCGGTCCGCATCAATCGGCGGTTGCTTCCAGACTGGAAGCGGTCTCCGGAAAGAACTCGGCAAACTTGCTCAGATAATGCTCGTACAGTGTCGGGTCGTTTCGAATGAAATGGACCAGGTTGTGGTCCACCGCTTCTGGAAAGCCACGGCGGTAGTTGCGGTAATCGGCGATCTTGGGTCCGTGAAAATGAATGATCTCAGCATCGTCATTGACGCCCCAGTAGGGCTTCCAGTTCATGCCGATGCCGAGGTGCGTCCATCGCATCCAAAGGAAACCGTTAAGGTCTCCTTGCTCATAAGCGCAGAAGATGCGGTTCCGTAACCGCATCTCAATAAATTCCATGATGTCCGGTAACAAACGCCGCATGTTCGCGACGTTGTAGACCATGACGCCACAGTTGAAATAATTGTAGTTGTCGATCTGCGCTTCTGGACAGGCGCCGAGGTAGCGGATTTCCCACGGCGGAAGCGAGGGATGCTTCTGAAAGACGACGTCGACGTCCGTATAGAGGATGAGCGGGTCGCGTGTCTCGAAGAGGGGGAGATACAGTTTCAGATATGTTCCGTTCGCCATGGCGGGCGAAAAGCCCTCAAGCCCAGCAAGGGCTTGGTCCATACGATTCACGAAAGGCACGTGCATTTCGTGAATCTCGACTCCCTGGCTGACAAGAAAGTCGCGCATCTCCGGCACCAGACCTTGGCAGATGCAGACCGGTTCAAGATCGGTGTTCTTGCGGGCAGAGAGAACCGCGGCTCGGATCTGGTCGCGCAGGGAATGGCTGCCGTCGAGGCTAATCGTGAAATACCATTTCGAGAGCCGCTGCATCTTGGTCCCACCGCTACCTCATTGCGGTTTCACATTATGCGTCTCTCATAGTGTCTTGCAACGGCACTTTGAGCTGCCACCCTACTTCTGATACTTCGCCTTCCATTCTTCATAGGGCATGCCGTAGACATGCTCGCGCGCGGCGGCGTCCGACAGATCGAGGCCTTTCGCCTCGGCCGCCTCGCGATACCAGCGGGCGAGGCAGTTGCGGCAGAAACCCGCAAGGTTCATCAGATCGAGGTTCTGCACATCGGTCCGTTCCTGCAGATGCGCAACCAGGCTGCGGAACGCCGCGGCCTCCAGCGCGATGCGGGTATTGTCGTCCATCGCTCGTGTCTCCTTCACATGCCGCCGGGATAGTTCGGGCCGCCGGCGCCTTCGGGCACGGTCCAGTCGATGTTCTGCGCCGGGTCCTTGATGTCGCAGGTCTTGCAATGCACGCAGTTCTGCGCGTTGATTTGCAGCCGCGGCCTTCCCTCCTCGATGCCGATCGCCTCATAGACGCCGGCGGGGCAGTAACGGCTTTCAGGGCTGCGGTATTTCTCCCAGTTCTCGGTGAGCCAGGTGCCGGCATCCCGCAGCCGCAGATGCGGCGGCTGATCTTCCTCGTGATTGGTGCTGCTGAGGAAGACCGAGGAGAGACGGTCGAAGGTCAGGACGCCGTCCGGCTTCGGATAGGGGATGCGTCGGTCCTCGCGCGCCGACTCCAGCACCTCGTTGTCGGCGTGATCATGGTGAAGGGTCCAAGGCGCGCGCCCGCGGAACAACACGGTATCTACGGCGGAATAGAGGAAGCCGCCGAAATTGCCGAACTTGGCGAAGGCCGGGCGGATGTTGCGCACGGCGGAAAGCTCCGCATGCAGCCAGCTTGCCCGCAGCTTCTCGGTGAAGGCCGTAGGCTCGGCCGCGGTCACGGCGCGCGCTTCGGCCACCGCTTCCGCCGCCATCATGCCGGATTTCATGGCGGCGTGGGTGCCCTTGATCTTGGGCACGTTGAGGAAGCCGGCGGCGTCGCCCACCAGGGCGCCGCCCGGGAAGGTGAGGCGGGGGATGGATTGCAGCCCGCCTTCGCTCAGCGCGCGGGCACCATAGGCAATGCGCCGCCCGCCCTGGAAATGCTTCGCGACATGGGGATGCGTTTTCAGCCGCTGCATCTCGTCGAAGGGTGAGATCCAGGTGTTCTTGTAGTCCAGTCCGATGACGAAGCCGTAGGAGACGAGATTGTCGCCCAGGTGATAGAGCCAGGAGCCGCCATAGGTTTCGTTGTCCATCGGCCAGCCGAAGGTATGCTCGATCAACCCTTTCTTGTGGTTCGCGGCCGGAATCTCCCACAGTTCCTTGATGCCGAGACCGTAGGTCTGCGGGTCCACGCCGTCGCGCAGGCGGAAGCGCGCCATGAGCTGCTTCGAGAGCGAGCCGCGGCAGCCTTCGGCGAAAAGCGTGTAAGGGGCACGCAGCTCCATCCCGGGCTGGAAATTGGCGCCCGGCTTTCCGGTGCGATCGATCCCCATGTCTCCGGTCACGATGCCGGCGATCTGGCCGTTCTCCTCGATCAGCTCGGCCGCGGCGAAGCCCGGGTAGATCTCCACCCCTAAGGCTTCGGCCTGGGCGCCGAGCCAGCGCACCACGTCGCCCAGTGAGACGATGTAATTGCCCTTGTTATGCATCTGGGGCGGCGTCGGCAGCCGGAAGGCGCTCTCTTCCGTGAGGAAGTAGAACCGGTCCTCCCGCGCCTCCGTGGTCAGCGGCGCCTCCCGCTCCCGCCAGTCGGGCAGCAGTTCTTCGAGCGCCCGCGGCTCGATGACCGCACCGGAGAGGATGTGCGCGCCCACTTCGCTGCCCTTTTCGACGACGCAGACGCTCGCTTCCGGCTCCAACTGCTTAAGGCGGATGGCGGCGGCGAGACCCGCCGGGCCCGCGCCCACGATGAGCGTGTCGAACTCCATGGATTCGCGCTGCATAGTCTCTCCCAGCCCGGCTCGGACCCTGTCGGGCCCAGGATAAAACGATCGGGCTAGTGATGCCCATGGCTTGCCGTCCGGCGCAAGCGGGCTCGGGCCGGACGCTGTGCCTGCCCTCAGTCGGCCGCGTAGCCGAGTGTCGCCATAACGGGGGCGAGGATGGGCAGCACCGGGGCAAGCTGCCCCCGGTAGTGCCGCCAGCGGCCGATGGAGCGGTCGTAGAGCGGTTCCGTTACCTGGGCATAGCTCGCCGTCCGCGCGTAGCGGCGGTTTTCATGGGGCGCGAGGCAGGCGGGGTCGAACGCGAGGCCGAGCGCCTCCAGCAGGGTGCGGATCACCGTACCCTGGTCGGCGACCAGCTCTTCGTAGCGCACCCTCCGATAGGCGAGATCGGGCATCTCTGCCCGGTAATGGGAGACGAGATCCATGATCCGCACATAATGCAGCGCCGCCGTTTCCAGGGCGCTCGCGCAGTGAAAGCCATGGGTGAAATGGTTGGAGAAGGCCGAGACCATCACGTCCAGCGGATGCCGGACGAGGTGCAGCAGGGGGGCGCCGGGGAAGACGAGGCCGATCAGGCCAAGATGGGTTTCGTTCAAGGGCATCTTGTCGGTGAAGAGGCGGGGACTTCCGTCCGCCAGCACGCCCATCTGCCGCACGCGGCGTAGGTAGAGGTCGCGCAGCAGATCGAGCCCGCTGCGCTGGTCCCCCATCCAGAGTTCGGACAGAGCCTCGGGGTAGCCGATCGGGCTGCCGAGCAGCCGGGGCAGGACCAGGGCGAGTTCCTGGATGAGCGGTAGTTCGTCTCCCGCCGCAATCTCGGGATGGGCGGACAGGCTCTGCTCCAGCAGCGTTGTGCCCGAGCGCGGAAAGCCCAGGATGAAGACCGGCTGAGGCTCCTCCGCCCGTAACGCCGCGCGCGGCAGCAGCGCGAGACGGGAGGCGACGAAGAAGGTCCGCAGGCGGTCGAGCTCCCGCGCCGCCACCGCTTCGGCATAGGCATGGCCGGAGAGCGCCCGCGCCCGCGCCTTGCCTTCGGCAAAGGCCGCCCAGGCATCGTCGTAACGGCCCAGCCGGTCGAGAAGCCGGCCCTTTTCCAGTAACTCCCCCGGGCCAAGCCCGTCCGCGCGGTCTGCGGCCATCCGATCGATGAGGGCCACGGCGGCTTCGCTCTCACCGGTGCGGCCGAGCAGGGTCGCGCGGGTGAGGGCCAATTGCGGATCGGCGGGATAGGCGATCTCGGCCACGTCCAGCACGGCGCGGGCAGAGTCGAACCGCCGGTCGGCCTCTTCCAGTCGGGCGAAACCCAGCAGCGTCTGGCGCACGGTGGGCGCGAGACCGAGGGATTCCAGATAGAGCTGCCGCGCCTCTTCCATGCGGCCCTGGCCCTTCAGGTTCCAGGCGAGATTGGCGAGCACGATCGGGTCGCGACCCGCGGCGAGGTCGAGCACGCGGCGATAGTGATATTCGCCGGTCTGCGGCTTGCCGGCCTCGGTGAGGATCATCGCCATGAGATTGTGCGCCTGGGCGCTGAGCGGCGCGACGCGGATGGCGTTGCGCGCCTGCCCCTCTGCCTCCGCGAGCCGTCCCTGGGTGAAGAAGGCCATGGCCAGCGCCAGATGCGCCGGAAGATTGTTCGCGTCCAGCCGGACGATCCGGCGCAGCAGCGCTTCCGCCGCTGAGGCATTCCCCTCCCGCTGCCGCATCTCGGCGAGCAGGGCGAGAGCAGGCACGGAATCCGGGGCGAGGTCCAGGATGTCCGACAGCAGGGCTTCGGCGACGGCGCCGTCGCCACGGGCCTGGGCGGCCTGCGCCTCCGCCACCAGAGGCAAGAGCCGCCGAAGCGCCGTCGGGCTGGTGCGATCGCCCGGCGGACGGGCACAGCACCGCGAAGGCCGCAGACCGCTGCCGCAGGTGCAGAGACCGCTCATCGGCCGGTCTTCCTTCCATAATGATACGAAAAAGAAATAAATTGGTTGGCGGATCGTGTCGAGCCCGCGCTTTCTAGCCTAGCGTCCGGCGGTTTAACCTGGGCCTGACATCGGCAGGTGAGGCGGAGGCGGCGTGCAGGCGGGGCAAATCGAAGAGCGGCCTTGGGCGCCCGTCGTAGGGGGTGTGCAGCTTGCCGTGCGGCTCACGCCCCGGGCGCGCAAGGAAGGGTTGGACGGGCTGGTTCGGGATGCTGCGGGGCGGCCGCTGCTCCAGATCCGTCTGGCCGCGCCGCCGGTGGAGGGGGCGGCGAACGCCGCCCTCATTGCCCTCCTCGCCCGTGCGCTCGGCCTGCGCAAGGCCGAGGTTCAACTTCGCTCCGGTACTACGTCCCGCATGAAGATCCTGTTTCTTGCCGGGGAGCCGGCGGTCCTCACCGCGCGGCTGGGCGCGTGGCTTGATCGCGGAGGGGGTTGATTCACCCCCCGCTCTCATGGCTCATGTCGGCGCCTGCTGCCCCGCAGCCTCGCTTGCGGGTCAGGCTGTCTCGGGGGCTGAGCCCCTCTTTCTCTCTCTCACAAGCTGGGACGCCTGGAATGTCGCTCTCTCGAACGCCGATCGCTTCACAGCGGCTGCGCCGCCGCCGCCGCACGAAGATCATCGCGACGTTGGGGCCGGCCAGTTCCACCACCGAGGTCATCACCCGCCTGTTCCAGACCGGCGCCGACGTGTTTCGCCTGAATTTTAGTCATGGCAGTCATGATGACCATGCAGCGCGCATCGCCTCTATCCGCGAAGTCGAAAAGCGCTTCGACCGGCCGATCGGCATCCTGGCGGACGTGCAGGGCCCGAAGCTGCGTGTCGGCCGCTTCGCCGGCGGCAAGGTGCATCTGCAGACGGGCCAGGCCTTTCGGCTCGATCTCAACCCGACGCCGGGAGATGCGCGGCGTGTGAACCTGCCGCATCCCGAAATCATCGCGGCGGCCGCGATCAACAGCCATCTGCTGCTGGACGACGGCAAGCTGCGCCTGCGCGTGACCCATAAGCGGGACGACCATCTGGAAACCGAAGTCATCTTCGGCGGCCCTCTGTCGGACCGGAAGGGCGTGAACGTGCCGGACGTGGTACTGCCGATCCCGGCGCTGACCGAGAAGGACCGGCTCGATCTCGACTTCGCGCTGAACGCGGGCGTCGACTACATCGGCCTCTCCTTCGTGCAGCGGCCGGAAGATGTGATCGAGGCGCGGGACATTGCGGCCGGCCGCGCCTGGATCATGGTCAAGATGGAAAAGCCGCAGGCGCTCGACAATCTCGACGAGATCATCCGCCTGGCGGATGCGGTGATGGTGGCGCGCGGTGATCTCGGCGTCGAACTCCCGCCCGAGGAAGTGCCGCTGGCCCAGAAGCGCATCGTGCGCACCGCGCGCCAGATGGGCAAGCCCGTCGTCGTCGCGACGCAGATGCTGGAGAGCATGATCACGGCGCCGGCGCCGACCCGCGCCGAAGCCTCCGACGTCGCGACCGCCGTCTTCGACGGCGCGGACGCCGTGATGCTGTCGGCGGAAAGCGCTGCCGGCCAGTATCCGATCGAGGCCGTGAACATGATGGACCGCATCGTCGCCCGCGTGGAGCAGGACGGCGGCTGGCGGCAGATCACCGATGCTTCCCGCCCCGAGCCGGAGGATTCGGCTGCGGACGCGATTGCCGCGGCCGCGCGGCAGGTGGCCCACACCATCCAGGCGCCGGCCATCGCGGCCTTCACCGACAGCGGCCGGACGGCGCTGCGGGTCGCGCGCGAGCGGCCGGACTGCCCGATCCTCGGCCTCACCCCCCGCGCCGAGACGGCCCGCCGCCTCGCCGTGGTCTGGGGCGTGCATGCGGTGGTCGCCAAGGACGTCGATTCCTTCCCCGATGCAACGGACGAGGCGCGCGACGAGGCGCGCAAGGAAAACATGGCGCAGCCGGGCGAAAACATCGTCGTCACCGCCGGCGTGCCTTTCCGCCAGTCCGGCGGCACCAACATGGTGCATGTCGCGAAAGTCTGAGTCGTCTGCTCTGAAGGATTCCGCATGACCCAGCTGCCAACGATCGTGGTGACCGGCGGGAGCCGGGGCATCGGGGCCGCCATCTGCCGCCTGCTGGGCCAGGCGGGCTATGGCGTTGCCGTCAACTACGCGCAGCAGGCGGATGCGGCCGAGGCTCTCGTCGCCGAGATCGTCGCCGGTGGCGGTCGTGCCGCAGCCTTCCGCGGAGACATCTCCTACCCGACCAAGGTGAAGCATGTGTTCGAGGCGGCCGAGGCGGCGCTCGGGCCGATCGGCGGGCTCGTCAACAATGCCGGCACCACCGGCCAGCACGCCCGGATCGAGGACCAGACCCAGTCGGCGCTCGAAGGGCTGTTCGCGATCAACGTCTTCGGCTCGTTCTATTGTGCGCAGGAGGCGGTGCGCCGCCTCTCCACCACCCATGGTGGGAAGGGTGGGGTGATCGTCAACATCTCCTCGGTCGCCGCCCGGCTGGGCGGCCTCGCGGGCCAGGTGCCCTATGCCGCGACCAAGGGGGCGATCGAGACCTTCACCAAGGGGCTGGCCACCGAAGTCGCCAAGGAAGGCATCCGGGTCAATGCGGTGGCGCCCGGCATGACGGCCACCGACATGGCGACGCCTTGGATGCAGGAAGCGGCCCTTAGGGGCGGCGGCATTCCGATGGGACGCATCGGTGAGGCGGAGGAGATTGCCCAGGCTGTGCTGTGGCTGATCTCGCCGGCTGCCTCCTACGTCACCGGATCGGTCATCACCGTCTCCGGCGGCCGGTAACCGGGGCCGAAGATGGCGGTGTAGGGTGAACTCAGCGGCGCTGAGCGCCCCCTACCGTCAATAGCCTTTCGAGAAGTCGACCGGCGTCAGCAGGGGCTCGCCCCGCGTCAAGGCGGCGAGATTGGCGAAGAAGATGTCGAGCGAGCGCGGCACGTAGCTCACCGCGTCGTCCACCGAGACATGCGGCGTCATGATCATGTTCTTCGTCGTCCAGACGCGATCCTCCGCGGGCACCGGCTCGGGGTCGAAGACGTCCAGCACCGCGCCCGAGAGATGGCCCGCATCGAGGGCGTCACACAGCGCCTCCTGATCGACCAGCGGGCCGCGGCCGATATTGATGACGGCCGCGCCCTTGGGCAGCAGGGCGATGCGGCGGCGGTCGAGGATGCGGTGGGTCGCGGGCGTCAGCGGCGTCGCCACGAGAAGGAACTCCGTCTCCGGCAGCACGGCGTCCAGCGCGTCGGTCGCGAGCACCTGGTCACAGGCCGGATGCGGTTCAGGGCGGGTGCGCAGGCCCGTCACCCGCATGCCGAAATGCTTCGCTTGTTCCGCGGCGGCCTGGCCCATGGAGCCGAGGCCGAGCACGGTGAGGTGCCGGCCGCGCAGGCCCCGCGTGAAGACCTGGCGCCAGACCTTCTGCTGCTGATCCGCGATGCAGCCCGGCATGCCGTTGGACAGCATGAGAAGGGCCATGGCCACGAACTCGCCGGCCTTCTCGGCATGAGCGCCGCGGTTGTTGATATAGGGCACGGGCGGCATCTGCGCCGCGGGCAGGGTGTCCACCCCCGCGGCGACGGAGAAGATCAGCCGCAGGGCCGGGGCCTCGGACGGCTGCAGCTTGGCGATCAGCCGCTTGATAGCGGCCGGTCCGGCGATGAGAGCCTCGACCTCCCGCGCGACGGCCTCGAAATCGGCGTCCATCGCGCCGAAAGTCACGACATGGCCGGCGTTTTCCTGCCCGGCGCGGGCGACGGCATCGGCCCACTGCGTGGGAGACACGTTGAAGACGTCGGGCTGTTTCGGGTGGTTCTGGATGTGGATGCGCATGGCCGGAGACTGGCGTGCCGCCAGGGCGATGGCAAGTCAGCCGCCCGGCGGTTCCGGCAGGGTCGCACGCAGGACCAGCGCATCGGCGCCATTGGCGTAGTAGCCGCGTCGTCGCCCGACTTCGGTGAAGCCGGCTGCGGCATAGAGCCCGCGGGCGGCGGCGTTGCCGACCTCGACTTCGAGGAAGACCTGGCGTACGCCGCGGGCGGCGGCCTGGCGCAGCGCCTCTGCCAGCAGGCCAGCGGCGATGCCGCGACGACGCGCGGCAGGGGCGGTGCCGAGGGTGAGGATTTCGGCTTCGTCCAGCGTCAACCGCAGCAGGATCATGCCGCCCCGGCTGTCCAGCAGGCCGACGACGCCATGCATTTCAAGCTGCTGCTGAAAGGTCGCGGCGCCCCAGGGTTCCTGAGGGAAGGCAAGGGCGTGGATCGCGGCGAGCGCGGGGGCATAGGCCGGTCCGACCCGGGTGATGCTCATGATGGAACCGGCGTGCCGCTGACCGGGGGCGGTCGCAAGCCGCCGCGCGGCAGCAGGGCACGCGGCGGGTCGATGTAGAGCGGCTGCGCGGCGAGGGGTGGGAGACGACCGGCCGCGCGACGGGCTGCGGCCCGTGCGACGCCCGCGGCATGCGGCAGGGCGGGGCCGATCACCACTTTGGTGGAGAGGCCCAGCGCTGCCGCCAAAGCAGTGGCCCCATCCCCCGTCAGACGCAGGCCCAGCGGTGCCTCCGGCGGCTCGGCGAGTAGCACCACCGTCCAATCCGCCGGCGCACCCCCCTGATGCAGAAAGAGGCGGCCCTGCCGCGCATCGAGGGCGCACCACAGCGGTGCCGGCGGCTCGGGCTCGGCAAAGGCCAGAGCTTCGGCTGTCGTCACGGCGATGAGCGGACTCCCGGTGCCGCCCGCCAGACCGGCAGCGAAGGCGATGCTCGCACGGAGCCCCGTGAAACTGCCGGGTCCGACATTCACGGCAACGGCGCCGAGAGCCGAAGCGCTAAGGCCTGCTTCGGCGAGCAGACCGGCGACCATTTCGGGCAGTAACGCCGCTTCCCCTGTCTGGCCGCTGCGTTCGGCGGCGGCCAGACAGCATTCGTCCTCCGCCATCAGCACGGCGGAGCAGAGAGGGGAAGAGGCGTCGAGGGCCAGAAGGGGAAAGAAGGACAGGGGAGGTGACCTTGACGGAGTCGATGCCGATTACAGACTGCCACAGACGTACGCTTGCCAAGCATGAGCGGCAGATGTAGCCGCCATGCCATGCGCAAGCTTCTGATTCCAGCACTCTTCTTCGGCCTGACCGCGGGGCTCGCGCTGCCGCCCTTCTATCTTCTGCCCACGTTGTGGGTCGCACTGCCGGGCCTCCTCTGGCTGATCGGCAAAGCGGAGAGTTGGAAGCAGGCGGCCTGGGTCGGCCTCGCCTTCGGCTTCGCGCTGAATTGCCTCGGCCTCTACTGGATCACCGAGCCGATCCTGATTGAGGCGGCGCAGTTCTGGTGGCTGGTGCCCTTCGCCGTGCCTGGCCTCGCGCTCGTCGTCGGCCTCTTCATCGCGGTGCCCACGGCACTCGCCCGGGTCGCACCCCAAGGCCTGCCACGTATCCTGGTCTTGGCTGGTGGCTGGACCCTGGCCGATCTCGCCCAGCAATTCGTGCTCACCGGGTTCCCTTGGAATTTCTGGGGCACGGACGTGGCGCTGCCGGGGCGGCTCGGCACCATTCTCATCCAACCGGCGGCCTGGGTGGGCGTGCTTGGTCTCACCCTCGCCATCGTCTTCGTCGCCGCCCTTCCGTCCCTCGGCCGTCGCGGTCTGGCCGCGTCGCTCGGACTGATGCTCGTCTGGGTCGGCCTCGGCGCGGTGCGGCTTGGCCGCTCGCATCCGGCGCCGCTGGCCGCGGTCGTCGGCGTCATCCAGGGGGACGGCACCGCCGAATTCGTGTCGACGCGTGCCGCCGCGGTCGCGCTCTTCCGCCGGTATCTCGCCCTCAGCGCGCAGGCGGTGGCCGAAGCGCGGTCCGCGCATCCGGGTCTGCCGATCGTGCTTCTCTGGCCCGAGACCGCATCGCCGTTCCTTCTTGAGACCGATGCGGCGGCGCGCGCTGCCATTGCCGAGACGGTGGGAGCCGACGTCACCGTGGTCACCGGCATGCTGCGCTTCGGGCCGCAGGGGGCCATCTATAACAGCATGGGCGTGGTGCGCGGGGCAGGGCCCCTGCTCGGCATCTACGACAAGTGGCATCTCGTGCCCTTCGGGGAGTACGAGCCGGCCTGGATGCCGCTGCAGATCCTGCCGGGCCAGGGCTTTACGCCGGGCACCGGGCCAAAGACGCTGCATGTCCCGGGCCTGCCGCCGCTCGGCCCGATCATCTGCTACGAATCCGTGTTCTCTGGCCAGATCATCAAGGAGAGCGATCGGCCCGACTGGATTGCCCTCGTCACCAACGATGCCTGGTTCGGCAACAGCGCGGGGCCGCGCCAGCATCTGGCGGCCGGTCGGCTGCGCGCGGTGGAAGAGGGGCTGCCGCTGGCCCGCGCGGCCAATACCGGCATTTCGGCGCTGTTCGATGCCTCGGGGCGCGAGATCGGTCGGGTGGGCATGGACCGTCAGGGTGTGGTCGTCGCTCCCCTGCCGGGCCCATTGCCGCCGACCCTTTTTTCTCGTCTCGGCCTCTGGGCGCCGGCAGTTCTGGCGGTTCTCACGCTTCTGCTGGGCCTCGTTCTGGGGAGGGCGCGCGGGTCAAGGTAAAGATTTGGTAAACATCGCTGGTGTTTGAGAATGATTATGATAAACAGGAAAAGTTAGTAAATGGTTAAGCCGTATCGTTTCGAGTGACTTGCTCCGCTACCCGGACGGCATGGGTCCAGTGGGGGCAGGCGGCGCAGCGGTGCCGGTCCCATTTCGGGGCCATCTTTCGAAAGACGCATGGGCAAACGCGCATCCGACCTTGGTGAATCAGTCCCCAGTCCCGTTGACGTGCACGTCGGTGCACGGATCCGGCAACGGCGCACCGCGCTCGGTATGTCTCAGGAAAAGCTGGGCGATGCGCTGAATCTCACCTTTCAGCAGATCCAAAAATATGAACGTGGCGTGAACCGCGTCGGGGCGTCCCGTCTCTATGATTTATGCCGGGTCTTCGACGTTACGGCCGACTATTTTTTTGAGGGTCTGCCCGATTTCGATGCCATCGAAGCGGGCTTTCTGCCCCGGGTTGCCGCTACCAACGGCAACGGCGTCCGGACCTTCGCGGAATCTCAGGCGCGGCTGGGCGAGGCCGAAAAGCTACCGGCCGATACCGCCGAGTTGCTGCGCCACTTTCACCACGTGACGGACCCCGAAGTCCGCCGCCGGATACTCGACCTCGTGAAGTCGCTGGCAGCGTCGGTTCGCTAAATTACGCAAAGTGACGATTGCGTTAAATCGAACCGGTTCGGGTAACCGATGGTTTCCAAGTGTCAGGCGGCCAGTTCCGGCACCATCAGCCCCGGGCGTCCCGCCTCCCGAAGAAAGACCTCGGAGATGAAAGTGGCCAGCGCGTCGGTGACCGGCTGTCGCGCTTCCCGCGCCCGGATCATCATAACCTGGAAATCGGGCAGCGGCGGCAGGCCTTCCTCGGGACCGAGCATGACCAGCCCTTCGGGCAAAGCCGTAGCCGGTGAGATCGTAATGGCGAGCCCCGCCAGCACGGGCGCTAGCGTTCCGATCTGCGCTGCCGAGCTATAGGCGACGCGATAGCGCCGTCCGACCGTCTGCAGCGCGTCCTCTGCGGCGGCGCGCCAGCAGCAGCTCGGGTCGGAAAGGGCGAGGGGCAGGGGGTCGAGCCGGTGCGTCACGTGCCGGGTCGATCCCACCCAGACCAAGGGGCCGCGCCATAGCGGCTCCCCTTCCATCGCACGGGCCGACTCCCCCTCCGAAACCAGGGCGAGGTCGAGAGCTCCAGCCTGCACCCGGGGCACGAGTTCATTGGATGGCGCACAAACCACCTCGACCTCGACGCTCGGATGGACCTCGGAGAAGCGCATGAGCACGCGCGGGAGGAAGCGCAGTGCGTAATCGTCCGGCGTGCCGAGGCGCACGGAGCCGCTGACCGACGGCTCGTGGAAGGTCCGCCATATGTCGTCGTTCAGCGCCAGCATCTCGCGCGCCCGCTCCAACAGGAATTGCCCGTGCCGGGTCAGTTCCACGCTGCCGCCGCGTCCACGATGAAACAGCTGCTGGCCGAGCGTGCCTTCCAGCCGCTGCATCTGCATGGAGACGGCGGATTGCGTGCGCCCCACCACCTGGGCGGCACGGGTGAAGCTACGCTCCTCGGCGATGAGCACGAAGCTACGGAGGAGATCGGGATCGAGGCTTGCGGGACGGATCATGAGCATCAAGGTAATTGATTCTTGGAATAAGAACAATTCGTTTTTCTAATGCAGATGAGGGCGCCATCTTCCCACTCACAGCAGTTCCAGAAGGAAGATCGCCATGTCCCTCGCCCTCGACACACGGCTCGTCTCCGCCAAGGTCCGCCGCACGCCCCTGTCCGTGTGGCAGCTTCTTCTGCGCGTCTACACGGCCTCCGCCCGTCGGGCGGCGCTCCGCCGCGAACTCGATCGCATGGATGCGCACATGCTGTCCGACCTCGGCGTGTCGCGCGCCCAGCTCCTGTTCGAAATCGAGGAGGACACGCGCCTGCGCTGACCACCCTTGCGGGCAAGCCCCTCTCGATAAAGCCGGTGCTTGGGACTATGTTCACGCTATGTCCCAGGCCGCCGTCCGCTCCCCGATGCCGCCGATGCTCTTCATGCCCGAGAAGCAGCCGCCGCGGCCCGCCCTCAAACCACTCAAGGTCGTCTCGGAGTTCGAGCCGAACGGCGATCAGCCGGCAGCGATCCGCGACCTCGTGGCCGGGGCCGAGGCGGGGGAGCGCGACCAGGTGCTGCTCGGCGTCACCGGCTCGGGCAAGACCTTCACCATGGCCAAGGTCATCGAAAGCTTGCAGCGGCCGACGCTGATCCTCGCGCCGAACAAGACGCTCGCGGCACAGCTCTATGCCGAGATGAAGAGCTTCTTTCCGGAAAACGCGGTCGAATATTTCGTCAGCTACTACGACTATTATCAGCCGGAAGCCTACGTTCCGCGCAGCGACACCTATATCGAGAAAGACGCGCAGATCAACGAGCAGATCGACCGCATGCGCCACTCGGCGACGCAGGCGATCCTCGAACGCAACGACGTCATCGTCGTCGCCTCCGTCTCCTGCATCTACGGTATCGGGTCCGTCGAAACCTACGCCAAGATGGTGGTCAAGCTCGAGGTCGGCGGGCAGATCGACCGCGACCGTCTGGCCAAGGCGCTCGTAGAGCTGCAGTACCGCCGGAACGACGCAGCCTTCGCACGCGGCACCTTCCGTCTGCGCGGCGAGGTGGTGGACATCTATCCGAGCCATTACGAGGATCGCGCCTGGCGCGTTTCCCTGTTCGGCGACGAGATCGAGAGCATTGCCGAGTTCGATCCGCTCACGGGCCAGGTCACCGGCGCGCTGGAGCAGGTCACGGTCTACGCCAACAGCCATTATGTGACGCCGCGCCCCACACTGACCCAGGCGATCATCCGCATCAAGCAGGAGCTGAAGGAGCGTCTGGCGGAGCTCGAGGCGGAAGGAAAGCTGCTCGAGGTCGAGCGTCTGAGCCAGCGTACCACCTTCGACATCGAGATGATGGAGACGACGGGCTCCTGCAAAGGGATTGAAAACTATTCGCGCTACCTCACGGGCCGCGCGCCAGGGGAGCCGCCGCCGACCTTCTTCGAATACTTGCCGGAAAACGCCCTGCTCATCGTTGACGAAAGCCATGTGACGGTGCCGCAGATCGGTGGCATGTCCCGCGGCGACGCGGCCCGCAAGAGCATCCTCGCGGAGTTCGGCTTCCGCCTGCCGAGTTGCGCCGACAACCGGCCTCTTACCTTCGAGGAATGGGAGCGTTTTCGTCCGCAATCCATCTTTGTCTCGGCAACGCCCGGGCCGTGGGAAATGGAGCGGACGGCGGGCACCTTTGCCGAGCAGGTGATCCGGCCGACGGGGCTGATCGACCCCGTGGTGGAGGTGCGGCCCGTCGCCAATCAGGTGGATGATCTGCTCGCCGAGGTGCGCACGGTGCGAGATCGGGGCGGGCGCGTTCTCGTCACGACGCTGACGAAGCGGATGGCGGAGGATCTGACCGAATATCTCACCGAGCAGGGCGTGCGGGTGCGCTACCTGCATTCCGATATCGACACGCTGGAGCGGATCGAGATCATCCGTAATCTGCGTCTCGGCGTCTTCGACGTACTGGTCGGCATTAACCTGCTGCGCGAGGGCCTCGATATTCCGGAATGCATGCTGGTTGCGATTCTCGATGCCGACAAGGAAGGGTTCCTGCGCAGCCAGACCAGCCTGATCCAGACCATCGGTCGCGCCGCGCGCAATGTCGATGGACGCGTCATCTGCTACGCCGACCATATGACGCGCAGTCTGGAAGCCGCCATTGGCGAGACCGAACGGCGGCGCGCCAAGCAGCAGGCCTGGAACGAGGCGCATGGCATCACCCCGACCTCGGTGCGCAAGCAGATTGGCGAGGTGCTGGAGAGCGTCTTCGAGCAGGATTACGTGACGGTCGCGCCGGTTAAGGACGCCGAGGTCGCGGAATTCGTCGGCCGCGACCTCAAATCCTCGATTGCGGAAATCGAGCGGCGGATGCGCGCGGCGGCCGCGGATCTCGAATTCGAAGAGGCGGCGCGCCTGCGCGACGAACTCAAGCGCCTGGAAGCGCTCGATCTCGGCCTCGCCCCGCCGCCCAGTTCCGGCATCCGTCCGAAGAAGGACTACATGCCCGAACCCCTGGGCCCCGGGGGCGGTGGCTACGATCCTGAGAAGCGTCGTGGTAACAGCCGCCGCGGGGCCAAATCCGGCGCCCCGGGGCGGGGACGCAGAACGTGATGACGATCGACAGGACCATCGGGCGGGCGGCGCTCGTCACCGGCGGCGCGAAGCGGCTCGGCCGCGCCATCGTGGAGGCGCTGGTCGCGGAAGGCTTCGCGGTCGCCATCCACTACAATAGCAGCGTCGAGGAGGCCGAGGCGCTGGCCGCCGCCATCCGCGCCGAGGGCGGCCGGGCCATCGCGCTCGGCGCAGACCTCGCGCGCGAGGCGGAGGTCGAAACCCTCGTCCCCCGCGCGACCGAGGCGCTGGGGCCGCTCGGTGTCCTGGTCAACAATGCCTCGACCTTCGAGCGCGACGAATGGAATGACGCCACCCGCGAAAGCTGGGACCGGCACATCGAGCCCAACTTGCGGGCGCCCTTCGTGCTGTCTCAGGCTTTCGCGCGCGCCATGGCGGCGGACGGCTCCGGCGTGATCGTCAACATGATCGACGAGCGCGTCTGGTCGCTCACCCCGCATTTCGTTTCTTACACCATCTCCAAGACGGGCCTCTGGACGCTGACGCAGACGCTGGCGCTGGCGCTGGCGCCGCGCATCCGGGTGATGGGCATCGGGCCGGGCCCTGCGATGCCGAGCCCGCGCCAGAGCCAAGCCGACTTCGACCGGCAATGCGCCTCGGTTCCGCTGGGCCGAGGCACCTCGCCCGAAGAGATCGGGCGCGCCGTGCGCGCCATCCTGTCCTTGCCCTCGCTCACCGGGCAGATGCTGGCGCTCGACGGTGGCCAGCATCTGCAATGGGGTGCGACCAATGCGGACATCCGGGAATGAGCGGGGGGCAGGGCGAGCCGCTGCGCCGCGTCTTCATCCGCGATCTGCTGCTGCAGGCGAGCATCGGCGTGTATCCAGAAGAGAAGACCGGCACGCGCCAGCCGGTCCGCATCAACATCTCCTTCGAGATGCGGGATGATGGTCTCGACCATCCGGGCGGCGTGGGGCCGGACGATGTCGCCCGCGTGGTCGATTACGACGGTCTCGCCCGCCGCATCCGGGCCTTCGTGGGCCGCGCTCATGTCGAGCTGGTGGAGACCATGGCGGAGGAGATCGCGCGCCTTACCCTGCAGGACCGGCGGGTGATTTCTGCCCGGGTGACGGTGGAGAAACTGGCCGTTTTCAAGGATGCGGCAGGCGCTGGCGTCGAGATCGAGCGCTTCCGCGACAAAGTTTTTCCACCACCGGGCTGAGGGTGGGAAGGTTACAATCCGATGTCAGATTCTTACAGCAGAAACTGGGAAATTTCCTTTTTTCTTTTTTAATTTCAATTACTTACCTGGTTAGTTCCCCGGATTCGTCCACAGCCTGGCCTGCTGGCCGACCCTAGATCAAGCCTAGGATCGACGTTTCTCTCCACAAGGATATCCACAGGCTGCTGGGGGGTGTGGAGAAAGCGTCGGTCGGAAGATATCCCATGACAGACGACGCAGACATTTCACACGCGGAGCCGCAGGCCCCGGCCGAAGGCCGCCCGATCTCGATCGCCCACGGTGTGGCCGTGATCGAGCGGGCGCTGGAGACCATGCCGCTCGCCCCCGGCGTCTATCGCATGCTCGACGGCAAGGGGGATGCGCTCTACGTCGGCAAGGCGCGCAGCCTGAAGAAGCGGGTGACGAGCTACACCCAGATCGCCCGCCTGCCGGAGCGGCTGCGGCGCATGGTGGCCGAGACGATCTCCATGGAGATCGTGACCACCCATACCGAGGCGGAGGCGCTTCTTTTGGAAGCGAACCTCATCAAGCGGCTGAAGCCGCGCTTCAACATCGTTCTGCGCGACGACAAGAGCTACCCGTGGATCATGCTGGCGGAGGATCACGACTTCCCCCAGGTGGTGAAGCATCGCGGCGCGCAGACGCGAAAGGGCACCTATTGGGGCCCCTTCGCCTCTGCTTGGTCCGTCAACCAGAGTCTCACGGCGCTCGAGCGCCTGTTCCTGCTGCGCTCCTGCTCCGACAGCGTCTTCGCCAATCGCAGCCGGCCGTGCCTGCTGTTTCAGATCAAGCGCTGCTCGGCACCCTGCGTCGGCCATATCGGGCAGGAGGAGTATGGGGCTCTGGTCGCCCAGGCCAAGGCCTTCCTCAGTGGCAAGACCGCGACCATCCAGCAGCAGCTCGCGGCCGAAATGGAGCAGGCCGCCGCCGCCATGGAGTTCGAGCGCGCGGCCACGCTGCGTGATCGCATCCGCGGCCTCTCCCACGTGCAGGGAACGGGGGTGATCAACCCGGCGAGCCTGAATGACGCCGACGTCATCGCCGCCTGGCAGATCGCCGGCCAAACCTGCGTGCAGGTGTTCTTCGTGCGCGGAGGGCACAACAACGGCAACCGCGCCTTCTATCCCTCCCACACCAAGAACGAGGAGGTGGCCGAGGTCCTCGCCGCCTTCATCGCCCAGTTCTACGAGGACAAGCCGCCGCCGCCTCTCCTGCTGCTCAACCATCCGCTGGCGGAGGAGGGGCTGATCGCGGAGGCGCTGGCGCTGAAAGCGGGGCGCGCCGTCACCATCACCGTGCCGCAGCGCGGCGAGAAGCGGGCGGTGGTCGCGCATGCCGAGCTGAATGCGCGCGAAAGCCTGGAGCGCAAGCTCGCCGAGACGGCGGGCCAGGGGAAGCTGCTGGACGCGACGGCCGAGCTGTTCGGCCTGCCGCAGCCGCTCGAGCGGATCGAGACCTACGACAACAGCCACATCATGGGCACCAACGCCTATGGCGTGATGGTGGTGGCCGGGCCGGAAGGACTGATGAAGCAGGCCTACCGCAAATTCGCGATCAAGGGCCCGGTGGCGCCAGGAGACGATTTCGCGATGATGCGCGAAGTGCTGCAGCGCCGCTTCGGTCGGGCGCTGAAGGAACATGCCGACCGGGACGATCCGCACTGGCCGGGTCTGGTGCTGATCGACGGTGGTGTCGGCCAGCTCTCAGCCGCCCAATCAGTGATGGAGGAGATGGGGGTGGGGGACATTCCGCTCGTCGCCATCGCCAAGGGGCCGGACCGCAATGCCGGGCGGGAGTGGTTTCACATGGCTGGGCGCGAGCCCTTTCAACTGCCGCCGCGCGACCCGGTGCTCTACTTCCTGCAGCGCCTACGTGACGAGGCGCATCGTTTCGCGATCACCACCCACCGTTCCGGCCGCTCGCGCGCGATTTCGCAAAGTGAGCTGGACGAAATCGCGGGGATCGGCGCGGCCCGCAAGCGCGCGCTCCTGCATCATTTCGGCTCGGCGCGCGGCGTGAAGCAGGCGGGTCTCAACGATCTCGCTGCTGTCCCCGGAATAAATCGGGAGACAGCACGCCGGGTCTATGCGCATTTTCATCCAGGCGTCCGCATGGAAGGCGTTCCCTGACGGACGCCCTGCGCTTATGCTGAGGGCCGCATGCTGACCGATCTGCCCAATCTGCTGACCCTCTCGCGGGTGGCCGCGATCCCCGTCCTGATCGTGCTCGCCTCGATCGGCACGCCCGGCTGCGACCTCGCGGCCTGTATCGTTTTCATCTCTGCTGGTATCACCGACTATCTGGACGGCAAGCTCGCCCGTTCGCGCCAGCAATTCTCCGATCTCGGCCGCATGCTCGATCCGATTGCGGACAAGCTGCTGGTGGGCGCCATCCTCATCATGCTGGCGGGGGACGGCCGGCTGGGACCTTGGGGGCTCTATCCCGCCATCGTCATCATGTGCCGGGAAATCCTGGTGAGCGGTCTGCGTGAATTTCTCGCGGAGATTCGCGTCGGCCTCCCCGTGACCCGCTTGGCCAAATGGAAGACCACGGCGCAGATGGCCTCCCTCGGCTTCCTCATCGCCGGGAACGGCACCGCCCATCTCCTGCGCATCGGCTGGCTGCCCGTCTGGCTGATCGGCATCGCACTGCTGTGGCTATCCGCCTTGCTGACCGTCATCACCGGCTGGGATTATCTCCGCGCCGGGCTGCGCCACACCGAGGTCGGCGCCGGGCGGGACGCCAAGGCGCGCGGTTGAACCCACAAAGACCAGCCTTCCTTGCTGCCTGGCCCCGAGCCGTGGCATCAAGGCGGCACACGAGCGTGACGGGGCAGCCCGGCCCGCGACCGGCCCTTTCCTCGGGCAAGATCTAAGGATGTGACCTCCATGCGGCGGATTGCGCTGACCGGGCTTCTTCTCCTTTCCGGCTGCACCGGCTTCGGCCATTTCGTGAGCGATACGCACACCTTCCAGAAGACCCCGAACGCGCCGAAGGGGGACAGCCTCAGCATGCAGCGGGCCTACGGCAAGCCCGGCGTCGCGCCTGTCATTACGCCTGAGCAAGGCCAGGTCTGGCCGACGGCGATTCCCGCCATGCCGACCCTCGCCGAAATCCAGAAGCAGATGGACCTCAACGGCAGCGGTGTGCCGCAGCTCGGCCCGGTGCCCTCCGGCCCTGGCCAGCTTCCGAACCTCAACGCCCTGCCGGGCATGCAGGGCACCAGCCCGATGCCCAACAACCCGACCGTCCATGGCACCAATCCTGCGCCGCCGCCCGCCGCCAATCCGGCGACGCCAGCATTGAGCGCGGGCGCTCCGCCGAGCCTCACCATGCCGAAGGTCGGCACGACCATCACGACGCCCATGGGCCCCGCCACCATCACCGGCGGCACGGCGAATTATCAGACCCTTGGGCCGATCAACGGGCAGACCGGGGCCATCCTGATCCCCAACGGCAACGGCACCAGCACCCTCGTCATGCCGAACGGCACCATCAATACGGTGACGACCCCCCGTTGAGGCGCGGGCCGCCTCTGCCCAGATCGAGGAGAGGGAGGCGGCAGTGACGGTCGATCTGCTCTACTTTGCATGGGTCCGCGAGCGCATCGGGCGCGCTGCCGAAACGCTCGAACTGCCCGCAGGGGTTGCGACGGTCGGTGCGCTGATCGCGCATCTCCGTGCCCGTGGCGGCGGTTATGCCGAAGCTCTCGCCGAGACGGCCCGCATCCGCTGCGCGGTGAACCAGGATTTCGCCGTGGACAGCACGCCCATCAAGGCAGGGGACGAGATCGCCGTCTTCCCGCCGATCACCGGGGGCTGATCACGTGGCCGTGATTCGTGTCGGGCCGGAGGATTTCGACCTCGGGCAGGAACTTGCCGCGCTTCAGGATGAGGCGGGAGAGGCGGGGGCCATTGCCTCCTTTCTCGGTGTCGTTCGCCGCGGCGTGGAGCCGGCGATCGCCGCGATGACGCTGGAGCATTATCCCGGCATGACGGAGCGAGCCATCGCCGCCATGGCGGGGGAGGCCGCACAGCGCTGGCCGCTGCTCGGCTGCCGCATCATCCACCGCACGGGACGCATTCCGGTTGGCGGCCGAATCGTCCTTGTCGCGACGGCTTCACGCCACCGGCAGGCCGCGCTCGACTCCACGGCCTTCCTCATCGACTGGCTCAAGGTCGATGCGCCATTCTGGAAGAAAGAGCATCCGGAGGAGGGCCCTGACCGCTGGGTCGAAGCGCGGGCGGCGGACGATGCTGCTGCCGCCCGGTGGCGCGAGCCGCCGCTTTAATCCGGCGCAGCGCTCAGGCGGCGTCCTGGTGACGGCGCGCGGGCAAGGGGCTCGGCGGGTTCCAAACCTCGGGCAGGCGTGGGCCGAGAGAGCGACGGATTTCCCGCGCCAGCGGCTCTGGATCCACCTGAAGGCTATCGCTCACCACCTCTTCCCAAGCGAAGACGTCCGTCACCTTGGTCGGGTTGCGCAGCAGCAGCTCACGTTTGACGAAGGGATAGCCGGCGCGGATCAATTGGCGCCAGAGGTCGATCGACGGATTGAGCGGAATGGGCTGGCGCTGAGCACAGCGAAGAATGCGATCGGCATGCTCGGCTTCGGCATGCAGCCGGGGATCCCGCCCGTCCGTCTCGTCATCCGCCGCCACCAGGCGCTCCAGACGTTCCATCTCATCGGCGTCGAGCAGGGCGTTATTCGGGTAAAGCGCGGCGCTGCTCACCCCACCACGCGCCAGGGCACGAGTGAAGCCGATTTCACAGTGGCGGATGACCCAGTCCTTACAGGGAATCGGGCGAACCGAGCGCCAGAAGCGGGCCCAGGCCTCGCTGCGGATCGCGCTCTCCCCGCAGGCGAGGAAGAAGGATTGCAGGTGATAGTGGTGCTGCCAGCTCTCGGTGATGCCCCACAGGCCGGCCCGGCGGAAGTCGATCGCGTCAAGCAGCGGGCGCAGATCGCCGAACGGGCCGTAGACACTGTCGTTTACGAGGTAGATCGCGCGTGTCTCGGAACGCGGCAGGCCCAGCGTGTCCAGCGCATCGCGCCAGGCGCCGAAATCGTAGCCGATGTTGCGGCGGATGAGGACGGAGGCGCAGTGCGCCCGCAGGAAAAGCTTCGCCTCGTCCTGGATCGTCCCGGAATTGGTCACGAAGACGACAGAAAGCCCAGCCGCTTCCAGGCCGCGGATGAAGTCCCGCGTCGTCGGCAGCACCCTGCCCTCGCCGTCGAAATGGACGAAGAGCGCGACCTCCGGCCCCAGCTCGCCCGGCTGGTCATAGCGCTCGACCACTTGGTGCGGCGAATGGAGGAAGCCGAAGGGATAGGCGACAGCGATGCGGCTCTGGACGCCGATTTCGTGGGCAACCCGCCGGATCGGGTGGATCAGCGGGTGAAGCCGTGCCCAGAGGGCGCGGCCGGCATGGCGCGTGAGGTTCCAAGCGGCAAGGGGGCGATTATCGGCGTCTCGAAACCGGCGCATCAGAAGGCGCCAGGTGATCGGCTCCCCGAGCACCGGGCGGCTCTGGACCGTCGACATCCTCTTCTGGCTAACCACGTAAACGCTGCCTCAATCGATAGAAACCTTCCCGGGCAAATGCTTGCACCATGCCCACCTGCGTAATGTTATAAGAAGCCGTTACGTGGGACGCCCCCTCGTTTCGCGCAAGTCTGGCGGCACAGTATGGCCGTTCCGCATGAATGAGGAACTCACAAGCCCGCGCGACGATATCGGCGCGGCCCACCCCGGTGGGCGATTCCGCGAGGGCGGCAACGGCCCCGAGGGCCGCGTGGCGCCCTCCGGCCGCAAGACACAGCGTCTGTTCGGCCTGTGCCACCCAAAGAATCTGTCTGGTCTGCATATCGCTGATCTGCATCGTCTCAAGCCAGGTCCAAAGCGGACCGCACACGGTGCCGATAGCCGCGAAACGTGGCGAGAACCCGGCACGCGCTTCTCCCTGGGCAAGCCGCTGGTAGGCACGCGCCAGCATGATGACGGCAAGGTTGAAGGGCAGGCGGCGAGCGACATCCTCCAAACCCGCAGGCTGCCGCGGTAGGAGTGCGGTTGAGATCGTATCGATATCGATACCATAGCGCGATTGCAAGCTTGGACCGAGCCGCTCCCAGATGCGGGCCGCTGCCGGCCAATCCTGGGCACAGACGGCCTCGAAGAACGCACGTCCGGCGAAGCCGATGAAGAGATCGTCCGGCTCCGGCCGGGACAGAGCACGCTCCGTCAGATAGCCGATGACGCGCGCCTGGCGCCGGGCCGCATCCTCTTCGAGGTCGAGCGGCTGGTCGCTCGCGAAGGCCGTTAGCTTCCAGCCGTCGCTCGTCACGCGGACATGGGCGAAGCCCGCACGGCGCAGCAGGGCGGTGAGGCTGTCCTTGCTTTGCAGGATGAGATGCAGGCCGACCGTCAGCGTCGCCTGCAGCACCGGTTTGGCGATCGCGGGGCGCACTGCCGCGAGATCGGGGGTGGTGAGCACAGCGATGCCGTCGGCCGCGAGGCCGCGCCGAATGTCGCGCAGGAAGCCCAGCGGATCCGGTAGGTGTTCCAAGACCTCCGTCGCCATCACCACGTCACAGCTGCCGTCGGCGACGGTCGTCGGGTCGAAATAGGCGGGGGTGATGTCGAGGCCGAGCATCTGCCGGCCCACCTCGGACAGGGCGGCAGGGTCCATGCCTCGCGCGGTCCAGCCCATGGCATGCGTCGCGGCGTCCAGCCCGAAGCCGAAGCCGCAGCCGACCTCGACATAACGGGCGCCAGGGCCCTTTCGGATATGGGCGAGGATATCGGCAAAGATGCCGAGGGCTGCGCCCTGCTGCAGGAAATAGGTGGTGGAGGCGGCGGACATCCCTTCCTCCCCATAATCGGCGATGGTCTGGTCGGCATAGAAGCCGGCGCCGCAGGCGGGGCAGGAGAGGAAGTGCCAGACCGGCGTGATGCCGGGAGGAGAGAGGCAGATCAGCGGTTTTGCGCCAGGCGCCCCGCAGTTGGGGCAGTCCATGACGATCGGCGCGGCGCCAGGCTGCTCATGCGCCCAGAGAAAATCGGTGTTGGGTGGATTGGTCACCACGATGCGGCGTCCCTCGCGTGATGGGGGCCGGATCGCCGCGGCGATGTCCCGGAGGCGTGCCGAGCGGGGAATGCGCGGCGCGGAGCCCTGAGGATGGAGTGCCCGGCCCCTCGCCGGGCACTCGAACAGATCTTAGGCGGCGTCTTCGCGACGGTCGCGGATCTTCACATAGGCAAGCTGGGCATGTTCGGCGCAGTAGGGTTTTCCGGGCACGGCCGCGCCGTCACAGAAGTGGAAGCCCGGCTTGCCGGGTTCGCCCATGGGCCAGCAACAGGCGGAGACGCGCTGCACGGGCGCCGGCGCGACCGCGGCGAGACGCCGGGGCGGGGCAGCAACGCGCGGCACGGGGCTGGCCGAAGGCGCGCTGGCCTGGACGGGCGCGGGCGACGACGGCAGTGGGGTCAGCGTCGGCCCGACGGCCCGCGGTGCCGGCGCCGGGCTCCCGGCAGGGCGCTCGCTGCGCCGGATCGGCGAGGGGCGCGGTGCCAGATCGAGACGATGGGCCTTGCCGACGACCGCATTCTTCGAGATACCCAGCCGCCGGCCGATCTCGGCGGTCGAGAGCCCCTCGGCCCAGAGACGTCTGAGCTCCGCGATGATTGTCTCGTTCCACTCCATCTCGTGGTCTCTCCGCTGGCTTCCTACTAGATAATGTATCCTGCCGCCGAGCGCAGGCCAATGGTTGAGTCTGCCGCGGCGCGAGAAAGCTGTGGACAAGTCACGGCCGGAGGCTGACTTCGACTTCACGGTTCCGTGCAACTGGTGAAAGGCTGCGCGGCGGACTATGATACGAGAGAGACGAAGGTGGCTTGTCGCGCAGGCGCCTCCGTGACACGAAGCTTGGGGCTTTTCCCCGGGAGGCAAAATGGGCTCGCTCAGCATCTGGCATTGGCTAATCGTCATTCTCGTCCTGCTGCTGCTCTTCGGCAGCGGCAAGGTGAGCCACCTGATGGGGGATTTCGCGAAGGGCATTAAGTCCTTCAAGAAGAACATGGCCGAGGACGAGGATGCGTCCATGGCGAACGACAAGGACAAGCCCGCCGAGCGCCTCTCTGCGCCGGGTGAGGCCAGCGCCACCACGGCCAGCCGTCCGGCCGAGACGGTCCGGAACTGAGATCGCGTTGTTGCCGCGATGATGGCGGATGGTCTGGCGGGCGGGCTCCCCGGTGAAAGAGCTACGGCGGATATCGTTCCTCCGACGGTGGCTGAGGCGCTGGTCGCCGTTGGCCGCCGTATGGACTCGCGGGGCTGGGTGCCAGCGACGGCCGGCAATCTGAGCGCCCGGCTGCCGGGGGATCGGCTCGCCATCACGCGCAGCGGCGTCCACAAGGGGTTTCTCTCGGTGGCTGACATCATGGCCGTCGATTTCGCGGGGCAGAGCCTCAGCCCCGGGCTGAAGCCGAGCGCCGAAACCCTGTTGCATTGCCAGCTCTATGCGCTCTGGCCTGAGGTCGGCTCGGTGTTGCACGGGCATTCCGTGGCGGCGACCGCGCTGACCCTGGCCTACCCCAAGGATGATGCCATCCGCCTAGAAGGCTATGAGGTTCTCAAGGCCTGGAACAGCATCACCACCCATGAGGTGTCGGTGGCGCTGCCGGTCATCGATAACGACCAGGACATGCCGCGCCTCGCGCGGCACCTGGCGCCGCTGCTGGAAGCGGGACAAGCGCCCATCGGCTACGTTCTGCGCGGCCACGGGGTCTACGTCTGGGGTGCCGACGTGAATACCGCCCTCTACCGGCTGGAGGCGCTGGAGTTCTTGCTGGCAACCGAAATCGAACGGAGGAAGCTCGCATGAGCCGCCTGACCATCTATCGTGACGATGCTCCCGATCAGCCGCTGCTGAAGACCGAGGATGCCGCCGTCATCACCCGCGAACTGAACGCGATCGGCGTGCGGTTCGAGCGCTGGGACAGCCCCGTCGCCCTCTCGCCCGAGGATGACGCGGAGACGATCCTGGCCGCCTATCGACCGTATCTCGATGCCCTGATGGGAGACTCAGGCGCGGGCTCGGCCGACGTCATCAAGCTCACGCCCGATCATCCGCAGGCAGGGCCCTTGCGCGAGAAGTTCCTGCAGGAGCACCGCCACACGGAAGACGAAGTACGCTTCTTCGTCCATGGCTCGGGCAATTTCATCCTGCACCTCAACGAACGCATCTACGATGCTCATTGCACGGCGGGCGACCTCATCAGCGTGCCGGCCAATGTGAAGCATTGGTTCGATGCCGGTGAGCGGCCCTTCTTCACGGCGCTCCGCGTGTTCACCGATACCTCCGGCTGGGTGCCGCATTTCACCGGTGACGACATCAGTGCGCGTTTCCCGGCGGCCTGAGACGCGATCATGGATCTGACGGACCGCCAGCCCGAGGAAACGGGCCTGACCGTGACGCATCCGGTGGAAGCGGTGCTGCTCGACATCGAAGGCACCGTCACCCCCATCGCCCTCGTGAGGGACACCCTCTTTCCTTACGCCCGGACCCGGCTCGCCGATTATCTCGCGGCTCATGCCGAGGACCCCGCGGTGGTCGAGATTCTTGCTCAAGCCCGCGCGCTGGAACCTGAAACCGATCCCGTGGCCGCCCTCGCCCGCTGGAGCGACCTTGACCAGAAGGTGACGCCGCTCAAGACCTTGCAGGGGCTCATCTGGAAGAAAGGCTATGCCGCCGGCGATCTGGTGGCGCAATTCTATCCGGAAGTACCGGCGATGCTCCGCTTCTGGAAGCAGGAGGGCCTGCCGCTCTACATCTACTCCTCCGGGTCCGAGGAAGCGCAGCGCGGCATCTTCGGGCACAGCCAGGACGGCGACCTGACGCCGCTTTTCGGTGGCTTCTACGATACGCGCGTCGGACCGAAGCGGGAGGCCGAGAGCTACCGGGCCATTCGGGCCAAGATCGGCCTGCCCGCGGGGCTGATCCTCTTCCTCTCGGATGTCGAGGCCGAGTTGGATGCCGCCGCCGCCGCCGGGTTCCGCACCTGCCAAGTGGTGCGGGAGGCCGACGGCACTCTGCCGACGACCCGCCATCCCTGGGCCACCGACCTGCACGAGGTCGCGCGCCACTTCACCCTGCCGCAGCCCGCCTGACCGGGCTCTTTTCCGGCCCGGATCTGCCACGTCTCCTCCCTGCTCTGCCGGAAGGGATGGTTCTTTTGCCTGGCCGTGCGCACGCGGACGAGCTGAAGCCGGCGATCGACGAAATCGCGGAGCAGGCGCCCTTCCGTTTCATGCGCACCAGGCGCGGCGGCCGCATGGCCGCCGCCATGACGAGCGCCGGCCTTTGCGGCTGGGTCACTGATACGCGCGGCTACCGCTACGAAAGCGCCGATCCGGACAGTGGCAGGCCTTGGCCCGCCATGCCGGAGGTCTTCCGCAGTCTGGCGGAGGCGGCCGCGGCGGAGGCGGGCTTTCCCGGTTTCGTGCCTGACACCTGCCTGATCAACCGCTATGCCGTGGGCGCCGGCATGGGCCTGCATCGCGATCAGGACGAGCAGGATTTCGCGTCCCCCATCGTCTCCGTCTCGCTCGGACTGCCGGCCGTCTTCCTCATCGGCGGGAAGGAGCGAAGCGAGCCGACCACGGCGCTGCCGCTCGAAAGCGGAGACGTGCTGGTCTTCGGGGGGCCGGCCCGGCTGCTCTATCACGGCATCCGCCCGGTCAAGGCAGGCGCGCATCCGCTCTTCGGCCCCTTCCGCTATAACCTGACCTTTCGCCGCGCGAGGTAGAGCCTGATGACCGATGCCATCACCCAGATCGCGACGCGGCTGGTCTACGAGAACCGCTGGCTGCGCCTGCGCGAAGACCGGGTACGCCGGCTCGACGGGTCGGAAGGCATCTACTCGGTTCTGGAACGCGCGGACTTCGCGGTGATCTGCCCCTACCAGGATGGGCGCGTCTTCCTCGTCGAGCAGTTCCGCTATCCGGTGGGTGAACGGGCCTGGGAATTCCCCATGGGCACCTGGGAGTGGCAGGCGGATGTCGATCCGCGGGCGCTCGCCGCCGGCGAGCTGCGGGAGGAGACCGGCCTCATCGCCGGCCGGCTGGAGCAGATCGGCGAGCTGTTCCAGGCAGCCGGCTACTCCAACCAGAAGGGCCGGGTCTTCTTCGCGACGGATCTCACCGAAGGCGCGGCGGAGCGGGAGCCGGAGGAGCAGGACATGCGCCGCGGCAGTTTCCCCCTCGCCGAGGTCGAGACGATGATCCGCGACGGCGTGATTCGCGATGCCATCACCATCGCGGCCTTCGCCCAGGCGCGGCTGCATGGTCTGTTTTGAGCGGTTTTGCCCGGCGACGCTCGACAAAACCGCTTCGCGCGCCAGTTATCCTCTCCGATAATCAATCCCGCGGAATGGTGCATTCCAGCGCCAGCCGCTAAAGCTTCACGATTCCCGACCCCGCGCCCGCGGGGCAATGCTGAGGCGAAAGCTGTTCCCATGAAGCACACCATCGCGCTGGTGGATGACGATCGTAACATCCTGGCCAGTGTTTCCATGACGCTGGAGCAGGAAGGCTTCCAGGTTCGTACCTATACCGATGGCGAGAGCGCTCTGCAGGGCCTGATCTCCCGGCCCGTGGACCTCGCCGTGCTGGACATCAAAATGCCGCGGATGGATGGCATGGAATTGCTCCAGCGGCTGCGGCAGCGCAGCGCCTTGCCGGTGATCCTGCTCACCAGCAAGGACGAGGAGGTGGACGAATTGATGGGCCTGCGGCTTGGTGCCGACGATTACATCAAGAAGCCCTTCAGCCAGCGCCTGCTGCTGGAGCGGATCCGCACCCTTCTGCGCCGGAACGAGGTGAGCCGGGCAGAGGGCTCGGGCGCGACCCCCACCGGCGTCATGGTGCGCAGCGACCTGACGCTGGACGAGACCAAGCATCAGTGCCTGTGGAAGGGGCGCGACATCCAGCTGACCGTCACGGAATTCCTTCTGGTAAAGGCGCTCGCCGCCCGCCCCGGCATGGTGAAGTCGCGTGACCAACTGATCGACGCCGCCTATGGCGAGAACATCTATGTCGATGACCGCACGATCGACAGCCACATCAAGCGGGTACGTAAGAAGTTCCGCGTCGAGGATGAGAATTTCGACCAGATCGAGACCCTCTATGGCATCGGCTATCGCTACAAGGAGACCTGATGCCTGACGGGGCCGCCAGTCCTGGCCAGGCTGCGGCCGCAGGCCAGATGCCCGGGGCCGCGCCGGCGCCGGCCATGGCGCCGAAGCGCCGGCTGGCCTCGCCCTTCCTGCGGCGCATCCTGCTCGTCAACGCGCTGCCCTTGGCCCTGCTGGTTATCGGCTTGCTCTATCTCGACCAGTATCAGAACGGGCTGATGGATGCGGACGTCTCGGCCTTGCGTGAGCAGGCGCGGATCTATGCCGGTGCGCTCGGCGAAAGCGCGGTGCAGCAGACCGCCTCCGGCGACCATGCGGCACTGGCTCCCGATCTCGCGCGGCCGCTGCTCTATCGGCTGACGGACCCGACGCCCTTCGCCCAGGCGCGCCTCTTCGGGCCGGACGGCAACATCGTCGCCGACAGCCAGGTGCGTGAGGGGGCAGGGGGCGCCATCGTCACCGAGCCGCTGCCGGCCCCGGAGAGCGGCGGACCGGTCAGCCGCCTCGTGAGCTGGTTCTATGATCACGTGCTGGCCTGGGCGCCCACCGCGGGCGGCATCCCTGTCCGGCAGCTCGACAAGGCGGATGGGGCGGACTGGCAGCCCGACCTCAAGGCCGTGCTCGCGCTGCGGGGGAAGGATACCGGCCAGGAAGTGCCGCCCTATATCCGCCGCACGCCTGACGGGCGGCTGCTGGTGACGGTCGCCGAGCCGGTGATGCACGACAATCAGACGGTCGGCATGATCCTGCTGACGCATGACGCCCGGAGGGTGGACCAGGCGGTGCTCTCGGTGCGGATCTCGATCCTGGGTCTCTTCTTCGTGGCCCTCATCCTGACCGTGCTGCTCTCCTGGTATCTGGCCCAGACCATCGCCCGCCCCATCCTGCGGCTCGCGATCGCAGCTCAGGACATGCGGGAGGGCCATGGCCGCACCGGGTCGGTTCCGGCAAGCCTGCTCGACCGCGGGGACGAGCTTAGCATCCTGGCCCGGGCCCTCGCCGATTCCGCAACCGCGCTCTGGGGTCGCATGGATGCGATCGAACGTTTCGCGGCCGATGTCTCGCACGAGATCAAGAACCCGCTTACCTCCATCCGTAGCGCCATCGAGACGCTGCGGCGCGTGGAAGACGCCAATCAAAGCCGCAACAACCTTCTCGCCATCATGGCGGACGACGTGGTGCGGCTGGACCGCCTGATTACCGACATCTCGGATGCATCTCGGGTCGATGCCGAAATTTCCCGCGCGGCGCCCGAGAAGCTGGACATCGTCGCCATGCTCGGCGCACTCGCCGACATCGATGATGCGACCCGGCAGCCAGGGGCGCCGGTGCTGGTGCTCAAACCGGACGTGAAGCCGGGCCTCGCCGTCGCTGCCGTGGAGGGGCGCCTCGTCCAGGTGCTGGGCAACTTGATCGGCAATGCCCGCTCCTTCAGCCCGCCCGGCGGCCTCATCGAACTCGACGCGCGTGAATTGCCGGACGGATGGGTCGAAGTCTCGGTGTCGGACGAAGGCCCCGGCATCCCCGAGGGCAAGCTCGAAAGCGTCTTCGAGCGCTTCTACTCCGAGCGGCCGCAGGGCGAGACCTTTGGCAAGCATTCGGGCCTCGGTCTCTCCATCAGCAAGCAAATCATCGAGGCGCTCAACGGCCAGATTCGCGCCGAGAACCGCCGCGATGCGGAAGGGCGCGTGCTCGGTGCCCGCTTCGTCATCACCCTGCCGAAGGCCCCCTGAAACGACGAAGCCCGGCGCGAGGATCGCGCCGGGCTTTCAGTGTCAGCCACGCGGCCGCAGTCAGCCGAAGGCGGGCCGGTGCGCCTGCAAGGCCGGCGCTTTGGCGCAGCGCGGCGCCGGCAAGGGCTCGCGGCGCGGCGCTTCTTCCGCGCGGCGGGGTTCGGGATTGCGAGGAGCGGTCATCGGGAAGGAACCCTGGAAGCTGACGCTCGTGAAAATATCGACGAAGATCCTGTTGATCGTTGACATGGCTTTGTTCTCCTGCGGCGCAGAAGACACCTCTTTCCCATAACCTTCAAACGAGCTTATCGTCGCTTTCGAATAACATAAGGTTATGCGATGCGCCGTGGCCGGATTCCCCTGACCGCGCTCCGCAGCTTCGAGAGCGCGGGACGGCTGCTGAGCTTCAGCGCAGCCGCCAACGAGCTTTTCGTGACCCAGGCCGCGATCAGCCGGCAGATTCGCGAATTGGAGACCCAGCTCGGCACGCGGCTCTTCAACCGGCACCACCGCGCCGTCAGCCTCACCGAGCCGGGCGCGCGGCTGCTCGCCAAGCTCTCCGAGAGCTTCGATGCCATCGCCGCCGCCATGGAGGAGGCGACGGCCGCGCCCGTGGTCTCGGAAATCGTCGTCTCCGCCGAGCCGGGCTTTGCTGCCTGCTGGCTGGTGCCACGCCTCGGCCGCTTCCGTACCCTGCGACCAGACGTCGAGGTGGAGGTGCTGGCGGATCCGCACGTCATCGAATTCCGCGCCTCCCGCGTCGATCTCGCCGTGCGTTATGACCCGGAAGGCGGCGACTGGCCGCGCGTCGATGCCGAGCCGCTGATGCCGAGCCGGGCGACGCCGGTGCTGGCGCCCAGCCTGCTCGCAGCCGGGCCGCCCATCCGCGTGCCGGCGGACCTGCTCAAGCACACCCTGCTGCACGACGACGAGCGCGAGAGCTGGAAGGACTGGCTTCAGGCCGCCGGCGTGGAGGGGCCGCCGCCGGCACGGGGACCGGTCTTCAACGACCATGCGCTGACCATTCAGACCGCGATCCGGGGACAGGGCATCGCCCTGGGGGACGTGGCTCTGGTGGCGGAGGATCTGGCGGCCGGGCGTCTCATTGCCCCCTTTCCCCTGCGCATCGACACCGGTGGCTACTGGATCGTCGCACCCGATCTCGCCGATCTCGGCGCCGCCGCCCGCGCCTTCAAGGACTGGATGAAGGCGGAAGTGGCGGAGGCGCAGGCCATGCTGGCCGCCGCCGAAATCAGGCCTGCTTGATCTCGATCAGGCTGCGGCGGATCTTCCGGCCGCGCATCACCCGGTCCTCGATATAGGCGGCATCGCCCCAGCGGATCGCCTTGGCCATGGCCTGGGCATCCTCGGTGAAGCGCGCCAGCATCTCGAGCAGCGCTTCCCGGTTGTTGAGGAAGATGTCCCGCCACATCACGGGGTCTGAGGCCGCGATGCGTGTGAAGTCGCGAAAGCCGGAGGCGGCGAAGCGCAGCACTTCCTGGCGCGTCTCGTCCTCCAGATCGTCGGCCGTGCCGCAGATGGTGAAGGCGATGAGATGGGGCAGGTGGCTGACGACCGCGAGCGCCCGATCGTGATGCGCGGGCTCCATCTCCTCCACCATGGCGCCCAGCCGCTCCCACAGCGCGCGGATGCACGCGACGGCCGCAGGGTCGGTCCCGGCCGGCGGCACGACGAGGCAGTAGCGGCCTTGGAAGAGGGTCGCGAAGCCGGCATCGGGGCCAGAGAATTCGGTGCCGGCCAGCGGGTGGGCGGGGACGAAATGCACGCCTGCCGGCACCAGCGGCCCGACGTCGCGCACCACCGAGAGCTTGGTCGAGCCGACGTCCGTCAGGATGCAGCCGGGGGCGAGATGCGGCGCGATGGCGGCGGCGGCATCGGCAAGCGCCCCAACCGGCACGCAGAGCATCACGCAATCCGCGCCTGCCACGGCCAGCGCCGCGTCGCGTTCCACCCGGTCCGCGATGCCGAGTTCGGTGACCCGGGCGCAGACCGCCTCGCTCACATCGCAGGCGACGATCTCGGCGGCCGCCCCCGTCTCGCGCGCGGCGCGGGCGACGGAACTGCCGATCAGGCCGAGGCCGAGCAGGACGAGACGCTGAAAGATGGGATCAGGCACCGGCGTCGGCCGGCATATTGGCGCGCGCCTTGAACGCGCGCAGGCAGTGGATGACCGCGGCGCATTCCTCATCGGTGCCGATCGTGATGCGCAGGCAATGCGGCAGGCCGTAGGAGGCGACGACGCGGGCGATGATGCCCTCGGCCTTGAGCGCGGCATCGGCGGCGCGGGCCTCCTCCGCCGTGCCGAAATCGGCCAGGACGAAGTTCCCTTCCGACGGCCAGACATGGATGCCGGCCTCCGTCAGCGCCTGAGCCACCCGGCCGCGCGCGACGGTATTGTGGGCACGGGAAATTTCGGCCCAGCGCGGTTCCGAAAGCGCGGCGATGCCGGCGGCGACGGCGCTGCTATTGATGTTGAAGGGCGGCCGCACCCGGTTCAGCACGTCGATGATGGCGGGCGGCCCGTAGCACCAGCCGAGGCGCGCGCCGCCGAGGCCCCAGATCTTGCTGAAGGTGCGCGTCATCACCGTGTTCTCGCCGGCGTCCACCAGGCTGAGGCCCGCATCGTAATCCGGCCGTTCGACATATTCGGCATAGGCCGCGTCGATGACGAGGAGCACGTGCGCGGGCAGGCCCGCGCGCAGCCGCGCGAGTTCCGCCATCGGCAGGAAGGAGCCGGTCGGATTGTTCGGATTGGCGAGGAAGACGATCGTCGTCTTCTCCGTCACGGCAGAGAGCAGCGCATCCACGTCGGCGGTGAGCGCCCTGTCCGGTGCCTTGATCACCGTGCTGCCGGCAAGGGTCGCGAAGATCTCGTAGATCGAGAAGCCGTATTGTGACATCACGATCTCAGTGCCCGACCCGGCATAGGCCTGGATGAGCAGGTTCAGGATCTCGTCCGATCCGTTGCCGCAGACGATCCGCGCCGGATCGAGACCGAAATGAGCGCCGATGACCTCCCGCAAGGCGTGGGCGCCGCCGTCCGGATAACGCGCCATCGTCTCGGCGCCGGCGGCAATCGCGTCTCGCGCCGCAGGGGGCGGCCCGAAAGCGCCTTCGTTGGAGGACAGCTTGATGATGCGGCTGACGCCAGGAATGGTCGACAAGCCACCCACATAGGGCGCGATGGCCATGATGGCCGGGCGCGGGGTGGGGCGACGTGTCTCGGTCATGGCATCGTATCCTCGGCAAGGGCGACCGCATAGGCGCCGACGACCAGGGCGGGGGTTTGCAGGCCGGTGATCTGGGCCAGGCGCGGGTCATCCCCGGCGACGAAACCCTCGACTTCGAGCAGGACCTGCGCCACCGGCACGCCTGGCGGACGGTTGACCAGGATGGACAGCGGCCGCAGGCCCGCCGCCGTCATGGCGTTGGAGAGGCTGCCGAGGCTGATCTGGGATTCCATCTCGACGGCGAGCAGCGACACGTCCTGTCCGGAGGGATCGGCCGGCGTATGGGCGACGACCAGGGCTTGCACCGAGGGCACGCCTTCCGGCCGCAGGCTCCAGAAGGGCAGGCGAGCCACGACATGGATGCGGCCCTTGGTGTTCTGTTGCAGCAGGCCGGGCCACCAGCCCGGACCACCGGTGCCATCACCCGCGCCTTCGCCCGGCAGCGGCAGCACCGCGGCACTCGCCCGGCCCTCCAGCACTTCGCCGATGGCCTGAGCCGGGCTGCGGAAGACGCGCATCGGGGTCAGGCCGCCGAGATGTTCGCGCGCCGCCGCCTGGAAGCGGCCATCCATCGCCGGGTCGCAGACGGCAACTTGCAGCGGTTGTTGCTGTGCGACCGAGGCGGCGAAGATTTCCCGCCAGATGCGGACGATGGCGGAAGAGGGCAGCGGCGCGTGCGGCTGAGCCAGCAACCGTCGCAGGATGGCGGCTTCGCGCCCCGGCCGCAGCGGACCCGCGCCGCGCTTGGCGGCGGCCACGCGTTCGACGACCCGCGCCCGCTCGGCCAGAAGATCGAGGATACGATCGTCGAGCCGGTCCAGCTCCTCCCGCAGGGACGGCAGGGTTTCGGCTGAGGCAGCAGAGAAACACTCCGCGCCGGGGGCGGCTTCGGTAGAAGACGACATCGAGGACTGACCGGGCAATGTGCAGCCCCGACAGATACCGTAACCGCCTTCCGAAGCAAACATGGCGGCCGACAGGTTCGGTGTTTGCGCATGGCTGCCCTCTGCGCACCGTGACGGATCGAAAACCTTCTGGTCTGCCGCGCCCGCCACCGCATTGCCGCCTGCCGTCGCTCATCCTATCAGAGTGGGATGGACCAATTGGAGCCCTTCGCCGAGATCGCCCATCAGACCATCGTCTTCCCTGAGGGGATGACGTTGGACTGCGGCCGGACGCTCCGCAGCATGGCCGTCGCCTACCGCACCTACGGCCAGCTCGATGCCCAGAAGCGCAACGCCATCCTCGTCTGCCACGCCCTGACCGGGGACCAGTATGTCGCGGAGACGCACCCGATCACCGGCCGGCCGGGCTGGTGGGCCAGTCTCGTCGGGCCCGGCTTGCCGATCGACACCGACCGCTTCTTCGTCATCTGCGCCAATGTGCTCGGTGGCTGCATGGGGTCTACCGGCCCGCGCAGCCCGCATGACGAGAAGCCCGGCGAGCCCTGGGGGCACGATTTCCCGCCGGTGACGATCCGCGACATGGTGCGGGCTCAGAAGATGCTGGTGGAGCATCTCGGCATCGACCAGCTCTTTGCCGTGGTCGGCGGCTCGATGGGCGGCATGCAGGTGCTGGAATGGGCCGCGACCTATCCGGAGGTGGTCTTCGCCGCCGTGCCGATCGCGACGGCGGCCCATCACTCGGCGCAGAACATCGCCTTCAACGAGGTCGGCCGGCAGGCGATCTTCGCCGATCCGGACTTCAATGACGGCGAATATTGGCGGAGCGGCATCATTCCCCGCCGCGGCCTCGCGGTCGCGCGCATGGTGGCGCACATCACCTATCTGAGCGAAGCGGCGCTGACGCGAAAGTTCGGCCGCCGCCTGCGCGACGCGACCAGCCTCACCCTGCTCGGCGACAAGTTCGAGGTGGAGAGCTACCTTCAGTACCAGGGCAGCGCCTTCGTACGGCGCTTCGATGCCAATTCCTATCTCTCGATCACGCGGGCGATGGACTTCTTCGACATCGCGGCCGAGCATGGTGGCGATTTATCGCGCGCCTTCCAGCGCAGCCGCACGCGCTTCTGCCTCGTCTCCTTCAGTTCGGACTGGCTGTTCCCGACGGCGGCGAGCCGCGAGGTTGTGAATGCGCTGATCCGCAGCGCCGCTAATGTCAGCTTTGTGGAGATCATGAGCGACAAGGGGCATGACGCCTTCCTGCTCGACGAACCGGATTTCCACCGCACCATCGCGGGCTTCATCGCGGGCTGCGCGGAGCATCGCGGCTTATCGGCGAAGGAGCCTGGCTGATGCCGGACGGGGCCCAGCGCGCGGAGCGGCAGGCCGAAGCGCAGCGCGCCATGCGCGTCGATCTGCAATTGATCGCCGACCTCGTGCGGCCGCAATCCCGCGTGCTCGACATCGGCTGCGGCGACGGCGCCTTGATCGGTCATCTGTTCCATACCCGCGGCTGCGATGCCCGGGGGATCGAGCTCGACATGGCGCTGGTGACGCGCGCCGTCGCCCATGGCCTGCCGGTGATGCAGGGTGACGCCGATACCGACCTCGTGCACTACCCCGATCAGGCCTTCGACTATGTCGTGCTGTCCCGCACGCTGCAGGCGGTGGAGCGGCCGCTCGAAGTGCTCGGGCAGATGCTGCGCATCAGCGAACGGGCGATCGTCAGCTTCCCCAACTTCGGTCACTGGTTTTTGCGTGCGCAACTTCTGCTCACCGGCCGCATGCCGATGACGAAGAGCTGGAACCGGATGTGGTACGAGACGCCGAACATCCATCCCTGCACCATCCAGGACTTTTTCGATCTGTGCCGCACGCAGGGCTATGTGGTCGAGAACTGGCTGGCGCTGGACGATGAGGGCCATCGCGCGCCGTGGCGACGCTTCCCGCATCTCGCCAATCTCTTCGGCGAACAGGGGCTTTTCGTCCTGCGGCGGCGGTAGGGCGCTACAGACGCCAGTCTGGGTTCATGCGGCGATGCAGGATGCGAATGATGACAACGCCTGGCTCGCTCTGGCGGTAGAAGATGCTGTGCAGTCCATGGTCTGCACGGCTGTATCCTGGCCGGATGTAGCTCACGTCGCGGCCGAGCAACGGAAACTGAACGAGGCGGACGAAAGCTCCCTCGAGATCATTGAGGTACGCTTCTGCTCGGTCCTTGCCCCAGGTCTTGATTCCATAGAGCGCGATCTCTTCGAGATCCTGTCGCGCAGCTCGGCTTAAAACATACCGCGGCATCGACGTTCTGTCAGAGGCGGTTCCTTACGGCGCGCCACACGTCTTTGACTCCATCTTCGCTGATGCCGCTGGCTTCGCCTTCCTCAAGCGCCATGCGGAGAGCATCAAGCTGGGCCTCGCGTTCCTCAAGCAATCGCAATCCCGCGCGCATGACCTCATCGGCATCGCCATACCGGCCTTCGTGGATTTGCCGCTCGATAAAGTGGATGGAATGCTCGTCCAAGCGGAGTGAGGTGGCTTTAACCATCGCGGTCTCCTTCTCGGTCAGTTTAGCAGTTCCCGCGATTTCAGGTCGATCAAAACCCGCGTGTTATTCCGGTGGCGCGGCAGCAGCGGCCAGGCAGGCCGGGTCGCAGCCCGGCGAGCCGCAGTCTCTCTGACGCAGAGCGGCGGTGGCCGGCGCCACGGCCGCCGGCTGTTCCAGGCGCGCGGCCATGACCGGCTGGGGCCGCAGCTGAAGCAGCTGCGCCACCACCGCGATCGCGATTTCGGCCGGGAGCTTCTTGCCCACCCCCGGTAGGCCGACCGGGCAGGTGAAGCGGGCGAGCGCCGCCTCATCAATGCCCGCCCGGCGCAGCCGGCTTGTGAAGCGGGCGCGCTTGGTATCCGAGCCGATGGTGCCGACGAAGGCGAGATCGCGCCGCGCGAGCGCTGCGGCCGTCAGATCGTAGTCGAGCCCGTGATCATGCGTCATGATCAGCACCATCGTGCCGGTGGGCAGGCTTGCCACATCATCCACGCCGGCCCGCGCCTGCAGGCGGGTGTTGGAGGGCAGGCCACGCGTGTCGACGATGCCTGGCCGCGCGTCGAACCAGTGCAGCCGGCAAGGCAGATCGCCCAGCAGCTTCGCGACTGCCCGGCCGACATGGCCGGCGCCGAAGAGCGCCACCGTCCAGGCGGGCGGGCGGATCGGCTCGAACAGCACCGTCGTCGCCCCGCCGCAGCATTGGCCGAGGGCGGGGCCGAGCGGGAAATCCCGCGTGACCGGGGCGCCATCGCCGGCGGCCAGCATGGCGCGCGCATCGAGGATGCTCTGGTATTCGAGATTGCCGCCGCCGATCGTGTCCCACACCTCGGTCGCCGAGACCACCATCTTCACCCCGGCCTCGCGCGGGGCAGACCCTTGGGCGGCGATGATGCTGACCAGCACGCCGGCCTCGCTGCGGGCATCGAGCGAGCACAGCGCATCGAGCCAGGCGGGCATCACTCGGCCGCCCGGGTGGCCAAGGGAAGGGTGGCCGCGCGCAGCTGCTCGATCGCCATCAGCACGCGCTCGGGCGTTGCCGGCGCATCGAGGGCGGGCAGGGTTCCCGCGGGCCCGAAGGCCGCGACCGCCTGGCGCAGCGCCTGGAAGACGGCGATGCCGTGGCAAAGCGGCGGTTCGCCCACGGCCTTCGAGCGGAAGACGGCATTTTCCCGGTTGCGTCCGCTCTCGTAGATCCGCGCGCTGAACTGTGGGGCGAGATCACCGATCACCGGGATCTTGTAGGTGGAGGGTGCATGCGTGCGCAGCCGCCCCGCGCCGTCCCACCACAGCTCTTCCGATGTCAGCCAGCCGGCGCCCTGCACGAAGCCGCCTTCGATCTGGCCGAGGTCGATCGCCGGGTTCAACGACTTGCCGCAGTCGTGCAGGATGTCGACGCGCCGCTGGCGGTGTTCGCCGGTCAGCCCGTCCACCTCCACCTCCGCCAGGCATGCGCCATAGGCGAAGTAGTAGAAGGGACGACCGGTCTGCGTCTCCGCGTCGAAATGGATCTTGGGCGTCGCATAGAAGCCGGTGGAGGATAGAGAGACGCGCTGCATGCGCGCCCGCTTGGCGAGATCCGCGAAGGCGATGCGGTGCCGCCCGGCGATGACCTCGCCACCGGCGAAGATCACGGCCGTCGCCGGTACGTCGAACGCCTCTGCCGCGACATGGGCCAGGCGCTGGCGGATCGCATGGGCGGCCGCCTGCGCCGCCTTGGCGTTGAGATCGGTGCCGGCCGACGCGGCGGTGGGCGAGGTATTCGGCACCTTCGCGGTATTGGTGGCAGAGACGCGCACGGCGCTCAGCGGCAGGCCGAATTCCTCCGCGACGACCTGCGCGACCTTGGTGAAGAGCCCCTGGCCCATCTCCGTGCCGCCATGGTTCAGCAGCACGCTACCATCGGTATAGAGCTGTACCAGTGCGCCCGCCTGGTTGAGGTGAATGGCGGTGAAGGAGATGCCGAACTTTACCGGCGTCAGGGCCAGGCCGCGCTTGATCCACTGGTGCGCGCGGTTGAAGGCGGCAATCTCTTCCCGCCGCGCGGCGTAGCCCGTGCCTGTTGCTAGCTCATCGACGAGGTCGGCGATGATGTTGTCCTCGACCATCATCCCGTAGGGCGTCACGTTGCGCGAGGTGATCCCGTAGAAGTTCTGCCGCCGCACGGCCAGCGGATCAAGGCCGAGATGGCCCGCGATCTCTTCCATCACCTGTTCGATGCCGAGGATGCCTTGCGGGCCGCCGAAGCCGCGGAAGGCGGTGTGGGAGACGGTATTCGTCTTGCAGCGATGCGACAGGATGGAGACGTTGTCGAGATAGTAGCAATTGTCCGCATGCATCATCGCGCGGTCGTTCACGCCGGTCGAAAGATCGGCCGAGAAGCCGCAATCGCCCGCCAGCATGAAAGCGATGCCCCCGATCCGCCCCTGGCCGTCGAAGCCGACGTCGTAATCGATGCGGAAGGGGTGGCGCTTGCCGGTCGCCACCATGTCGTCGTCCCGGTCCATGCGCAGCTTCACGGGCCGCCCGGTGCGCTGGGCGAGCAGAGCGGCGACCGTCGCGGGCAGCGCGGCCTGACTTTCCTTGCCGCCGAAGCCGCCACCCATGCGTCGCGTCTCGCAGACTACGGAATGGTCGGCGATACCGAGGGCACGGGCGACCAGGTGCTGCACTTCGGACGGGTTTTGCGTCGAGCTGAGGATTGTCATGTCACCCTGCTCGCCGGGCTGTGCGAAGGCGATCTGACCTTCGAGGTAGAAGTGGTCCTGCCCGCCGATGCGCAAGGTGCCGCGCAGCCGGTGCGGGCTGCGCGCGATCGCCATGTCGGGATGGCCGCGGCGCATGAGGCGGCTCGGGGCGACGCGCGCATCCTCCCGCTTCAGCGCGTCATCGAGCGTCAGGATCGCGGGCAGCGGCTCGTAGGTCACGCGCCCCAGACGCACCGCCGCGCGGGCTTCCGCGCGCGTGCGTGCGGCGACGGCGAAGAGCGATTGGCCATGATATTCCGTGACGTCGCCGGCGAAGATCGGATCACCGGTGAAGATCGGCCCGATGTCGTTGATCCCGGGCACGTCCGCCGCCGTGATGACGGCAACGACGCCCGGGGCTGTGCGCACGGCAGACAGATCAAGCGCCAGGATGCGCGCATGGGCTTCCGTGCTGAGGCCGAGGGCCGCATGCAATAGGCCGCGCGGCTCGGGCAGATCGTCGATATAGGCAGCGCGCCCGGCGACGTGCAGGCGGGCGCTCTCATGCGGAATGGCGGCACCGATCGTGCTCATGCGGGCACCAGCCCGGCCGGCTGGTCCAGCCTCAGACGCGCCGGCCTCTCGCCGTCGTCCCGATGCTCCAGCCAGAACTTCAGCAGCAGGTTGCGGCCGATGGTGGCGCGGTAGGCGGCGGAGGCCCGCATGTCCGAGAGCGGCGCAAAGTCATCCGCCATTGCCGCCATCGCGTTGCGCACCGTCTCCTCGGTCCAGGGCTGGCCGAGCAGGGCGGCTTCCGCGGCCATGGCGCGCTTCGGCACCGCGGCCATGCCGCCGAAGGCGATGCGCGCCTCTGTCACCATCCCGCCCTCCATGCGTAGCGCCATCGCGGCGCAGACCGCGGAGATGTCCTGCTCGAAGCGTTTGGAGACCTTGTAGATACCAAGCCGCAGGTCGGAGGCCGGTTTGGGAATCTCGATGGCGGCGATGACCTCGCCCGGCGCACGTGCTGTCTCGCGATAGCCGCGGAAAAAGGCAGCGATCGGCAGCCGTCGCGTGCCATCGGCAGACGCGAGCACCAGCCGCGCGTCGAGCGCCATGAGCAGCGGTGGCATGTCGCCGATCGGGGAGGCATTGCCGACATTGCCGCCGACCGTGCCGCGCGCGCGAATCTGGCGGGAGCCGATCCGGCGAAGCAGCGTGCCGATCTCGGGATGCAACGCGGTGAGAGCGCCGGTGGCATCGGCATACGGCACCGCGCCGCCGACGGTCAGATGCGTTGCGTGATCCTCGATCACGCGCATCTCGGCGACATGTTCCGTGGCAATGAGCAGCGGCAGCGACCTCTGCTGCTTGGTGACCCAGAGGCCGATATCCGTCCCCCCCGCGAGCAGCAGGGCATCGGCGGTCGCGGCCAGGGCGGCCGTCAACTCGTCCAAGCTGCGCGGCGCGAGATAGCGGGCGCCGCCCTCGGCGTCGCCCAGGGTTTCGGACTCGGTGTCGAGGGCTGCGAGCCGTGCGGTCAGCCGCGCCGCCTCCGTCGCGATGTCGGCCGCGGGCTTCGGCGCGGCGAGCACGCTGCGCGCTGCCTCGAGAATCGGCCGGTAGCCCGTGCAGCGGCAGAGATTGCCGGCCAGCGCCTCCGTCAGGCCTTGGCGGTCGGGGCTCGCGCCTTCCCGGTAGAGGGTGGCGAGAGACATCACGAAGCCCGGGGTGCAAAAGCCGCATTGCGAGGCATGATGATCGAGCATCGCTTGCTGCACCGGATGCAGCGGGCCGCTCGCGCCGTCCAGGTGTTCCACCGTCAGCAGCTGCTTGCCGTCCAGGGCGGGCAGGAACATGATACAGGCGTTGACAGGGCGGACGCCGATGTCGCCTTCGGCGCGGCGCTCCGCCAGCATCACGGTGCAGGCGCCGCAGTCGCCCTCGGCGCAGCCTTCCTTGGTGCCGCAGAGCCCTTCGTCTTCGCGCAGATACTCCAGAACCGTCCGCGTGGGGGACGTGTTGCTCAGAGTTTTTGCCTCATCTCCGAGCAGAAATCGAATGTCGCTGCGCAATGGTCATCATCCTGCTCACGGCTTGTACGCTCAGCCTAAAAGCCGGGCCGAGCCCGCGTCAACGCATTTGCCCTGGGCGGGGAGCGCGTCCAGAAGAGGCAGGGTGGCGCGGCTCGCCGCATCGACGGCGATGCGTGCCACGGTGAAACAGGGCCAGTGGGCGAGCACCTGCGCCAGTGCGGCGGGCGGCGTCTCGGGTGTCACCAGCAGCACGTGCAGCCCGGCCGGTGCGGCGGTGAGGAAGGCGGAGACGAGGCCCACGCCGTCATTCCCGCGCGGCAGCAGGACGAGGCCGGTGTCGCCCGCCGCCTGCGCCGCCGCGCGCGCCGCGGCGCGCTCCGGCTGCATGGTTTCGGGCCGGAACATCAGGCCGGCGATCGCCGCGCTCTGCACGGCGAGGAGCAGCGCGA
This sequence comes from Acidisoma sp. 7E03, assembly GCF_054665075.1. NCBI lineage: Bacteria > Pseudomonadati > Pseudomonadota > Alphaproteobacteria > Acetobacterales > Acidocellaceae > Acidisoma > Acidisoma sp. 7E03. The sequence goes on from NZ_BAAFHE010000006.1 coordinate 255,840, forward strand.
GCCCGGTGCCCGGCCAGGGCAGCCGTGCAAGCGCGCCTGCGAGCAGGAGCGCGAAAGGGGGCAGCGCGAAAGCGAGATAGCGGATTTCGACAGGGACGGAGCGGCTGGCGAGGGCGAGAACGCCGAGGCCGAGCGGCCCGCTCGCCGCGGCCAGGGCCAGCAGCGCGCGGGGGCCGGGCCGCCCCAGCCGCTGCCAAGACAGGACCGGCAGCAGGAGCAAAGCGAGCAGCAGCAGGCCGAGCAGCCCGTTCAACCCGGCGCGCAGCGCACCCTCGGCATAAAGGGGAAGCCCGCCGAGCACCGCGCCCCCTAGCGCGTGGGCCAGCGATGCCAGGAAGCCGGTCAGCGTGAAATCGGGAAACTGCCCGATGCGGCTCGCCTTCTGCGCCGAGAAGAAGACGGCATCGGCGCGGAGAAACAGGGCGAGGCCCGCGAGCAGCGTGAGCGCCTGGCCGCGCTCGCGTGGTGCCAGCCAAAGCACGGCCGCCCCCGCCGGGAAGGCGGCAAGGTAGTTGGTGAAGCTCGCGGCCCCCAGCAGCAGGCCGGCGGCGAAGGCCGTAATCCGGCCGCCGGCCGCCGCGCGCAGCGTCAGCACCAGGCCCCAGAGCGTCAGGCATTGCGCGAGGGCGAAGCCGCGCGCGACGATCCCGGTTTCGACGAAGCCGAAGCAGCCGAGCGTGATCAGCACGGCAGGTACAGCCGGCAGCGCAGCGGCCTCCGCCAGGGCGAGGATGGCCGCAAGCGCGCCTAAGCTGCACAGCACCGAGAGCAGGCGGGTGCGGAAGAGATCGGGGCCAAACAGCCGCCGCCAGGCCCAGACGGTCCAGAAATAGAGCGGCGGATGCACGTCCGTTCGCCGCAGGTTCGAGCCGATCGCCCAAGGGGTGGCGGCTGGGGCAAATGCTCCCCGCACATCCCCCACGCGGAAGGGTCCCGCCGGCCAGGCGGGCCGCGCCGCCTGGGCGGTGACGAAGGTGGTGTAGCCCTCGTCATATTCGGGGGCGCGCAGCCAGGCTGCGAGCGTCAACACGCCGGCCGCGAAGAGGAGGAGGACGCCGTGACGGCGCAGGAGGGACGGCATGTCAGGCTTATCGGCGGCTGGGCAATTTGGTGCAATGTCAAAATGAAAGAGCGCGCCTTTCCAGAGGTTTGATTGCCGCGGGGCAGGCGCCGTGCTACCGCGCGGCGATGGCAGAGAGCCTCTCCCCCGATCCCGGCAAGCCCGCCCGCACAAAGCCCGAGCGGAAGCGGAAATTCCGCACGCCCAAATGGTTCAAATGGCTGGTGCGCCATCCGCGCCTGAAGGACGGCTTTGCGCGGTTCGTCGGCGTCTATCTCGCCCTCGTCTACCGCACCACGCGCTGGGACTTCGTGGGTCTCGAGAACCTCGCGCCGACGACGGAGCGCAACACCGCCGGCCTCGTCTGCTTCTGGCACGAGCGCCTGCCCATGATGTCGATGCTGGCAATCGAGGCGCAGCGGCTCGGCGCCACGATGAAGACCTATGTCCTCGTCAGCGGCCATAATGACGGGCGCTTCATCGGCCATGCGGTCGGCCGCTTCAACCTCGGCACCGTCGTCGGCTCCTCCTCGAAAGGCGGCGCCGCCAGCCTGCGCAACATGCTGCTGCTGCTGCGCGCCGGCAGCAACATCGCGATCACGCCGGATGGGCCGCGCGGCCCGGCCAAGGTCGCGGCCGCCGGCGTCGTCCAACTCGCCGCGGCGACCGGCGCGCCGGTCTATGCCGCCGCCGCGCAATGCCGCTTCCACATGCGCATGCCAAGCTGGGATGCGATGATCCTGCCTTTCCCCGTGCCCTTCAGCCGCGGCGTCATCGTGGTCGAGCCCGCCTTTACGGTGCCACGCGCCGATTGGGCGGAGCACATGCCGCGCGTGGTCGCCGCGCTGAACGCTGCCTGCGACAAGGCGGATCGGCTGTGCGGCATCGTCCCCGCCGGCACAGCCAGATGACCCTGCCGCTCGCCCTCTGGGCCGGCGCCACCCGTCTCGCCGTGCCGGCGCTGCGCCGGATGCTGCGCAACCGGGCGGCGCGCGGCAAGGAGATCCCGGCTCGCCTCTCCGAGCGCGAGGGGATCGAGACGATGGCCCGGCCGCCCGGCCGGCTGATCTGGCTGCATGCGGCGAGCCTGGGCGAGACCATGTCCATCCTGCCGCTGCTGCCGGTGCTGGCGGCGGAGGGGCATGTCCTGCTCACCACCGGGACCGTCACCTCGCAGACGCTGCTTGCGGCGCGTCTGCCCGACATGGGTTTGGCCGCGGCCGTCATCCAGCGCTTCGTGCCGCTGGACGTGCCCGGCTGGGCCGCCCGCTTCCTCGACCATTGGCGGCCGGATGCGGCAGGTTTCGTGGAAAGCGAGATCTGGCCGAACCTCCTCGCGGCGGCGGCGGTGCGGAAGATTCCGCTGATGCTGCTCAATGCCCGGCTCTCCGCGCGCAGCCTTGCCCGCTGGCGCCGTGCCCCGTGCACCGCCCGCGCGGTGCTGGGCCGCTTCGCCCTCATCCATCCGCAGAGCGCCGCCGATGGCGAGCGCTTCGCGCGCTTGACCGAGACGCGCATCCTGCCGCCAGGCAATCTCAAACTCGCGGCGCCGGCCCTGCCGGTCGATCCTCAGGCGCTGTCGCAGCTCTCGTCTCAGATCAGCGGACCGGCCTGGGTCGCCGCCAGCCTGCACCCGGGGGAGGACGAGATGATCCTTGCCGTGCATGCCCGGCTTTCGGAGGTGCATCACAGCCTGCTGACGATCATCGCGCCGCGCCACCCCGAGCGCGGCGCGGCCTTGGCCGAGGCCGCGGGCGGTGCCCCGCGGCGCATGCTCGGCCAGATGCCGCCGAAGCGCGGCGGCGTCTGGATCGCCGATACCGTGGGCGAACTTGGCCTGATCTACCGGCTGGCACCCCTCGCCTTCGTCGGCGGCAGCCTGGTGCCGCATGGCGGACAGAACCCGGCGGAGCCGGCACGGCTTGGCCGGGCCGTCGCGGTCGGGCCGCATACCGCCAATTTCGCGGATACCGTCACCCTGCTCGAACAGGGCGGGGCGCTCGCCGTGGTGCCGGATGCTCAGGCGCTGGGCGACTGGCTGGACGCCCGGCTGAAGGACCCCTGGGGCACCACCGCGATCGGCGAGAAGGGTGCCAAGCTCCTCGAAGGCTATCGCGCCTTGCCGGCCGAGGTGGCGGGCCTGCTGCTCGGCCTCGCACGACCCCCCGAGGGCTGAGACGATGCAGGCGCCCCGCTTCTGGACCGAGGACGGGCTGGCGGCGCGGCTGCTTTCGCCGCTCGGCGCCGTCACTGCTACCCTCACCGCGCGGCGCGTCGCCCGCCCGGGCTGGCGCGCCCCCGTGCCGGTGCTCTGCTGCGGCAATGCGACGGTCGGCGGCTCCGGCAAGACGACGCTGGTGCTCGATCTGCTGGACCGCCTCCAGGCCCTGGGCGAGAGCCCCCACGCTTTGCTCCGTGGCTATGGCGGGCGCGAGCGAGGTCCCTTGCGCGTGCAGCCGGGCCTGCACGAGGCGGCGCAGGTGGGGGACGAAGCATTGTTGCTGGCGCAGGCGGCGCCGACCTGGGTGGCGCGGGACCGCGCCGCCGGCGCGCGCGCCGCGATCGCCGCAGGCGCCACGGTCCTGATCCTGGATGACGGGCTGCAGAATCCGGGCCTCGTCAAGGATTGCAGCCTTCTGGTGATCGACGGGGGCTTCGGCTTTGGCAATGGCCGGCTGCTGCCGGCGGGCCCCTTGCGGGAGCCGGTACGGGCAGCGGCCGGCCGCTGCCGTGCCGCGGTGCTGATCGGGCCGGATCTGCGCGATGCCGGGGCGGCGCTGCCGCCGGGCCTACCCGTCCTCGCCGCCACCCTCGTGCAGGACCTGCGGGGGCTGGATCTCTCCCGGTCCTATCTCGCCTTCGCCGGCATCGGCCGGCCGGAGAAATTCTTCGCGGGCCTGCGGCAGGCGGGCGTCACCCTGGGCGAGACCCGCGCCTTTGCGGACCATCACCCTTACGCACCGGCCGAGCGCACGGCCCTTGCCGAAGCGGCTGCGGCCCAGGGTCTCACCCTGCTGACGACGCCGAAGGATTTTGCCCGTCTGCCGCCCGCGGCGCGCACCGGGATCGCGGTTGCCGGCGTCACCCTCGCCTGGTCCGATCCGGCGGCCGTCGATGCGCTGCTGCGGGAGACGTTGCAAGCGGCGGCCTAGCACGGCTACTCGGGGACAAAGACAGAGGACCGGCCGGATGGACCCGTCGAGCGTGCCCGCCAAGCCAAGTGAAGGCGAACCAGCTCAGCACAGCGCACCTCCGCCGCCTCGTTCCCCCTACCGGCGCCGCACCGTCACCTTTCTCGGCATCCTTCTGCTGTTGCTGCTGCTCTGGGAAGGCAGCGGCCTGGTCTTCGCCTATACCGACGATGCGATTCTGACCTCGGATCTCGTCGCCATCGCGCCGCAGGTGACCGGTCTGGTGCAGACCGTCGCCGTCTCCGACAATCAGACGGTGAAAGCGGGCGACCCGCTTTTCACGATCGACCCCACGCCCTTCCGCCTCGCCCTCGATCAGGCGCAGGATGCGCTCTCTGCCGCGCAATCCCGTATCGCGGTCGACCAGACGACGGAGGCGAGTGCGCTCGCGCTCCAGCGTTCGGCTCAGGCCCGGGCGGTGCAGGCGGAAGCGGATTTCGCCCGCGCGCGGAACCTGGCGGGGACGGGCTTCGAAGCACCTCAGGCGGAACAGGATGCGACGACGGCGGCGCAACAGGCGGCGGACGCCCTGTCGGCAGCACAGGACGCCGTGCTGCGCGCCGAGCGCATCCTTCGCCTGGACCAGATCGAGATCGCCGCAGCGACATCGGCAGAGGCTCTGGCGCAATGGCGGCTTGACCAAACGCGGGTTGCCGCACCCGTCGCCGGCCGCGTCGCGCATGTGACGCTGCAGCCGGGCGATGCCGCGAGCGCCGGCAAGCCGCTGCTCGCCCTCGTCGCCGCCGATGCTTGGTACGTCAACGCCAACTACAAAGAAGGCATGTTGCGCCATCTCAAGCCCGGCCGCATCGGCTGGGTCTGGCTCGATACCCATCCCTTCCACCTCTATCGCGCCCGTATCCAGGGAATTGCCGGCGGGATCGACCGCGCCAAGTCGGTACGGGGCGGCCTGCTGCCCTATGTAGACCCGACAACGGATTGGATACGCCTGCAGGCCCGCTTCCCCGTGCGCTTTCAATTGCTGGACCTGCCGCCGGAGGCGGAGCGCTTCATGGGGTCCGACGCGCGCACCATCGTCTTCTACTGATGCCGATGGCCGGCACCCTTCCGCGTATTCTGCACAGCCTTCACGATGGGCTGTGGATCGAGATCGAGGATCTCGCCCGGGTGCGGGAGGGGTGGCGCGAACCGCTGAAAGCCGTGCTGTCGGTGCTGCTCGCGGTCTTCATCGCGATGGCGATGCACCTGCCGGACATCGTCTGGGCGGCCTTGAGTGGCTTTCTCGTCATGCGCAGTTCGATGGCGGAGGCTGTGCCGCGCGCTTTGCAGCGCATGGCGGGGACCATCGCCGGTGGGCTCCTCGGGCTCCTGCTCGCACGATGGACGGCGCAGGACGTGGGGCTGCTGATGATCGCTCTGTTCCTGCTGATCTGGGTCGCCGTCTATCAGGGAAGTGTCACGGGAGCGCGCTATGCCTGGGCCCTTTTCGGCGTGACCGCCGCACTCGTGCTGGTGGCGGCCCTCGGCTCGCCGGAAGGGGCACCCGCCTTCGCGGCCGTGCGCGCGGCGGAGGTCGCGATCGGTTCGGGCGCGGCGCTTGCCATCGCCGCCCTGTTCGAGGCGTTTGGCGCGCCGCCCGGCACGGCAGCGCCAGCCGGTGCCGCCGTCCCCACCGCCGTTCTGACGCTGCGGAACCTCACGGAGGAGGCGTGGCTCGCCCGCAATTGGCCGGTCATCATCCATGCGACGCAGGCTGCCCTGGCCGTGAGCCTGCTGCCCCTCGTCTGGCGTGCCTTCGAGATCACGAACTATTTGCAGACCGCCATCACCGCCTTCATCGTCATGATCGTGCCGCTGCAGGCGATCGAGAGCGGCGGCCGCTTCGCCGTCTACGAGCGGATGGCGCACCGCCTCACCGGGTGCCTGATCGGCGGGGTCGTCGCGCTCGTCGCACTGCATGTCGTCGCGGATGACGGGCTGCTCTGGACGCTGTGTCTCGCCGCGGGCGTCTGGGCCGGCTACCACATCCAGTGCGGTCGCGGCGGGCTTTCCTATCTCGGCACGCAATTCGCCTTCGCCTTCCTCGTCTCCTTCGTCCAGGGGTCCGGTCCCTCGGTGAGCATCGAGCCGCCGCTCACCCGGCTGCTCGGCGTGATGATCGGCGTCGGCATGGCCAGCCTCGTCATTCTCGCCTGGCCTTCCACGCCGGGAGACGACAGGCACCGCGCCTGATACAAGCCCGCATGATCGTCACGCCTGAAGCGGCTCTGCTGCTGACCCTGATCGCCCTGCTCGTCGAAGCAGCCTTCGGCTATCCGGATGCGGTCTACCGCGCCATCAGCCATCCCGTCGTCTGGATCGGCCGGCTCATCGGCTGGTTGGACCGGGGTTTGAACAACCCCGCGCTTTCAGACGGTCATCGTCGCCTGCGCGGCGTGCTCGCGCTGCTTTTTCTGCTTGGCTTCGTCTTCGCCGTGGTCCTCGTCACCGATTTCATCCTGCTCGTCGCCTGCGGGCACTGGCTCGGCCTGATCGTGTTGGCCATTGGCGCTTCCAGCCTCTTCGCGCAGCGCAGTCTGCACGCCCATGTCGCGGCGGTTGCCGAAGGCCTGGAGACGGGTGGCCTCGCCGCCGGCCGGGCTGCGGTCTCCCAAATCGTCGGGCGCAATCCCGCGCATCTCGACGAGGCAGGTGTTTGCCGCGCTGCGATCGAAAGCCTCGCCGAAAACTTTTCGGATGGCGTGGTGGCACCGGCCGTCTGGGGTGGGCTGCTCGGGCTCGCGGGCATCGCCGCCTATAAGACGGTGAACACGGCGGACAGCATGATCGGCCATCGCACCCCGAAGCACGCCGCCTTTGGCTGGGGCTCGGCCCGCTTCGACGATCTCGTCAACCTGCCGGCCTCGCGCCTCGCCGCGCTCTTCGTTCTGGTTGCTGCGGCCTGCAGCGGTGGCGACTGGCGGGCGGGTCTGCGTGCCGTCCGGCGGGACGCGAGACATCATCGCTCGCCCAATGCCGGCTGGCCGGAAGCCGCCATGGCCGGTGCCCTCGGCCTGCGTCTCGCCGGCCCTCGAGTCTATGGCGAAACGCTGGTGGCCGATGGCTGGATGGGGGACGGCCGCGCCGCGGTGACGGCGGCCGACCTGCGCCGTGCGCTGCGTCTCTACCGCGGCGCCTGCGCCGTGCAGATCGTCGCCATCGCGCTGGTCACGCTGGCCGTCAGCTGCTTCCGATGAGCACGCCGGTTGCGAAGACAAGTGCGCCGCCGAAGGCTACCTGAAGTGCGGCCGAAACCGGTGGCGTGTCCATGTATTTCCACCGCACCCAGCTGATAACGCCGAGTTCGATGACGACGACGCCGATCGCGATGGCCAGCGCTAGGTGGAAATTGGGGATGAGGAAGGGCAGGGAGTGGCCAAGGCCGCCGACCGTCGTCATCAGGCCGCAGACGACGCCACGGATGATGGGCGAGCCGCGGCCGGTGAGCGATCCGTTGTCCGATAGCGCTTCCGCGAAGGCCATGGAGATGCCCGCGCCCAGTGAGGCCGAGATGCCGACGATGAAGGCCTGCCAGCTCGAGCCGGTGGCGAAGGCGGAGGCGAAGAGCGGGGCCAGCGTCGAGACCGAACCATCCATCAGCCCGGCAAGCCCCGGCTGGATGTAGCGCAGGACGAGATTGCGCCGGGCGGCATCGGCTTCCGAGGTGCGTTCCTGGTCGGTAATCTTTTCGTCGATCAGCCGGTCCAGCTTGTGCTCGTGGCTGCTCTCGGCCATCGCCAGATCACCCAGCAGCTTGCGGATCGAGGCATCCTGGCTCTGCGCTGCGGCGCGGTTGTAGAAGCGCTCGGTCTCCATCTCCATGGACTGCATGAGATCGCGCGCCGCCTCCACCCTCAGCGGCCGCAGCTGCCAGACCGGTTTGCGGGTGAGGAAGCCGCGCACGTCCTGCCGCCGAATGAGCGGAATGTGCTCGCCGAACTTCTCCTGATACAGGCAGATGAGTTCGTGCCGATGGCCGCTCTCCTCTTCGGCCATTTCGCGCAGGATGCCGGCCGTGGTCGGATAGTCCTCCCGCAGGCCCTCCGCGAGATCCAGATAGATGCGGCCGTCCTCCTCCTCGTTGGCGATGGCGAGGGCGAGGATTTCGCGTTCGGTCAGATCGGAGAAATTGCGCATGGGGTCATTGTGGCGTCCGCGGCCGGAACGATCAAGACGCATTCGTAATGGTGATAATCTCTCGCAATCGCATGTTGAAGTCTGGATCAGGGGTTTTTGCGACTGCTTTGCATCTGCAATGTCGCATTTGCGGCGCGACCCCGGCATGCACGGGATTGCCTTCAATATTTAGCAAACCGCGCCTATGGGCCGTCCGCCATTCCGGCTAGGGGGGCTTCCATGCTGATCTTCCAGACTTTCCAGACCGCCGATTTCCTGAACACGCTGGTCGGCCTCGTGGTTGCCTTCGTCCTTGGCACCGCCATTGGCGCCGAGCGGCAATGGAAGCAGCGCAGCGCGGGCTTGCGCACCAATGTGCTGGTGGCGCTCGGCGCCTGCGAATTCGTCGATCTCGCGATGAACCTCGATGGTGGCCATGGCGGCGTGAAGGTCGTTTCGTACGTCGTCTCGGGCATCGGCTTCCTCGGCGCCGGCGTCATCATGAAGGACGGGCTCAACGTCCGCGGGCTGAACACGGCAGCGACGCTATGGTGTTCGGCGGCCGTCGGCGCCTGTGCGGGGGCCAATCTCGCCGCCCAGGCCGCCCTGCTGACAGTCTTCGTCATCACCGCCAACACGCTGCTGCAGCCTCTCGTCAACCGCATCAACCGCGCGCCCCTGCTCGGGTCCGCCGTGGAAGCGATTTACGAGGTGAGCGTGATGACGACCGTGGAGGGCGCCGCCGACGCACGCAAGGCGGTGATGAAGCTGCTGCTCGAAGCGCATTACCAGATCAGCGACCTCGAACTGGTCGACCGGCCGGACGGGCTGACCGAGGTACTGGCGACGCTCGCCATGACCGCGGTCGAGGCACATGAGCTAGACGCGATCGTTCACAAGCTGGAAGCAATGCCCGGCATTTCGAGTGCCACCTGGAGCAGCAGCACCGAAGATCTGGAATAGGGCGAAGCCCGGGGCAGCATCTCCGCCCCGGGCTTCGGGCTCAGTGCCGGAAGTGGCGCATGCCCGTCATCACCATGGCGATGCCAGCGGCGTCCGCCGCCGCAATCACCTCATTGTCCCGCATCGACCCGCCCGGCTGGATGACGGCCGTGGCCCCGGCGGCGACGATGGTCTCGAGCCCGTCCGCGAAGGGGAAGAAGGCATCGGAGGCGGCGACGGAGCCATGGGTCAGCGGCTCCGCGAGCCCGGCAGCCTTGGCGGCTTCGCCTGATTTCCAAGCGGCGATGCGGGCGCTGTCTACCCGGCTCATCTGTCCGGCACCGATGCCGACGGTGGCGCCGCCCTTGGCGTAGATGATGGCATTCGACTTCACGTGTTTGGCGACGCGGAAGGCGAAGAGCAGATCGGCTAGTTCCTGATCGCTCGGCGCGCGCTTCGTCACCACCCGCAGATCGGCTGGCAGCACGCGGCCGGCATCGCGGTCCTGCACCAGAAAGCCACCGGCGAGCGAGCGGAAGGCGGGCAGTTGCGCAGAGGAATCGGGCAGGCCGCCGGTCAGCAGCAGGCGCAGGTTCTTCTTGGCGGCGAGCACCGCTTCGGCCTCGGCCGTCGCTTCGGGCGCCACGATGACCTCGGTGAAGATGGCAGCGATGCGCTTCGCCGTATCCTCGTCCAGCACGCGGTTGACGGCGACGATGCCACCGAAGGCGCTGACCGGATCGCATGCGAGAGCCCGGTCCCAGGCGGCGGTGAGGGAGCCCGCCGTCGCGACCCCGCAGGGGTTCGCGTGCTTGACGATGACGACGGTGGGCTCTTCGAACTCGGCGACGCATTCGAAGGCGGCGTCGGTGTCGTTGAGGTTGTTGTAGGAAAGCTCCTTGCCCTGCACCTGCCGCGCGGTGGCGACGCCGGGGCGATCGTCGGTCACGTAGAAGGCGGCGCGCTGATGCGGATTCTCGCCGTAGCGGAGAAGTTGGCGGCGGCGCCCGCTGATCGCGAAGCGCTCGGGGAAAGCCTCGCCGCGCTCTTCCGCGAACCAAGCGGCGATGGCCGCGTCATAGGCCGCGGTCCGGGCATAGGCAGCACCCGCCAGGCGGCGGCGCAGCGCGAGATCCGTCCCCCCGGCGGCGAGCGCCGCTTCGACCTCGGCATATTGCCCAGGTTCGGTCACGATGGCGACGAAGTCATGATTCTTCGCGGCCGCGCGGATCATGGCCGGGCCGCCGATGTCGATGTTCTCGATCACCGTTTCGGCGTCGGCGCCGCGGGCGACCGTCTCCTCAAAGGGGTAGAGATTGACGCAGACGAGATCGATCGGCGCGATCCGATGCGTCTCCATGGCCTGGACGTGATCGGCCAGGTCGCGGCGGGCGAGGATGCCGCCATGGATCTGCGGCACCAGCGTCTTCACGCGCCCGTCCATGATCTCGGGAAAGCCGGTGTGGTCCGAGACGTCCTTCACCGGAATGCCGGCGTCACGGATCGCCTTGGCCGTGCCCCCGGTGGAGAGGAGTTCCGCGCCGGCCGCGGCCAGCGCCTGGGCGAAGGGGATCAGCCCCGTCTTGTCGGAGACGGAGATGAGGGCGCGGCGGACGGGAAGCGGGGTCTCTGAGGTCATCGCGGGTGCTCCGGCAACGAAAGCGCGGAGATAGGGCGGAGCGGGGGGCGCAGTCCAGAGCGTGGGTCATGGAAAAGCGGCAGGGCAGATCGTATGATGCCCCGGAACGGTTACGGAGGTCGCCGCGCCCTCCGCTTCGCCGAAGCGCATGGCGTCAACGTCTACCACGCCCTGGTTCTGGCGTCCGCGTTGGAGGCCGGCTGACCGTCATCAACCCCTTCGCCGTGCCGTCTCCTCCAGCAGGTCTAGCGTCCGGCCAATGATCTTGCCTTCGTCGAACCTGTCGCGGGCATAGGCGAGGCCGGCCGCCCCCATGCGGGCGCGCAGGGTTGGATCGGCCACGAGCTGCCCCAGGGCCGTGGCCAGTGGCTGGATGCTGCGCGGCGGCACCAGAAAGCCCGTCTCGCCCGGCAGCACCTGCTCGCGTGGGCCGCGAATGTCGGTCGCGACGACGGGCAGGCCCGTCAGCATGGCTTCGATGACCGACATCGGCAGACCCTCGAAATGGCTCGGCAGGGCGAAGATGTCGGCGGCCGCGAGAACCGCCGCGGTATCCTCGCGATAGCCGAGGCGGCGGAGGCGCGGACCCAACACGGACCCCCGGAAGTAGCTTTCGAGGTCTTCGCCGTGATCGGAGCCGAGCCGTTCGCCCACCACCCAGAGTTCGGCGTCCGGCACGCTCTCCATCGCCGCGAGCAGTTCGGGATGGCCCTTGTGGCGGACGAGGCGGGAGACGATGACGACGACGACGCGATCCTCCGGCACGCCGAGCGCCGCCCGGATGCGGGCGCGCGCCGCAGGGTCGGGATGGAAGACCGCGGGGTCCCGGCCATTGCCGATGGCGATCGGGTGCCGCGCGATCAGCAGGCGCCGCGCATCCCGTGCCTCTTCCTGCGAAACCGTGAGGTAGAGATCGGTCAGGCGACCCGCGCTCCATTCCATGGCGAAGGAGGCGGCGCGGCGCGGCCAGGGGCTAGGCTGATTGAAGAGGTAGCCGTGGCAGGTATAGGCCACATGGGGCACGCCTGCGGCCTGGGCGGCGACACGCCCGAAAAACCCCGAGAGCGGCATATGGGCATGGACGAGGTCGAACTGCTCCGCGCGCATCAGGCGGATCATGGCGGCGAGACCGCGCGCCTGCGCCGAGAGCGAGGCGCGGCGCTCCAGCGGCAGCGGCAGGACGCGGAACCCTTCCGCACGCAGCGGGGCGAGCAGCGGTCCCTCGGTCGTCGCGCCCACCATCTCGTGCCCACGGGCCCGTCCCTCGCGCAGAAGCGGCGCGAGGAAATGGTGCATGGCGAAATCGGTATTGGTCAGTTCGAGAATCTTCAGCGGCCGGCGGTTGCCGGGCCGGGAGGTAGCCCCGGTCAGCCGACCTTCGTGATCGCCCATTTCACCTGCTGGGGAGAGGCCTCGTCGCCAGCCAGCACGATCTGGCTTGTCTGTTTCGGCTCCGTGCCACCCATGTAGATGCTTTCTTCCAGCGTCATCGCGGCGCCTTCCGATCGGAAGCGCCAGCTCTGCCCGCTCGGCAGGCGCAGCAGGATGGCATCGCCCTCCGCCTGCACGGTTGCCTGCACCGAGGGATGCAGATGAAAGCGGATGACGTAGGGTTGCGGCGTTTCGGCTTCCACCGCGTCCTCGCCACGCAGATCCTCGCCGCTCTCCGCCATGTAGAGGCGGCGGCGGTGCAGCGCACCGGCGCTGCGCAGCCAGCCGTCCTGGCTGGCTTCGAGCCAGTGCGCGCCGTTCGCCTCTTGCCGCTGCACCTCGACCTTTTCGACGCGCCGCCCACCGAAGCCGGCGGGCTTGATCTCGGAGGAGCTGGTATCGGCGACCACGAGGGTGGAATGCGCGGCGGTCGCGCGCAGCGCGTCTCGCCATTCGCTCATTGCCTCGGGCGCGGCGCCGCAATTGACGATCATGCGGTCGCGCCCCACCGAGAACTCGAAGGACAGGGTGCCGGCATGGGCGAAGCTGTCGAGTCCCGGGGGTGGGGGTGCACCCGTATCCATCAGCAACACGCTGCGTCCGGCCTGCAGCCGATGGAAGCCGCCGTCGACGAGCTGGCTCGGCGCGCGGGTCGGCCGGCCGGCCTGGGTCAGCACGAGATCCACCAGGCTCGAGGTCTCTTCCTTGGTGCCATTGAAGAGGGCGAGGCCGCCATCGCCATGACGCAGCATCCGGAGGCTGGTCGCGAGCTTGTCGATCGAGGGGCCGAGAGCGGGGGGCGGCGGGGCTTGCGCCGCCTGCAACAAGGCGCGCACCTCTGTCAGGTCTTGCAGCGCCGCCAGATGGTTCGCCGGGCTGCGTTCGATATGGCTGCCGTCGGGCAAAACCTGGCGGTTGAGTTCGGCCGGCAGGAACCGCAGCGCCCGCGCCAGGAAGGAGCCTTGGTCCGGCAGGGCGACGGCGGCCGCGACGAGGCCTTTCAGCGCGGTCAGCGCCCGCGCCTGGCCTTCCTCGGCCGGCAGGGCCGCGGAGAGCGCCCGCGCATCTGCCACGAGCCGCCCCATCAACTTTTGGCGAAACGCATCATCCGCGCTCGCGGCAAAGAAATCATAGTGCCCGAGCCATGCGGCGATTCGCGCACCCGTGACGTCGGGGCGGGAGGCGACGCTATCGGTATGGGCGGTCGCGATCCATTCCGAGACGAGGGTGCGGGCGCGCTGGCGCGCCGCATCGGTGCCAAGGGCGCGCAGGTCCCGCAGCCAGGTAAAGGTATGGCCTGCAGCCCTAAGCGCGACCGATCCCTGGGTGTCTCCCCAGCTGCCCGGTTGCAGACTCCTCACGGAATTGCCAACCGTCAGCTCGCCCTTCAGCAAGCGGGCGCCGAGCGTCGGATCGCCGGGCCAGAGGTCGCGGACCGGCAGGGTGGGGGCGTCGGGCACGCGCGCCAGACGGAGGCTCGGGAGTTTTGCGAGGCCTAGCCGCGCACCGCGCAGCCAGCTTCCGCGGGGAGACTTACCGCTCATCAATCCATCCGGCGAAAGGCATGTTGCGTCCGGCCGGGAAGGCAGAAAGCAAGAATGCGTCTGTGCATACGTCTCTGATAGACATGAAACCTTCTAGACAGCGCAATGCCCGTAGCACAAGCGGCAGGCGAAACCGCTCGGGGTAGTCCCTAGGCCAGTCCGTAGTCGGATTCCGCCGTATAGACCGATCCTTCCTTGCCGAGTTGCGAGCTGAACAGGGTGAAGCGGTCGACCTCGTAGGGCTCGGCGCGGAACAGGCTATTGCCTTGGATGAAGCCGGTGATCTTCTCGTTGGCCGCCTGATCCAGACGAGCCAGGGTGACGTGCGGCGTGAACCGCCGCCGCTCGGGCTCGAGCCCGGCACGCTGCAGCGCCGTCTCTACCTTCGCCTGAAGATGGTCGAGTTGCGGGCTTCGCTCGATTCCAGCCCAGAGGCTGGTGACGCGTCCGGCCTTCTCGAACAGCCCGACACCGGACACCGTCAGGGGAAAGCTGCGCGCCCTGATCGCCTGCAGGGCCAGGTCGATTTCTTCCGCGCGCCAATGCGGCACCTCGCCGATGAAGCGCAGCGTCAGATGGAGATTTTCCGGCGACAGCCAGCGGCAGCCCTGAATGCCAGTCGCCAGCTGCGACAGCCGCGCGCGCAGCGGCCAAGGCAGGTCGAGAGCGACAAATAGTCTCATCCGCTCGGAAGCCTCCAGCCTCAGTCAGCCTGTCGCGTCGCAGCATTCTCTTCCCGAAGGGCCCGGTCAATATCGGCTCTCGCGTCTCGCGTCCGCCCATCGTGATGAAGGCCGTGGTGACGCGGCCACCTGTGGTCACCAGATGAAGAGCCAATGGATCGAGGAGGAGGCCATGGGCAAGCTATGGGCGAAACCGGGCGTCGCCGCGGCGACGATCGGTCTGTGTCTGGCGTGGGGCGCAACGGGACGTGCCGCGCAGGCCGAAAGCGTGACTGTGCCGAAATCCGTCGCCCCGGCGCCGCCGGGACCGCCCGGCCCGGCGGGACCCACGCCGACCACGCCGCCGGAGATTCCGCCGAAGTCAGACGGTGGCAGCGTCATTACCCCGCCGAAGAGCGACACCCGCATGCCGGTGATCAAGCCCGCCGTGCCCTCTCGCATGCCGGTGATCCACCCGGACAGTGGAGCAGCCCCCGGTGGCGCGCAGGTGGTGCCGAAATAGCCGTCATCCAATGGGCTGCCGCACCTGGTGCAGATGTTCGGCGACCGGGGCGTGGTTGAGCAGCGCCGCGAGCAGCGTCCCGCCGATGGTGTTGCCGAGCAGCGTCGGGAGGAGAAAACGGCCGACATAGTCTCCGAGCCCCGCTTGGCCGGTGAGGACGGCGAAGGAAGCCTCGACCGATCCCGCGATGATGTGCGGGAAGCCGCAGAGCGAGATCGTGTATGTCAGGATGATGATGATGAACGGCTGCGCGGCCGCGGCCGCCGGCAGCAGCCAGACCATGAGGCCGATGATCCATCCCGCAGCTCCCGCCATCATCACCGTATGCCCGAAGCTTTCGCCGAAGGCGTGTTCCGCCAGCAGATGCATGGCGGCGAGCGTATCGGCCGGCAGCATCTCGGGGCGCGACAGTACGAAGCCGAAAATCCAGGTAGCCACGAGATTGGCGAGCAGCACCACCACCCAGACGCGGGTCGTGCGCAAAAAGATCGAGAGCGTGCGCTGCGTCAGCGCCGGGATCAGCGCCGTCAGGGTGGTTTCGGTGAAGAGCTGCTGGCGCCCCAGGATGACGATGAGAAATCCAAGAGCATAGCCGAAGGAGGCGACCATGGGCCGCCAGTGCGTATCCGGCAGCATGGCCATCAGGGTTGCCTGCGTCACGAAGGAAAAGCCGATCGAGAGGCCGGCAGCCAAGCCCGACCAGGCCAGTGAACTCGTGGAGCGGGCGAGTTCGTCGAGACCCTGCTCGCGGACGATCTCATGAATGACGATGGCGCCCGGCGGTGCGCGGTCCCCCGCCTGCTTCTGCTGATTTTCGTCGAGATGAGGCGATTGGGCGCCGGCTTCGGTGTCGATCTCCTCGTCGAGATCCCGGCTGCGCTCTGTGCTGTCGGTCGCGTTCGAATCGTTCATGAAACGGCCTCTGCGGGCCGCTGGATAAGGCCCCGAAAGCCCGGTTCTGCAAGGCCGCGTCCTGCTCACGGATGCGGGAGGTGGCGCTATTTGGCGCGGGCGGCATCCATCTTGCGCAGGCGCCCTACGGCTTTCACCTGCTGCTTGTAGTCATGGCTGAAGACGTGACCGCCCTGGCCATCGGCAACGAAATAGAGCGCATCGGACTGCGCAGGATGGAGCACCGCCGTGATCGAGGCGACCCCGGGTGCCGCGATCGGCCCCGGTGGCAGCCCCTGGTTGAGATAGGTGTTGTAGGCCGAGGGCTGCATCAGGTCGCCATGATCGAGCGGCCGGCTCATGACGCCGCTGCCATCCGACAGGCCGTAGATCACCGTCGGATCGGCCTGCAGCTTCATCCCCAGGCGCAGCCGGTTGAGATAGACTGTGGCCACCATCGGCCGTTCCTCGGGCTTCGCCGTCTCCCGTTCCACGATGCTCGCGAGGATGATCGCCTGCGCCGGAGAGGTGAGGGGCAGATCCGCCGCGCGCTCCGGCCAGAGCCGGTCCATGGTGGTGGTCAAGGCGCGCTCGGCGCGCTCGAGCAGGACGCGGCGCTGCGTGCCGTAGAGGTAGTCGTAGGTGTTCGGGAGGATCGCACCTTCCTCGGTCAGATCGACGGTGCCTGTCATCGCCGGCGCCGCATTGATCAGCGCCGTGATGTCCTTCGCGGTCAGGCCTTCGGGGATGGTCAGATGATGTTCGACCTGCCGCCCGTGGCGCAGGATGCCGAAGACTTCCGCAAGGCTCGCATGGGCGGGGAAGGCGAATTCCCCAGCATGCAGAGGGCCGCGATCATCGGTGAGATGCTCGGCCACGCGAAAGGCGAGGACGCTGTCGATGATGCCGGCATCGTGCAGCGCTGTTCCCACCACCTCCGTAGTGCCGCGGGGCACCACGAAATCGGTCGTCTGGGCGAGGGGGCCTGGCCCGCGCCAGGTCTGCTGCACATAGGTCTCGCCCGCCCGCAGCGCGATCACAAGCGCTACGAGCGGGAGGATGATCCAGCCAAGGCGGCCGAGAAGACGGCGTGAGGCCACGCGGCGGTCAGTCCACCGCGCGGAAGATCACGCTCGCATTGGTGCCGCCGAAGCCGAAGCTGTTGGACAGCGCGACCTTGATCGGCCGCTCCTGGGCGGTTTTGGCAACCCGATCGATGACGCTCGGGCGGCTCGGTTCCTCCAGGTTGAGCGTCGGCGGCGCGACGCCATCCCGCACCGCGAGGATGGAGAAGACCGCCTCAATGGCCCCGGCCGCGCCCAGCAGGTGGCCGGTCGCCGATTTGGTGGAGGACATGGCGAGGGTCTTTGCGTGGTCGCCGAAGAACCGCTCCACCGCTTCCAGCTCCAGATCGTCGCCGAGCGGCGTGGAGGTGCCGTGGGCATTGACGTACTGGATCTCGGAAGGGTCGACGCCACCGTTGCGCAGCGCAGCCTTCATCGCGCGGAAGGCACCATCATGCCCTTCGGCCGGCGCGGTGATGTGATGCGCGTCACCGGACAGGCCGTAGCCGCCGATTTCGCCATAGATCTTCGCGCCGCGCTTCTTCGCGTGCTCGTATTCCTCGAGCACGAGAACGCCGGCACCCTCGCCCATGACGAAGCCGTCGCGGTCCTTGTCCCACGGACGGGAGGCGCGGGTCGGCTCGTCGTTGAAGGCGGTTGAGAGCGCACGCGAGGCGCAGAACCCGCCGATGCCGAGGGTGCAGACCGCAGCTTCCGCGCCGCCTGCCACCATGACGTCGGCATCGCCCAGGGCGATGAGCCGCGCGGCGTCGCCAATCGCATGCACGCCGGTGGCGCAGGCCGTCACGGCCGAGTGGTTCGGGCCCTTGAAGCCGTAGCGGATGGAAACGTGGCCAGAGACGAGGTTGATCAGGGCCGAGGGGATGAAGAAGGGCGACAGGCGGCGCACCTTCCCCTCATGCACCTGGACGGAGGCCTCATAGATGGACTGCAGACCGCCGATCCCCGAGCCGATCATCACGCCGGTGGCGCAACGGTCTTCCTCACTTTCGGGCGTCCAGCCGGAATCCTCGACCGCCTCGATCGCCGCTACCATCCCGAGCTGGATGAAGCGGTCCATCTTCTTGACGTCCTTGACCGGAATCCATTCGGAAAGGTCAAGCCCGCCGTCGGCCTTCAGGCCAGCGGGAACCTCGCCCGCGACCTTGGCCGGCAAGTCGGACGTATCGAAGGACTGGATGGCGCGCAGGCCCGACTGGCCTTCGATGAGCCGGCGCCACACGTTTTCGACACCGATCCCTAAGGGGGAGACGATGCCCATGCCTGTGACGACGACCCGCCGCAGCTCGATGGTTCGAGAACCCGACATGAGACGGCCTCAGGCGGCCTTCTGCTTCTCGATGTAGTCGATCGCATCCTTCACGGTGCTGATCTTCTCGGCGGCGTCTTCCGGGATTTCGACGCTGAAGGCTTCCTCGAAAGCCATCACCAGCTCGACGGTGTCGAGGCTGTCGGCGCCGAGATCGTCGATGAAGGACGCTTCCGGAGTCACTTTCGACTCCTCGACGCCCAGATGCTCCACCACGATCTTCTTCACCTTGTCGGCGACTTCGCTCATGGACCTCGATACTCCTGCGTGACGGCTAGTGGTTTTGATCCGAATAACGCCCAGAACGTTCCTCGTCCGGGGCATGTAGTCCGCGCCGCCCCGAGAGGTATAGCCCGGATTGTGGCGCGCTTAGCATGGTTTTGTCTGACCCGCCAACTGCCTCACACGCTGTGGTGACGCGGCCGCCGATGGACAAAGCGTTACGGGAAGTCTTTCCCGCAATTCAAGAGGTGATCTGGCTACACCATCGCCATGCCGCCATTGACGTGCAGCGTGGCGCCGGTGACCCAGCCGGCCTCGTCCGAGGCGAGATAGACGGCGGCCGCGGCGATGTCTCCCGGCTGGCCCATCCGGCCGAGCGGGATCGAGCCGAGCAGGCTCGCCTTCTGCTCGTCCTTCAGCACGTCGGTCATCGCCGTCTGGACGAAGCCCGGGGCGATCACGTTCACGGTGACACCGCGGCTACCGACTTCCTGGGCGAGGGACTTGGACATGCCGATCATGCCGGCCTTGGCGGCGGAATAATTCGCCTGCCCGGCATTGCCGGTGACGCCGACGATGCTGGCGATGTTGATGACGCGCCCGGCACGCCGCTTCAGCATACCGCGCAGCGCCGCGCGAATGAGGCGGAAGGGAGCGGAGAGATCGACGTCCAGCACGCTCTGCCAGTCAGCATCCTGCATGCGCAGCGCCAGCATGTCGCGCGTGAAGCCGGCATTGTTGACGAGAATGGCGAGCGGCCCGAGGGCTTCTTCTGCTGCGGCCACCAGCGCATCCGCTGCACCTGCCTCGCGCAGATCGGCCGGGCAGACGGCCACGCGCTCGCCGAGCTCGGCGGCTAGCGTCTCCAGCGCCTCGCGCCGGGTGCCGGACAGGGCGACGGCGGCGCCCTGGGCATGCAGCGCGCGGGCGATGCCGCCGCCGATGCCGCCCGATGCGCCAGTGACGAGGGCGGTCTTGCCGGTCAGGTCGAACATGGTCTCGTCTCCTCCGGCGCTCAGAGCGACTTCAGGAAGGCTTCGATATCGGCAGGCGTGCCGATGGCGGTGGCCGTCGCATCAGGCAGGATGCGGCGCACCAGATTGGTCAGCACCTTGCCGGCGCCGAGTTCGACGAAATGAGTGACGCCCATCTCGGCCATGGCCAATACGCTTTCGCGCCAGCGCACCATGCCCGTCACTTGCTCCACCAGCAGCGTGCGGATTTCGGTGGGGTCGGTCGCTTTGGCGGCCGAGATATTGGCGACCAGCGGCACGTTCGGCGCCTTCAGCGTCGCCGTGGCCAGGGCTTCCGCCATGGCATCCGCCGCCGGCGCCATCAGGGCGCAATGGAAGGGGGCTGAGACCGGTAGCAGCATTGCGCGCTTGATGCCGCGCGCCTTGGAGATTTCGACGGCGCGTTCCACGGCCGCCTTGTGGCCGGAAATAACGACCTGGCCGCCGCCATTGTCATTGGCCGGCTGCACCACCTGCTTCTGTTCGGTCTCGGGGTCGATCGCCGCTTCGGCGCAGATCGTCTGCGCCTGTTCGAGGTCCGTGCCGAGGAGGGCGGCCATCGCCCCTTCACCCGGCGGCACGGCACGCTGCATGGCGCTGCCGCGCAGGCGGAGCAGGCGGGCGGTTTCGGCGAGGGACAGGCCGCCGGCTGCGGCGAGGGCGCTGTATTCACCGAGTGAATGGCCGGCAACGAGCGCGGCCGTCTGCGGCAGGGGCAGGTTGCCCTCCTGCTCCAGCACGCGCAGCACGGCCAGGGAAATCGCCATGAGTGCGGGCTGCGTGTTCTCGGTCAGCGTCAGCTCTTCGGCAGGGCCCTCGAACATCAGCTTGGAGAGGCGCTGGTTCAGCGTGTCGTCCACCTCGGCCAGTACGTCGCGCGCACTGGGGAAGGCAGCCGCCAGATCCTGGCCCATGCCGACGAACTGGCTTCCCTGGCCGGGAAAGATGAAGGCGCGAACGACCATTGACTGTCCTTGAGGATAAGGCTCGGAGGCCCACGGAGATCAGCTTACGCCAGGATGATCAGCCCAGTTTGCGGCGCTGCAATGCGGCGGGGGGTTAGCCTCCACGTAACCTGGAGTCAATCTTCGTGAGCGGAGGCCGCGGCGCCGGGCGGCGCGAAACCGCCCGACCCGTCACGCTTTCCAGCCACCGAGAGCGCAGATATGCGCCCAGTGCGCCTCGCTCACCGGCACCACGGAGAGACGCGAGAGGCGGATCAGCCCGAAGCCTTCGAGCGCCGGATCCGCTTTCATCTGCGCCAGGGTCACGGGCTTGGGCATCGGGCTCACTGCCTCCATATCGACCGCCGACCAGTCGCCGCCTTCGGCCGTGGGGTCGGGGTAGTGTTCCCGCGCCACGCGCACGACGCCCACGATCTCCCGGCCGATGTTCGAGTGGTAGAAGAAGGCGAGATCCCCCTTCTTCATCGCCCGCAGGTTGTTGCGGGCACCGAAGTTGCGCACGCCCGTCCACGGCTCCACGCGGTTCGTCACCTGCTGGTCCCAGCTGAAGGCGTCGGGTTCGCTCTTGACGAGCCAATAAGCGGGCATCGGCGCCTCAACCCGCCCGGGCGCCGTCTTTGTAGACGGCACGATAGGGACGGATGGTGACGGTCTCGAAGAGACCCGCCTGCGCATAAGGATCGGCCGCGGCCATGGCTTCGACGGCCGCCTGCGACTCGGCCTCCACGATCAGGAGGCTGCCGACGGCCTGGCCCCCTGCGTCCAGCAGCGGTCCCGCGATCACCATCTGCGACACCATCCCATCGAGATAAGCGAGATGGGCGGGGCGGGTCTCGGCACGCAGCGCTGCCGCGCCGGGCTTGTCCATGGCGGAGATCGCGAAGAGCATGGCGGGAGGGGTCCTGTCGCTTTGTAATGTTCTGGTCACTCTAACTCAGGCCTATGAGCCTTCAAACTCGGCGTGCGCTTCGCTATGGAGGCCCGGTGAAAGCAATCGCGACAGCGCGGCCCGGCGCGACAGGATCCAGCGCCCGGACTCTGCACCGTTTTGCCAATCCCGGGCGGTTCCTGCGGCTGTCCGGCCGCGTGCTTCCCTGGGTGACGGCCGCTGGCGTTCTGGTCACGGTCGCGGGTCTCGCCTGGGGCCTGTGGCTGTCGCCTCCCGACTGGCAGCAGGGGGATGCCGTGCGCATCATGTATGTGCATGTGCCGGCGGCCTGGATCGCCTCCATGGGCTACGCCGCGCTGGGCGCCTGTGGCCTTGCCTCCCTCGTCTGGCGGCATCCGCTGGCTGATCTCGCCGCCATGGAAATTGGGCCCGTGGGCGCCGTCTTCACCGCCGTCTGTCTCGTTTCGGGCAGTCTCTGGGGCAAGCCCATGTGGGGCGCCTGGTGGGTGTGGGATGCGCGGCTGACTTCTGTGCTGGTGCTATTCTTCCTCTACCTCGGCCATGTCGCGCTGATTCGCGCCTTCGACAACGAGCAGCGCGGGTTCCGGGCTGCGGCGATTCTCGCCCTCGTCGGCCTCGTCAATTTGCCTATCATCAAGTTCAGCGTTGACTGGTGGAATACGCTGCATCAGCCGGACAGCATCCACCTCTTCGGACAGACCACCATGCCGGCGGCGATGCTCGATCCACTCCTGGTCTCGGCCTTGGGCATGACGCTCCTCTTCGCCGCCATCGTGCTGACGCGCCTGCGCGCCGCGGTGGTGGAGCGGCGCGTGCGCGCGCTGCTTCAGGCCCGTCTCGGCCGAGGCGAGAAGGCGGCATGAACCACGCGCCCTATATCCTCGGCGCCTATGGCGTGACCCTCGCCGCGCTGATCGGTCTCGGCCTGCAGGCTTGGGCGCGTGGCCGCCGCGCGCGCCAGCGGCTGGCGGCGCTGGAGGCCGAGACTCCGCGCCGCCGGGGCAGCCGGGCATGATGACGCGCAAGCGCCGCAGGCTGTGGCTGGTCGGGGCGTGCCTTCTGGCCTTTGGCGGCGCGGTGGCGCTCACCCTCTCCGCATTCTCAGGCGACATCGTCTATTTCATGCTGCCGGGCGCGGTGCTCGCGCAGCATCCGCCCCCGGGCCGCGTCTTCCGCTTGGGCGGGATCGTCGCGCAGGGTTCCCTGCACGACGCGAAGGTGGACGGGTCCCCCGGTGTCACCTTCGGTGTCACCGACGAGCGCGGCCATGTCGTGACCGCCGCCTATGCCGGCGTGCTGCCCGATCTCTTCCGCGAGGGCCAGGGGATCGTCGCGGTCGGCGCGATGTCGCGCGATGGCGTCTTCCGGGCGAGCGAGGTGCTGGCCAAGCACAGCGCCGACTATATGCCGCCGGAGGTGGAGCAGGCGCTCAAGAAGGACGGGTTGTGGAATCCTGCCAGCGGCAAGCCGCCGCCGGCCGCGGCCTTTCGGGCGGATCCCCCGCATCTGGTCCAGGCGGGCGGCTGAGGCGGCGGCATGATTCCGGAACTCGGCCATTTTGCTTTGGCTTTGGCCTGCATCGTCGCCGCGGCGCAGGGGCTCTGCGGTCTCTGGGGGCCTTATCGCAACGACGTCCGGCTGATCGCGGCGGCGCCCGCCCTCGGCCTGGCCCAGGCGCTCGCCGTCATGCTTGCCTTCCTCGCGCTCGTCTGGTCCGGCGTCGTCTCCGACTTCTCGGTGCGGAACGTCGCCGAATATTCCAGCGCGGCGGTGCCGCTGCTCTACCGGATCACCGGCACCTGGGGGAACCACGAGGGCTCGATCCTGCTGTGGTGCCTGATCCTCGCTCTGTGCGGCGGGGTGGTGGCGGCCTGCGGCGGCCGGCTGCCCTCCGGCTTTCGTGCCCGTGTCCTGGGCGTGCTCGGCTGCGTCGCCGCGGGCTTCCTGCTCTTCACCCTGTTGCTGTCCGACCCCTTCCAGCGCATCTGGCCGCCGCCGATGGAGGGGCAGGGGATCAACCCGCTGCTGCAGGACCCGGGCCTCGCCTTCCATCCGCCGATTCTCTACACCGGCTATGTCGGCTTCTCGATTGCCTTCGCCTTCGCCGTTGCCTCCCTGCTCGAAGGCCGGGTGGATGCCGCCTGGGGCCGCTGGGTGCGGCCCTGGACCCTCGCCGCCTGGTGTTTCCTGACGGCCGGCATCGCCCTCGGCTCCTGGTGGAGCTACTACGTCCTCGGCTGGGGCGGCTATTGGTTCTGGGACCCGGTGGAGAATGCCTCGCTGCTGCCCTGGCTCACCGGCACCGCGTTGCTGCATTCGGCGATCGTGGTGGAGAAGCGCGAGGCGCTGAAGATCTGGTCCCTGCTGCTCGCCATCGGCACCTTCTCCCTCAGCCTCTGCGGCACCTTCATGGTGCGCTCCGGCCTGCTGAATTCAGTGCATGCCTTCGCCAATGATCCGGCGCGCGGCGTCTTCATCCTCGCTCTCCTCGGCCTGGTCATCGGCGCCTCGCTCGCCCTCTTTGCCTTCCGCGCGCCGCTGCTGCAGCCGGCCGGGCTCTTTGCGCCGCTTTCGCGCGAAGGCGGCCTCGTGCTCAACAACATCCTGCTCTGCACGATCATGGCGGTGGTGCTGGTGGGCACGCTCTACCCGCCCTTCGTGCAACTGCTCTTCGGCCAGCAGATCAGCGTCGGCGCGCCGTTCTTCCAGAGCACGGCCGTTCCCCTCGCGGCTCCCTTGATCGCCGCCATGGGCCTCGGGCCTGCGCTGTCCTGGAAACGTGCGGCGCTGGCGCCGGCCCTGCTGCGGCTGTGGTGGGCAGCGGTCGCGGCTCTGCTGCTGGTGGCCCTGATCCTGCCCGCACATGGTCTTCGCCCCGCCCTCGGCCTGGGCGGGGCGCTGTGGCTCCTGCTCGCGGCCGTGGCCGATCTCGGCCAGCGCAGCGCTTGGCGCCCCCGCCGGCTCCTGCATCTGCCGCGCGCAGCCTTTGGCGCGGCCTTCGCTCATGCCGGCCTCGGCGTCACCCTCGCCGGCATCACCGGCATGACGCTCGCGCTGCACAGCATTAGCCTGGTGCATCCGGGTGAGACCGTCCGCCTGGGCGGCTATGGCTGGACGCTCGAGAGCGTCATCGATCAGCCGGGGCCGGACTATACGGCGCGGATTGCGGCCGTGCGCGTGACGGATCTCGCGAGCGGCACTTGGGTCGCGACCCTCCACCCCGCACGCCGCAGCTTCCCGCTGCAGCAGCAGGACACGACGGAAGTCGCGATCCAGACCAATGGTGTGCGGGACCTTTATGTGGCGATGGGGGATGTGCGGGATGGCGGCGTGGTGCTGCGCATCCACGTCAATCCGCTCGCTCCCTGGATCTGGTTCGGCGCGCTGATCATGGCGGCCGGCGGGGCGCTGTCGCTTTCCGACCGGCGGCTCCGCATCGGCGCCCCCTTGCGGTTGCGCCAGCGGCGCGCGCCGGCGCAATCGGCGGTGGCGGCGGAATGAGCGATTCTGCACCTCAGGAAACCCATCAGAAAACCCTCATCGGGCGGCGCTTGCTGCTCGGCGTTCCCTTGCTCGCGCTGGCGGCGGCGGGCGGCGGCTTCGCCTTCATGCTGCGGCGGATGGGTGAGGGGCGCTTTGACCCGCACGCCCTGCCGAGCCAGCTCATCGGCCGCCGCGTTCCCGATTTCACGCTGCCCGGCCTCGACGGCGGGGCCATGACCGGCGCCGAGCTGCAGCATCCGCAAGGTCCGCTGTTGGTGAACTTCTTCGCCTCCTGGTGCGTGCCCTGCCTCCAGGAAGCGGCCATGCTGATGCAGCTGACGCGCCAGGGCTTTCCCATCTGGGGCATCGCCTACAAGGACAGCCCGGACGCCACCCGGCGCTTCCTGGCGCAGAACGGCAATCCCTATGCCCGTATCGCGCTCGACCAGCCGGGGCGGGTCGCGCTCGACTGGGGGCTCTACGGCGTGCCGGAGACCTATCTCATCGACGCGCAGGGCATCGTCCGCTGGCGCTATGCCGGCGCGCTCACCGCCCCGGTGATCGATCAGGAGCTAGGCCCGCTGTGGCGGAAGGCGGCTGCCTGATGCGGCGGGCGCTCACCGTCGTCCTGCTCGGCCTCTGGCTCGGCATCGGGTCAGCGCGCGCCGTCAGCGACCCGGCCGAGATGCTGCCCAACCCGGCTGAGGAGGCGCGGGCAGAGGCGATCGGTCAGCAATTGCGCTGCCTCGTCTGTCAGAACGAGAGCATCGAGGCGAGTGACGCCGATCTCGCCCGGGACATTCGCGCCCTCATCCGCCAGCAGGTGGCGGCGGGGCGGACGAACCCGCAGATCATCGCCGCCATGGTGCAGCGCTATGGGGATTTCATCCTGCTGCGCCCGCCCTTCGATGCGCTGACCGCCCTGCTGTGGGCGACGCCGGTGCTCGCCCTCCTTCTGGGTGCGGCCGCGGTTCTCCTTGGCTTGCGCCGCCGCCGCGGCGAGGGGCCCCCCGCGCCCCTCAGCCCCGCGGAACGCGCCCGGCTGGAGCAGTTGCTTCGCCCATGATCTGGCTCGGCTTCGTCCTTCTCTCCCTCCTCGTCATGCTGCCGGTGCTGGTGGCGCAGCGTCAGGTCGCCCTCCGCGGCCGGCGGGAGGCCGCCCTCGCGCTTTACCGCGCTCAGCTGGGCGAAGTGGCCGAGGAGGGTGCGCGCGGCGCGCTCGGCGCGGCGGAGGCGCGGGAAGCCCGGCTCGAGATCGAGCGGCGGCTGCTCGCCGCCGACGCGGCGGCGGAGGCGCTGCCGCCCGCCCCGCGACCCTGGCGCAGTTGGCGCCTTGCCCTGATGGTGCCGCTGCTGCCCTTCCTCGCCCTCATCCTCTACCTGCAGAACGGCGCCCCGCTGCTGCCCGCCGCACCGCTCGCGCCACGGCTGCAGGCGATGGTCCAGCAGCGGCAGGAGGACGAGGCGATGCTCGCCCTGCTGCGCGACAAGATCGCGCGGCTCGATCCAACGAGCGAGGGGGCCCGCCAGGGCTATGTCCTGCTTGGGCGGCTGGATGCCGACATGGGCGATGCGGCGGGTGCGGCCGAGGCCTGGCGCCGCGCGCTCGCCATTCGCTTCGACCCGCAACTCGCGAAGCTCCAGCAGGCGGCCGCGGCGATTGCGCAGCAAACGGCCGAGGGCCGCTGACCTGGTGCTTGCTCAGTGCGGCGGGCGGATTATCTATCGGGTATGACCCAATCCGATCCGAAACCTGCCCCGCAGGACCCGCCCCCGAGCCCGCAGGACACCCCGCCGGTGGACCCGAAAGCCGTCATGCCGAAGGAGATCGGCGGCCCCGCCGGCCCCGAGCCCACGCGCTTCGGCGACTGGGAGCAGAAGGGCCGCTGCAGCGACTTCTGATCAGCCGGCGGCCGCTGCGGCCTCGGCCGGCGGTTCGCGCAGCCAGATCGGGTCCTTCAACTGCGCGAGAAATGCCGCATGACGCGCGGCTTCCCCTTGTGAGACAAGGATAGGCCGCGGCGCGCGCGTCGCGGGCGCATCATACTGCGCGTGCGTGGTGCTCGCCCCGCCTTCCACTGCAGCCAGCGACAGGCCACGCTGCCGACCGCCCGTCAGCTCGATATAGACTTCGGCCAGCAGCTTGCAGTCGAGCAGCGCGTTGTGGGAGGTGCGGGCCGATAGGTCGATGCCGAAGCGCCGGCAGAGCGCATCCAGGCTGTTGGGCATGCCCGGAAACCGCTCCTTCGCCATGGCGAGGGTATCCACCATGCGATGGGGCGCGAGCAGCGGCAGACCCAGCAGCTTCAATTCCCAATTGAGGAAGTTGAAGTCGAAGGGCGCGTTATGCGCGACCAGCAGCTCGCTCTCGCCCATGAAGGCCAGCATTTCGGCGGCCACCAGGCCGAAGACCGGCGCGTCCTTCAGATGCTCCAGCGTAAAGCCGTGCACCCGGGTTGCCTCTTCCGGAATGTCCCGTTGGGGGTGGACGAGGCGGTGGAAATGCACGCCGGTCGGCAGGTCGTTGATGAGTTCCAGGGCGGCGATCTCGATCACCCGGTCACCGGTCTTCGGGTCGAGCCCAGTCGTTTCCGTATCGAAGAGAATGGAACGCGTCATCCACGAATCTCCTGAACCAGCCGCCGAATCCGCGCCTGGGCATGGCGGCGGGACAGGCCGGTTTTGACCACCACGTCCGCCCGCTTGCGCTTTTCCGAATCGGGCATCTGCCGGGCGATGATGGCGGCGATCTCGCCATCCGTCATCCGTCGCCGACGCCGGAGCCGTGCGCGCTGATTGGCGGCCGAGGTGGAGACGACGACGACGAGGTCGATATCCGGATTGGGCGCTGTCTCGAACAGCAGGGGGATGTCGAGCACGACCAGCCTTGCGGCGTGGCGGCGATGGCGCGCGATGAATCGCCGCCGGGCGGCGCGCACCTGCGGATGAAGGATTCTTTCCAGCATCGTCCAGCCGCGCGGATCGGCGGTGAGGGCGGCGCGCAGGCGGTTGCGGTTGACGGCGCCGTTCTCAACCACGCCCGGGAAAGCCGCCTCGATGGCGGCGACGGCGGCACCTCCGCGGCCCTGCAGGCGGTGCACCTCCGCATCGGCATCGAAGACGGGAATGCGCAGGCGCCGGAACTGCTCAGCCGCCGTGGACTTGCCCATGCCGATGCCGCCGGTCAGCCCGAGGACTTTCACCCCTTCGCCCGCAAATCGTCGGCGATGAAGGCTTCGAGCCCCGCATCCACCGCGGGCGTCACGCCGAACCAGGCGGCGAAGCCCGGCACCGCCTGATGCAGCAGCATGCCGAGGCCGGGCGCCACCTTCAGGCCGAGGCGGCGCCCCGCTTCGATGAGCGGCGTCTCGAGCGGGACATAGACGATGTCGGCGGCGCTCATGCCCGCAGGGGCGCGGCCGAGGTCGAGCGGCAAGGGTTCGTGGCCGCTCATGCCGAGGGCCGTGGTGTTGACGACGAGGGCGTGGTCGGCGAGCGCCGCATCCCGCGCGTCCCAGTCGATCACCCGGCAGCCGGGCAGCGCCTCGCTCAGCGCCTCTGCCCGCGCGCGGGTGCGGTTGGTGAGCGTCACCGGGACATCCAAGGCGCGCAACGCGGCGGCGATGGCGCGCGCCGCACCGCCGGCGCCGAGGAGAAGCGCGGGCCCCGCCGCCGGATCGATACCGTGCTGGCGCAGATTGGCAAGGAAGCCGCTGCCATCGGTGTTGTGGCCGGTGATGCGCCCCGCGTCGAAGACGAGGGTGTTCACCGCACCTGCGGCGCGTGCGCTCTCCGCTACCGTGTCGCAGAGGGCGAAGGCCGCTTCTTTATGCGGAATGGTGACGTTGGCGCCGCGAAAACCCGCCGCCACCAGCCCGCGCACCGCCGTCGCGAAATCCTCGGGCCGGACGGCGAGCGGCACATAGGCGCCGTCGATCCCATGGCGGTCCAGCCAGAAGCTGTGCAGCCGCGGGGAGCGCGAATGCGCGACCGGCCAGCCGATGACCCCGGCCAGCCGGGCCTGGCCCGAAAGGATGGCCATCGGCGGCGGTCCGGAGGCTCAGTTGACCGTGGCGTTCGCCGCCTGAGCGGCGGCCGCGGCCTGCTGACGGCGGGCATGCCACAGGGAGAGGAAGTCGATCGGGCCGAGCAGGACGGGCGGGAAGCCGCCGTCACGCGTCACGTCCGCCAGGATGTTGCGGGCGAAGGGGAAGAGCAGGCGGGGGCCTTCCACCATCAGCACGGGCTCGATCTGGTTCTCGGGGATGCCGTTGAGGGTGAAGATGCCGGCATAGGAGAGCTCGGCCAGGAAGACGATGGGGCCTTCGCCGGCGTTGGTCGGCATGTCCGCGGGCTTCGTCGCTTCGACGCGCGCGAGCAGCGTGACCTCGAAGACCAGCTGGTCTTCGACCAGGCGCTTCACCTGCACGTCGAGATTGACGGCGACTTGCGGGGCGCTGCGCAGCACCGTGTAGATCTGCGGCGCGCCGGGAACCTCGAAGGAGAGATCCTTGACGTATTGCGCATTGACGACGAGCGGGGCTGCGACGGTCTGAGCATTGGCTTGGGCTTGGTCGGACATGGGTTCTCTCTCGGTCTCGGTCGTTGTGCCCCTAGCATCGGGGGCTTTGGGCGCCAAGATGGCGGCGTCGCTCTTGCGGCCGGTTACGCGTCAAGCCGCGGTCGGTTCGATCACGACCCATTCGGCATTATTCAGGCTTTGCCCGGTCATGGCCAGGATGAAGCCCCAATGGCTGACGACCAGCGTCTCATCGTGATCGGCGCGGGCGGCCATTTCCTGATGGAAGCTTGCGGCGCGGGCAAGAATCGCCTGCTCGGTCTCGGTCTCCTCCGGCCACCAGCGCTCCGGCAGATGGGCGAAATCATGCGCCGGCCACACGGGGCCGAGCCGGCTAATCGGGCTACCGACGTCGCAGGAATAGGCGTAGCGCTCCCGCACCAGGGGCGAGATCGTCACTGGTAGGCCGAAATGGCGGGCGAAAGGCTCGGCCGTTTGCAGAACGCGGGTATAGGGAGAGGCGATGATGCGGGTGATGCGCGTCTTCGCGAGGGCGGCGAGCGCGGCCTCCACCTGCCGCCGGCCGAGCGGCGTCAGCGGCGGGTCTTCAATTCGCGGATCGATTCCGGTCTGCGAGAACCGGACGTTGAATTCGCTTTGGCCATGGCGGAGCAGAATCATGCTAAGCTTGTCTGGAGCGTTGCGGCGGATGAAGCGGGATGACCCGACGGAGCCGCAAACCGGGAGCGGCGCCTTGGTTGCGATGCGGCCAACACCGGCCTATGTCTCCCTGCATTGGCACAGGCGGGGCCCGAGGGCCACGTCCAGGAATGGGTTTTCATGAATTTTTCCGGCGGGTTTCCGGTCGATCTCGTTCTTTTCGGTCTGATCGCGGCCTTCCTCATCCTGCGGCTGAGGAGCATTCTCGGCCGCCGTACCGGTTTCGAAGGCCGCCCCCGGCCGATGCAGCCCTTCGGCTTTCGCGGCCGGGCCGACGCCCAGCGCGGCGGCAAGCCCGCCAAGCCCGAAGCCCGCAGCCCGGTGATCGAAGGACGGGCCGAGCCCGTGGCGCCCCGCCCGGTGCGGCCGCTGCCCGATCCGGCCTCGCCCCTCGGCGAGCAGCTGCGCCGCCTCAAGAGCGTCGATCCCGGCTTCGAGCCGCAGCGCTTTTTGGAAGCCGCAGAGAATACCTTCCGCACCATCGTCACGGCCTTCGCGGCCGGCGACCGGGTGACGCTCCGATCCCTTTTGACCGACGAGACCTACCGCGCCTTCGAAACCGCCATCGCCGCGCGCGAGGCGGCGGAGGAGACGCAGCGCACCGAGATCCGCGAAATCTCCACGGCCGCGATCGTCGCCGTCGAACTGCAGGGCTCGCTCGCCGACGTCACGATCCGCTTCGTCACCGACCAGGTGAACATGACCTCCAACAAGGACGGGCAGCCGGTGTCGGGGACGGATGGGATCACCGAGATGGTCGATCTCTGGACCTTCGAGCGTGACCTTGCGCTCCGCGACCAAACCTGGCGTCTTGCCGCCGCCCGCAGCGCCTGAAAGGCCGCGGAGGATGACGGGACGGCGGTTGCGCGTCGGCGGCGCCGGCGCGATCATGAGCCTGCTGGCGGGCTGCACCCTGCCGCAGACGGGCAGCACGGGGCCCGCAAGCTGGCAGCCGGTTGCTTTCGCGAGCCTGCCCGGCTGGTCGGCCGCGCATCCGGCGGCGGCGCTGTCTGCCTTCGTCGCCAGCTGCCAGCGCATTCAATATTTCCCGCCCGATCAGGCGCTGGGCGGCTCCGGCCTCGCCGGGGAACTCGGCGGCAAGGCCGGGCTGTGGCAGGCCTCTTGCGCCGCCGCCAAGAGCGTGCCGCCGGATGACGATGGCGCGGCCCGCAGCTATTTCGAGACCTACTTCCAACCCTATCTCGTCACCCAAGCCGGTGGCAGCACGGCCAAGATCACCGGCTATTATGAGCCTGAGGTCGAGGGCTCGACGGTACCGGGCGGCCGCTACCAGACGCCGCTTCTCAGCCTGCCGCCCGATCTCGTGACCGTGGATCTCGGGGCTTTCGACCCGGACAAGCCGGGCAAGACGGCGGTCGGCCGTCTCGATGGCCACAAGGTCGTGCCCTATTACGACCGCTTCCAGATCGAGAATGGCGCGCTGGACACCAATGCGCTGGCGATTGCCTGGCTCGCCGATCCGGTGGACGCCTTCTTCCTGCAGATCGAAGGCTCGGGCCGTATCGACCTGCCGGACGGGCACGTCATGCGCGTGAGCTATGCCGGCAAGAACGGCCGTCCCTACGTGCCGATCGGTCGGGTGATGGTGCAGCAGCATCTTCTGCCCGAGAATGGTGTGACCGAGCAGAGCATCCGGGCCTGGCTGGAGGCGCATCCCGAACGCGCCAAGGCGATCATGGATGCCAACCCCTCCTACGTCTTCTTCCAGGTGATGCCCGAACTGCCGCCCGATGCCGGACCGCCCGGGGCGCTCGGCGTCAGCCTGACGCCGGGGCATTCCATTGCCGTCGATCGCCACTTCCTGCCGCTGGGCGCGCCGGTCTGGCTGACGACGACCGACCCGGTGAGCCATGCAGAGCTCGACCGGCTGGTGGTGGCACAGGATCTCGGCTCTGCCATCACCGGGCCTTTGCGGGCGGACCTCTTCTTCGGCACCGGCGCGCAAGCCTCGGCCGGCGCCGGGGCAATGAATGCGCCGGGGCAGCTCTACGTGCTGCTGCCGCGACCCTCGGCGTCGCCTGCCTCCGCCTCCGAGCCTTCGCCGGTGTCCTGATCCCCGCCTGCGGCGGTCGGCGCGGGCAGAGGCTCTTCGGGGATGAGGATCTGCGCCGGCGCCGCGCGCGCCGGCACGAAGGCGCTTTCGCTCGGCACGCTGGGGCGGCTGCGGATGCGGAAGAAGGTGAAGCCCGAGAGCAGCGCCAGGCAGAGCGCCAGGAAGAAGAAGAGCGAGTCGGCCCCAAGATGGGACATGACGACGCCCGCGAGCAGCGGCCCCACGCTCGACCCCACGGCCCAGCCGAAGAGCAGCCCGCCGCTGGAGGCGACGTAATCCGAGCGATCGACGTGATCGTTGGTCTGCCCGGCGCCGAGGCCGTAGAGCGGCGCGGTGACGCCCGAAAGCACGCAGCCGAGCAGAATCAGTACCCAGAAGGCCGAGCCGCCGCCGAGAATCGGAAATAGCAGCGAGACGAGGAAGGCGAGGCCGAGGGCTGCCAGCGTGATGGGTCGGCGGCCGATCCGGTCTGCCGCCATGCCGACCGGATACTGCACCACCAGTGCTGCGGCGAGGGCCGCCGACAGGAAGGTCGGGATCTGGTTCTGCGTGAAGCCATGGCGCGCCAGATAGACGGGGGCCAGGGTGTAGAAGGAACTGTTCACCAGGCCCGAGGCGATGACGCAGGTCGTGCCCATGGGCGAGATGGCGAAGAGCTTGACCAGGCCGAAGCGCCGCCGCTCGCCGAGCGTGGGATTCGGCGTGGGTGTCAGCGCCATGGGCAGCAGCGCCGTGGCGAGCGCCGCGCCCACGATGGCGAGCGACCGGTCGGCGGTCTTGAACAGGGCATAGGCGAGCGGACCGAGGGCCGCACCGCCCCAGGAGACGAAGAGATAGGCGCCGAAGACCCGCCCGCGGGAGGCGTTGTCCGCCTTGTCGTTCAGCCAGCTCTCGGCAACGAGGAACATGCCCGACAGCGCCCAGCCCATGACGAGCCGCAGAGCAGTCCACAGCAGCGGATCATGCGCGAGGGTCATCAGCAGGGCGCAATCGGCGGAGACCGCGAGAAAAGCGGCGAAGGCGCGGATATGGCCGACGGCGCGCACCAGCCGCGCGCAGGTCAGCGTACCGATGAGGAAGCCCACGAAATAGCCGGAGCCGACGAGGCCGATGGCATTGGCCTTCAGGCCCTTGGCGGCGAGGTCGAGCGGGATGAGCGTGGTCAGCATCCCCAAGGCGACCTCCGCGATCAGGACGCCGAGCAGGACCGGAACGATGGAGGTGAAGCGGGTGGACACGGCGGCTCCTGCGGCAGACGGGTGCGACCTTCTATGACATGCCGATCATGTCGGACTTGGGGCATAAGCTTTGATGAAGCCCTTAGCTTTCTGCGGGACGGCATGCATTTGCGGCAGAGCTGTGCCGGGAGGCTCAGCGGAAATCGCGCGTCGGCACCCGCAGCCCCGGCGGGGCTTGCGCGGAGGGCGGCGGCATGGGGCGGCCCCCGGGGCCGCCCCGCTTCACCTCGTCGGCGCGCGCCAAAGCCTCGGGCATGCGGGCCTTGGGGATCCCATCCTGGCCCAGCCCGTCGAGCAGGGGGGAGAGGTCGGTCAGCCGGTCCGCGACGAGGTGGATGACCTCTCCCTCCTTCTGCACCCGGCCGCGGACGGCCAGCATGCGGCCGCCCAGAATGACGGTGCGATGCGCTTCGTAGACCTGGGACCAGACCACGATGTTGGCGAAGCCGGTTTCGTCCTCGATGGTGATGAAGAGCACGCCGCGGGCCGAGCCCGGCCGCTGACGGACGAGGACGAGACCCGCGATCGTCAGCCAAGCGCCATCCCGCGTGGTGCGCAGGCTGGCGCAGTCAGCGATGCGGCGATGGGTGAGGGCGGCTCGCAAAAAAGCGACGGGATGGGCGCGCAGCGACAGGCCGGTGGCGCGGTAATCCTCCACCACCTGGCGCGCCTCGGTCATGCCGGGCAGCGCCAGGGCAGGCTCTGCAGGGCCGGCGCTGCGCGCCGCAAAAAGCGGCAGGGCGGTTTCGGCCAGACCACCGATGGCCCAGAGGGCGCGTCTACGGTCCTGGCCGAAATCCAGGAAGGCATCCGCCGCCGCAAGCTTCTCGAGCGCCGGACGGGAGAGGCCGGTGCGGTCGGCCAGATCCTCGAGCGAGGGGAAGGGCGCCGCCAGACGGGTCATCACCAGACGGGCCGCATCCTCATTGGCAAGGCCGCGCGCCATGCGAAGGCCGAGGCGAAGGGCGAAGCCGCCCGCGCTCCCCGGCTCCAGCGTGCAGTCCCAGCGGGAATGGCAGACGGAGACGGGCCGCACCTCCACCCCATGCGCCCGCGCATCCGCGACGATCTGTGCCGGTGCATAGAAGCCCATCGGCTGGCTGTTCAGCAGGGCGGCGGCGAAAACCTCGGGATGATGACACTTCATCCAAGAACTCGCATAGGCGATCAGGGCGAAGCTCGCCGCATGACTTTCGGGGAAGCCGTAGGAACCGAAGCCCTCGATCTGACGGAAGGTGGCTTCCGCGAAGTCGCGCGGATAGCCGCGATCCACCATGCCCTCGATCAGCTTGTCGCGGAATTTGGAGACGCCACCGGTCATCTTGAAGGTCGCCATGGAGCGGCGGAGCTGGTCGGCTTCGCCTGGCGTGAAGCCTGCGCAGTGGATGGCGACCTGCATTGCCTGTTCCTGGAACAGCGGCACGCCGAGCGTCTTGCCCAGCACGCGCTCGAGATCGGGGGAGGGATAGCAGACCGGCTCCCGTCCTTCGCGGCGACGGAGATAGGGATGCACCATGTCCCCCTGGATCGGCCCCGGCCGCACGATCGCCACCTGAATGACGAGATCGTAGAAGGTGCGGGGCTTCATGCGCGGCAGCATGGACATCTGCGCGCGGCTTTCGATCTGGAAGGTGCCGAGCGTATCGGCCCGCGCGATCATCGCGTAGGTTGACTTGTCTTCCTGCGGGATGCCGGCGAGGCTCATGGTCTGGCCCTTGTGCTCCGCCAGAAGGTCGAAGGCGCGGCGCATGCAGCCGAGCATGCCGAGCCCCAGCACGTCGACCTTCATGAAGCGGAGGACGTCGATATCCTCCTTGTCCCATTCGATGATCTGCCGATCCGCCATGGCGGCGGGCGCCACGGGCACGAGATCGGCGAGGGCCGTTTCCGTCAGCACGAAGCCGCCGGGATGGGTGCCGAGCTGGCGGGGGAAGCCGATCAGCGTTTCGGCGAGCGACAGGGTGAGGCGCAGCCGCCGGTCTTCGGGGTTGAGGGCGAGGGCGCGCAGATGCGCGTCCGTCAGCGCTTCCTCCGACCAGCCCCAGACCTGGGAGGCGAGGGCGCTCGTCACATCCTCGGTCAATCCCAGCGCCTTGCCGACGTCGCGTACGGCGCCGCGCGTGCGGTAGCGCATGACGGTCGCGCAGAGGGCGGCGCGGTCCCGCCCGTAATGGGCATAGACCCATTGGATCACCTCTTCCCGCCGCTCGTGCTCGAAATCGACGTCGATGTCGGGCGGTTCCTGCCGCTCGGCCGAGACGAAGCGCTCGAAAAGCAGGTTGGAGGCGACGGGGTCGATCTCGGTGATGCCGAGGACGTAGCAGACGGCGGAATTGGCGGCCGAGCCACGGCCTTGGCACAGGATGCCCATGTCCCGCGCCGCCCGCACGATGGTGTGGACGGTCAGAAAATAGGGGGCGTAGTCAAGTTGCTCGATCAATTTTAGCTCGTGATCGAGCTGGGTGCGAATCCCCTCGGGCACCGTATCCGGGTAGCGGAATGGTAGCGCTTGCGTGACGTGCCGGACCAGCGCCTGTTGCGCCGTTTCCGTGCCCGCCGTTTCGCTCGGGTATTGGTAGCGGATATGGCCGAGCGAGAAATCCACGGCGTCGAGCACAACCTCCGTATTCGCGATCGCTTCCGGATAGGCGCGGAGCAGCCGCGCCATTTCGCGCGGCGGGCGGAGATGCCGGTCAGCATAGCGTTCGCGCAGGAAGCCTGCCTCCTCCACTGTCGTATGGTTGCGGATGGCGGTCAGCACGTCCTGCAGGGGGCGGCGTTCGGGCGTGTGATAGAGCACGTCGCCGGTCGCGAGCAGGGCGACCCCGGCCCCGCGCCCGGCGGCCGCTAGCCGGTGCAGCCGTCGTCCGTTGCCGGGCAGACGCCGGGGCGAGAGGGAGAGGTAGCTTTGCCGCCCGAAGAGCTGGCGCAGCGCCGCGAGATGCGCCGTGATCCGCGGGTCGTTCGGCTCGGCGAGAGAGACCACGACGAGGGCGGCTGCCCGTGGTGGCAGGTCGTCCCACAGCAGATGGCAGGTGCCGGCCCGGCCGGTGGCCGCGAAGCCGCGCGTCTTGCCCACCGACAGAAGCTGGCAGAGATTCGTCCAGCCGCGGCGGTCGCGCGGATAGACGAGGAGCGAGGGCGCATCCTGAAAGTCGAGCCGGCAGCCGGGAACGAGACGCAGGCCTGCCTCCTGCGCCGCGACCCAGGCGCGCACCATGCCGGCAACGGAATTGTGGTCGGTGAGACCGATCGCCGCATGGCCCTGCTCCTGTGCGGTCGCGATCAACTCCTCCACATGGCTTGCGCCACGCAGGAAGGAGTAGTTGGAGGTGATCTGAAGCTCCGCGTAAGGCATGAGTCGGGATCTAGCATGTTCTTATTTTGTTCCATATGGTGGATGCGCCTTGGCTGATCACAAGAGGGCGGATGCGCCCTTCGGCATCGCCCGGCGCACCCTGCTCGCGACCGGCGCCTGCCTCGGCCTGTCGCACCGCGCCCGCGCCGCCACCGACCGGATCACGCTCTGGCCTGGCCCACCGCCGGGCGGGGGCGGCCCGCATGGGCCGCTTCGCGTCAGCCCCCGCGGCGCGGTGCGCAACATCGCGGTACCCTGCCTCGAGGTGTTTCGCCCGGCGCGGGCCAATGGCGGCGCCATGCTCATCGCCGCGGGCGGTGGCTATGAGCGGATTGAGCGGGTGCAGGAAGCCTATCCGGCGGCGCACTGGCTGGCAGCGCGCGGCATCACGGCCTTCGTTCTGCTCTATCGCCTGCCGCCGGAGGGCTGGACCCTGGGGCCGCTGGCCCCGCTCCAGGACGCCCAGCGGGCGATCCGCCTGATCCGCCAGCAGGCGCCGGCCTATGGGCTGGACCCGGCGCGGCTCGGAGTGCTGGGCTTTTCAGCGGGCGGCCATCTCATGGGGCTCGCCTCGGCCTGGGCAGAGTTTCAGGCCTATGCGCCGATCGATGCTGCGGATCGGCAATCCGCGCGCCCCGCCGCTGCGGCGCTGATCTATCCGGTGATCACCCTCTTGCCGCCCTATGATCATACGGAGACGCGGCGCGCCCTGATCGGCCGCCACCCCGATCGGCAGCAGGGGGTGGAATGGTCGGTGCAGACCCATGTCGGGCCCGATTGCCCGCCGGTCTTCCTGGTGCAGGCGGCGGACGATCCCATCGCCGATCCCGCCAATTCGGCCTTGATGCAGGCGGCTTGCCAGCGGGCCGGCGTACCGGTGGAGCGGCATCTGCTGCCGCGCGGCGGCCATGGATTCGGCATGGGGCAGGCGGGCACGCCGACGGCGCAGTGGCCCGATTGGTTCGCGGCCTGGCTGCGCCGCCAGGGGCTCGCCGCTTAGCGGAACTTCGCGAAGGTCTGCGCGTCCTTGTTCGCCTGCATCAGCATGGTGAAGCTCGGGATGCTCTCGAAGCCGAGGCCGTGCGGCGGCCCCTCTTCGCTATCCTCGGTAATGGCGCTGTAGGCGGCGCCACCGATCTTCTCCCACTTGTTGCCGGCCGGCTTCTTCACCTCGAGATTGGCGACGGTCGCTTTCAGCACCAGACGGACGATCGCTTCCTGATGCGCGCGTGGCTTGGTGAGGGAGAGATGCCCGCCGATCATCGTCCAGCCGTTCTTCAAAGCCCAGGCGGTGATCTCTTCCTGCGTCATGGATCAGACTTCCGGTTTGATGAGCTTGTGGTGCTTGCGGCCGGCCGAGAGCTTCACCGCGCCGTCGCGCAGATCGGCGGCCGTCACCATCTGGCCTTCGTCCGAGACAGCGACGTCGTTCACCCGTGCGCCGCCGCCGCGGATGAGCCGGCGCGCCTCGCCATTGCTCGCCGCCATGCCGGCTTGCACCAGCAGGGCGAAGGCCGGAATGCCGACGGCAAGGTCGCCCGCCGGCACCGTGACGGTCGGCAGCGTGTCCGCGGCAACGCCTTCTTCAAAAGCCTTGCGCGCGGTCTCGGCGGCGGCCTCGGCGGCCGCACGGCCATGGCAGAGGGCGGTCGCCTCGGTCGCCAGGATCTTCTTGGCCTCGTTGATCTCGGCGCCGCCCAAAGCTTCCAGCCGCGCGATCTCCGTGAGCGGCAGATCGGTGAAGAGCTTCAGGAAGCGGCCGACGTCGGCATCTTCGGTATTGCGCCAGAACTGCCAGTAGTCGAAGGGTGACAGCCGCTCGGCCGTGAGCCAGACGGCGCCCTTGGCCGTCTTGCCCATCTTGGCGCCAGAGGCGGTGGTGATCAGCGGCGCCGTCAGGCCATAGACCGTCTTCCCGTCCGTGCGGCGGACGAGATCCACGCCCGAGACGATGTTGCCCCACTGGTCCGATCCGCCCATCTGCAGATTGACGCCGTAGCGGCGGTTCAACTCGCGGAAGTCGTAGCTCTGCAGGATGGAGTAGTTGAACTCCAGGAAGGTGAGGCCCTGCTCGCGGTCGAGGCGGGACTTCACGCTGTCGAAGGACAGCATGCGGTTGATGCTGAAATGCGGGCCCACCTCGCGGAGCAGCTCGATGTAGCCGAGGCGGTCGAGCCAATCGGCATTATTGCCCATGATGGCGTCGGCCGGTCCGTCGCCGAAACGCAGGAAGGGCTCGATGTTGCGGCGGATGCCCGCGATATTCTCGGCGATGGTCGCATCCGTCATCAGCTGGCGGGCTTCTTCGCGGAAGGAGGGGTCGCCGATCTTGGCGGTGCCGCCGCCGAGCAGGGCGACTGCCTTGTGGCCGTGCTTCTGCAGCAGGCGCAGCAGCATGATCTGCACCATGTGGCCGACATGCAGGCTGTTACCGGTCGGATCGAAGCCGATGTACCCCGCGACGGTGCCTTGAACCAGCGCCTCGTCCAGCGCCGCCTCGTCCGTGCATTGAAAGACGAAGCCGCGCGCTTTCGCCTCCGTCAGGAATCCGCTTTTCGTCATCGAGCCTATCCGTGCGTATCGTAGAAGATCGGTGCGCTGGGCTAGCACGAGAGAGGAGCGGACGAAATGCTGCGTGTCGTCGGGCTGATGAGCGGAACCTCGCTCGATGGGGTGGATGCGGGGCAGATCGAGACGGATGGGGAAAAGGTCGGCACCTTCGGCCCGGCGCTGACCCTGCCCTACGAGCCCGCACTGCGCGCCGCGATCCGGGAGCTTCTCGACCGGGCGCCGGACCTTGCCGTGGATGATCCGCAGCTTCTGGCCGTCACCCGGCGGCTGACCGAGGTGCATGCCGAGGCGGTGCGGGCGCTGGACGTGCCGTATGATCTCATCGGCTTTCACGGCCAGACCATCCTGCATCGGCCGGCCGAGCGGCGCACCTGGCAGATCGGCGATGCGGCCTGGCTTGCCCGCAGCCTGGGGGCTCCGGTTGCCTATGATTTCCGGTCCGCCGACGTTGCGGCGGGCGGAGAAGGGGCGCCGCTGGTGCCGATTTTCCATGCCGGGCTCGCGGCCGCGCTGCCCAAGCCGCTCGCCATCCTCAACATCGGCGGCGTCGCCAACGTGACCTATCTCGGGCCGGAGGGGGCGATCGCCGCCTGCGACACCGGGCCTGGAAACGCGCTGCTCGACGATTGGGTGATGCGCCAGAGCGGTCGGGCCTATGATGCCGACGGTGCGCTGGCGCTCGCCGGCCGCGTGGACGAAGCCCGCATCGCGCGTTGGCTGGAGCACCCGTATTTCCGCAAGCCCCTGCCGAAGTCGCTCGACCGGCTTTCCTTTCATGCAATGCTGCAAGACATGGAGGGCATGACAGCCGCCGACGGCGCGGCCACGCTCGCGGCCTTCACGGCGGCGGCGGTTGCAGTGACGCCGCTCCCGCAGGCGCCGCAACGCTGGCTTGTCGCAGGCGGAGGCCGGCACAACCTGGCCATCATGCGGGCGCTCGCAGGCCGTCTCGGCGCCCCGGTGGCGCCGGTGGAATCCGTGTCCTGGCAAGGAGATTTCCTCGAAGCGCAGTGCTTCGCCTATCTCGCGGTTCGGGTGCAGCGGGGCTTACCCTTGAGCTTTCCCGAGACCACCGGCGTGTCAGAACCTATGCGTGGCGGATCGATCCTGCCATGATTTATGCGCATATCACAGGCAAGTGAGAAGTTTAGAGCGTTATTTCAACGCTTGAAGCATGAATACCATGTGCTGCACCTGCGTTCTAAGCGGCGCGCGCTGAGCGTATCTCCACGTCAACGCAAGGCGACGGGCCCCTGGCCCCGCCTCAGGTGGTGGCTATCGGGCCGCCCGGACAGAAGATTGGAGAGATCCTATGAAGACCATGCTGATGGCGGCCGTTGCCGCAGTGACCCTTGGGATGACCGGCGCCGCTCTGGCCGATCAGGTGACCGACAAGCAGCCGGCCTCCGGCCAGAGCCAGTCGGTGATGCCGAACCAGCGCGCCGGCTACCTCGCTCGCAACGAGAGCGTTCTGCCGAGCCAGCGCCCGGCTTATCTCGCCCGCAACGAGAGCGTTCTGCCGAGCCAGCGCCCGGCTTATCTCGCCCGCAACGAGAGCGTTCTCCCCAGCCAGCGTCCCGCCTACCTCGCCTAACGCTTTCAAGACGCTGTGAAGATGACGGAAGGCCGGTCGAAAGACCGGCCTTTTTGTTTTGAAGAAGCACTGGCCGGCATGCGATGCTGACCTCCGGAAGGGGGCAGATCATGATCGACATTCGGCCCTTCGCCAGCCTGGGCGGAACGCATTGCGGCTGGCTCAAGGCCCGCCACCATTTCTCCTTCGCCGATTACGAAGAGGAGGAGCGGATGGGCTGGGGCGCGCTTCTCGTCTGGAACGATGAAGAGATCGCGCCGGGTGCGGGCTTTCCCGCGCATGTTCACACCGACATCGACATCATCACCTATGTCCGCTCGGGGGCGCTGACCCAGGGTGACAGCCTGGGCCATGATGGCCGTGTGGAAGCGGGGCACGTGCAGGTGATGAGCGCCGGCAGCGGGATTCGCCACTCCGAATACAATCTCGAGCCGGTCCCGGCCCATCTGTTTCAGATATGGCTGCGGCCGCAGCGGGGCGGCGGACGCCCGGACTGCCAGGCGCGGCATTTCCCTTGCCTCGATCATGCCGGTGCCTTCGTCCTGCTGGCGAGCGGGGAGGCGGGAGAGGAACCAGTGCCGCGCCTGCGGAGCGATGCGCGAGTCTTGGGGCTCAATCTTCGCGCGGGGCAATGGGCCCGCTACGCTGCCCTGCCGGAGCGGCACCTGTATCTGGTGCCGAGCCATGGACAGATCACGGTCAACGGACGGCAACTCGCGGCAAGGGACGGGGCGGCCATTCGTTTCGAACCGGATTTGCGGTTTGAAGCCCTGGAGGATTCCGCCGTGCTGCTGGTGGATGCGCCCTGACGGGGCGCCGTGCCGGTGGGGCGGGACCCGATAGGATCCGCCCCACCACGTGGGTCACAAATAGCGGTTGACGAGGTTTTCCAGATACTCCTGCCGGCCGGAGCGCGGTGAGGGCTCGATCCCCTGCGTCTCCACCCGCTTGGCCAAATCTTCGAGCGTCGCTTCGCCACGCAGGATCGCCTGGTTCTCCGGCTTCTTCCAGCCGGCATAGCGATCGTCCACGAACTTCGGCAGCTCGCCTTCCTGGATCATCGCTTCCGCCATCAGCAGGGCGCGCGCGCAGGTGTCCATGCCGCCGACATGTGCGATCAACAGATCGTCCGGCTCCAGCGACTGGCGGCGCACCTTGGCGTCGAAGTTGCAGCCGCCGGTGGTGAAGCCGCCGGCGCGGAACAGGTAATAGAAGCCCAGCGCCATGCCCGTGGGGTCGTTCGGGAACTGGTCCGTATCCCAGCCGGACTGGCGGTCGCCGCGGTTGACGTCGAGCGAGCCCATGATGCCGAGGGCGCAGGCCAGTGCGATCTCGTGCTCGTAGGTGTGGCCGGCGAGGGTCGCGTGATTGTCTTCGAT
The DNA here is from genome assembly GCF_054665075.1 of Acidisoma sp. 7E03. Taxonomy (NCBI): domain Bacteria; kingdom Pseudomonadati; phylum Pseudomonadota; class Alphaproteobacteria; order Acetobacterales; family Acidocellaceae; genus Acidisoma; species Acidisoma sp. 7E03. Next base: position 298,279 of record NZ_BAAFHE010000006.1, read on the forward strand.
GTTGACCTTGACCTCGTTCTCCAGCCCGTAGCGCTTGAGGAAGCCGTAAACGGTTGCAACGTCAAAGTCATACTGGTGCTTGGTCGGCTCCTGCGGCTTGGGCTCTACCAGGATCGCACCCTTGAAGCCGATCTTGTGCTTGTGCTCGACCACCATGGAGACGAAGCGACCGAGCTGGTCCAGCTCCTGGCCGAGATCGGTGTTGAGCAGCGTCTCGTAGCCTTCGCGGCCGCCCCACAGCACGTAGTTGGCGCCGCCCAGGCGATGCGTGGTCTCCATCGCGTGCTTCACCTGCGCCGCGGCATAGACGAAGACGTCCGGATCGGGGTTGGTCGCGCCACCCGCCATGTAGCGGCGGTTCGAGAAGAGATTGGCGGTGCCCCAGAGCAGCTTCACCTTCGCTTGCGCCATCTTCTCGGCGAAGAGATCAGCAATCACGTCGAGGTTGCGGTTGCTTTCGGCGAGCGTCTTGCCCTCGGGGGCCACGTCGCGGTCATGGAAACAGAAGAAGGGCGCGTCCAGCAGGCGGAACAGTTCGAAGCCGACATCGGCCTTCAGGCGGGCCAGCGCCATTTCGTCCGAGCCGTGCATCCAGGGGCGCAGGAAGGTCTCGCCACCGAAGGGGTCACCGCCCGGCCAGGCCAGGGAATGCCAATAGGCGATGGCGAAACGGAGCTGCTCTTCCATGGTCTTGCCGAGGACGACGCGGTCCTTGTCATACCAACGAAAAGCAAGGGGATTGCGGCTGTCCCGGCCCTCGTAGCGGATTGGCTCGCTCTGGGTGAAAAAGCGGGCAGAGTCGGTCATGAACGGTCCTCTTCATTACGGGCCGGTTCTGGCCCTTGGGCGGCATTGTTCATACCATTTCCCGCCTGACGGGCAACCGCGGCGCTCAGCGATCCGAGGCTATTGGCGAGATCGCTCGGAATAATGATCGTCGTGCCGCGCTCCTTGTTCATTTCATAGACGAGGTTCATCTGCCGGAGTTGGAGGGAGATGGGATCGGCGGCATAGACGGCCGCGGCCTCCCGCACCTTCAGGGCGATGCCGACTTCGGCCGAGGCGAGCGTCTCGCGCGCCTGCTTCTCCCGCTCGGCCTGGGCCTGACGGCTCATCGCATCCTGCAGGGAGGAGGGGATGGCGATGTCCTTGATCTCGACGGAGGTGATTTCCACGCCCCAGGCCGTGGTCTTGCGGCTGATCGTCTGCCGCAACTCCTCGTCGGCGGTCTGGCGGTCCGACAGCAGCCGGCCGAGATCGTGGCTGCCGATCGTCTCGCGCAGGCTGGTCTGCGCCACGCGTTCCACGGCCAGACGGTAGTGCTCGATTTCGGTGGCCGCCCGCATCGGGTCGACCACGCGCCAGAAGACGATGGCGTCCATGGCGATCGAGACGGTGTCCCGGGTCAGCGCCTCCTCGGCGCGGATTTCGGTGGTGCGGATGCGCAGATCGATGACGGTCGCGACGGTTTCGAGGAAGGGGATGAGGAGGAAGAGGCCGGGGCCGCCGAGCCCGCGATAGCGGCCGAGGCGGAGCACAATGGCCCGGTTCCACTGGTCCGTCATCTTCACCGTGGCGAGGGTGACCACGGCGAGCAGTACGAGGAGGACGGCGAGCGCGATGCCGCCGGGGCTTTCACCGTGGCCAGCAAGCCCCGCAAGGATCACGAGGATGACGGCGAAGGCATAGGCGATGGGCGGGGCGTTCATCGGCCGGCTCCTCAGAGACGCGGCAACCATAGCCCTTTGTGGGCGACCGCGTCGCCTCACAGTGCCTTTTTGGCCGGCAGGCGCGCGGCGAGCGCCTCCCGCCAGGAGACGGGGCAGAGCGCGGCCAGGCGTGCGGCGGCGCCGAGCCAGAGCGGGAAGATCGCCCGTGTCCGCCCGGCGCGGATGGCCCGCAGCATCAAGCCGGCCGCCCGCTCGGCGCTCATGAGGCCGGGCATCGGAAAGTCGTTCGCGGCCGTCATGGGCGAGGTGATGAAGCCCGGGCAAAGGCTGGTGAGGGCCACGCCCTGTGCCCGTGCGGTGGGGGCGGCACCGACGACCCAGGAATCGACCGCTGCCTTGGCGGCGCAATAGGCGGGCGCGGAGGGGCTGGGCACGAAGGCTGCGATGGAGGCCACGACCGCGATGCGCCCGCGCAGCCCGTCGGAGCCCGCAGGCTGCGCCGCCATCGACGCGATCGCCGGCAGCACGGTGTTCAGCACGCCGTCCAGATTGGTCGCGAAGATCGCCCGAGTCTGCGCCGCACTCTCCATCGTTCCGGCCGTGCCGCCGGAAATGCCGGCATTGGCAATCACGAGATCGAGCGGGCTGGCGGCGGCGATCCACGCCGCCATCGCCGGCGCATCGGTCACGTCCACCAGCATCGGCCGCGCTACCGCGCCGCGCTTCCCGCATTCTGCGGCGACCGTGGCGAGCCGCGCCTCGTCCCGCCCGCCGAGATGCAGCGTGACGCCGGGAGCGGCGAGGGCCAGCGCCAGGGCGCGGCCGATGCCCGAGGACGCCCCGGTGACGAGAACCCGTTCAAGCCGCATTTCTGTCGTTCCTCGCCCCCATCGGATTTGCCAAAGCCGCGTTTCGCAATAGAAGCACCTTCATGGAAGAGAAGAAGCCGCTCGCCTCGATGACCGGGTTCGGCGCCGCCATGGGTGAGGACGGCGGGGTTACCTGGGCCTGGGACATCCGCAGCGTCAACAGCAAGGGGCTGGAACTGCGGTTCCGCCTGCCGTCGGGCTGGGACGCGGTGGAGGCCGAGTTCCGCCAGGCGCTGCAGCAGCGGCTGCGGCGCGGCAGCGTGAACGCAAGCCTCAGCCTGAAGACGGAAGAGCAGAGCGCGATTCAGCCGGATGCGGAGGCTTTGGCCCGCATTCTGACCCTGGCGCAGGAGCTGGCCGCGCGCATCCCCGGCGCGCCGCCGCCGCGGGCGGAACTGCTGCTCGGCCTGCCGGGCGTGCTGCGCGCCGCGCAGGTGGCGTCCGGTCCGCCCGCACCCAGCCCCGCCCTGAAGGGCGCGGTGTTCGCGGGCTTCACCGCGGCGCTGGATCAGCTCGAAGCCGGCCGCCTTGCCGAGGGCGCGCGTCTCGCCACCGTGCTCGGCGGTTTCCTCGACGAAATCGCCCGACTCCGCACGGCGGCCGAGCATGCGGCGGAAGACCAGCCGCGCCTGCAGCGGGACCGCATGCTGGAGAGCGTGCGCGCCTTGCTGGCCGAAGGCATGAGCCTGCCGGAGGAGCGGATCGCCCAAGAAGTCGCGCTGCTCGCCTCCCGCTCCGACATGCGCGAGGAACTGGACCGGCTGGCGAGCCATATCGATGCCGCCCGCGGTCTTCTCGCCGAAGGCCTGCTCGTCGGCCGCAAGCTGGATTTCCTCATGCAGGAATTCAACCGCGAGGCGAACACGCTCTGCAGCAAATCGGCGTCGGTGCCCTTGACCGCGATCGGGCTTTCCCTGAAGGCGGTCATCGAACAGCTGCGCGAACAGGTTCAGAACGTCGAATGAGCGACATCGCCCCGCCGGCCCCCGCCATCCGCAGGCGCGGCCTGTGCTTCGTGATCGCGGCCCCCTCGGGCACGGGCAAGAGCAGCCTGACCCAGGCTCTGCTCCAGGCGGAGCCGGGCCTGGCCCGCTCCATCAGCCTCACCACGCGACCGCCGCGCCCGGGTGAGGTCGAGGGCGAGCACTACTATTTTTGCGACAAGGCGCGCTTCGAGCATCTGCGCGACACCAACGGCCTGCTGGAATGGGCGCATGTCTTCGGCCGCGAGACGCTGTACGGCACGCCGCGCGCCCCGGTGGAGGCGGCGCTCGCGGCCGGCAGAGACATGGTCTTCACCATCGACTGGCAGGGTTTCCGTCAGATGCATGCGGCGATGCCGGAGGATGTGGTGGGCGTGTTTCTTCTGCCGCCGTCGCTTGCCGAACTCGAACTGCGGCTGCGGCTGCGCGGGCAGGACAGTGAGGCCGAGATCGCCCGGCGCATGGCCTCGACCGCGGGTGAGATGGAGCATTGCGGCGAGTTCGACTACGTGGTGGTGAACCAGGATTTCGACACGGCGCTCGGGGATCTCCGCGCCATTCTGCGCGCTGAACGCTGCGCGACCGCGCGGCAACTGGGCCTCGCGGATTTCACCCGCATGACCGGGGCATGAGGCGCATGATGAAGCATTCTTGGGTTCTCGGGCCGCTCGTCCTGGGGCTCGCCGGCTGCACCCTGCCCGGGCGCGGCCTGGTCGGGCCGCAGCCGCATGGGCCTGGCGCCGTGACGGTCGCGACCGCCGAGGCGGCCTTCGCCCGCGTGCCGCTCGTCACCATTCCCGCAGGCACCACGCCGGCCGATTATCTGTCGGCCCTCAGCGGGGCCGTGCAGGCGGCGGAGGCGCGCAAGCCCGACGTGATCTTCGACGTGGTGGCCGCGGTGCCGCAGACTGGCACGCCGCTCGGCCAGATCACCGCGGCGAAGGCGCTGGCGCCGGAAGCCGAGACCGTCGCCCGCAGCGTCACGGGTGACGGTGTGCCTGACTCCCGCGTGACCCTGGGCGCGCAGATCCTGCCCAACCTGCCGGGCGCGCAGATTCGCGTCTACGTCCGCTGATCTGAATTTCTACCGGCCTGCGATCAGCCGCCCGAGATCGGCGATGACGGCGTTGCGGCCGGTCATGTCGGCCTCTGCACCGAGATAATAGACCGCGACGACGAGCGGCGCGCCCTTGGGCGGCCAGAGAATGCCGACGTCGTTGGTGGCGTTCATCGCGCCCGAACCCGTCTTGTCGCCGATGCGCCAGTCTGCAGGCAGCCCCGCCCGCAGCCGCGCTTTCCCCACCTGGTCGGCCAGCAGCCAGTCCGTGAGCTGGCGGCGCGAGGCCGGGGAGAGCACCGACCCCAGGAGCAGGCGCTGCAGGGTCCCGGCCATCGCAGCCGGCGTCGTCGTGTCGCGCGGGTCGCCCGGATGATAGTCGTTGAGCGCCGTCTCCCGCCGGTCGAGCCGCGTCATCTCATCCCCTGTGCGGCGCAGCCAGGCGGTGAGGCCGGCGGGGCCGCCGACCGCATCCAGCATCAGATTGCCAGCGGTGTTGTCGCTGAGCGTGACACCGGCGGCGCAGATCGCGGCGAGCGTGAGCCCCGGTGCGCCGGAATGTTGCGCGGTCACCGGCGAATAGCTGACGAGGTCCTGCTTGCCATAGATGATGCGCTGATCGAGCCGCAGCCGGCCGCGGTCGACCTCGGCCAGAACGCCCGCTGCCGCCAGCGCCTTGTAGGTGCTGCAGAGTGGAAAACGCTCTTCCGCCCGATAGCCGAAGCGACGGCCGTCGCCCATGTCGATGACCGAGACGCCGAGTTTTCCGCCATGCCGCGCTTCCAAGGCGACGATGGCTTCAGACGTCAGGCTCGTGGCGGCCGCGGCACCGCGGGAGAGCGCCGGCAGAGCAAGGCCGGCCGCGAGGAGGCTGCGGCGATAGAGCATGGTGGATCCCTCCTTGGTCCGAGCCGGGGTCAGCCAGCAATTGCGGCTTCGAGCCGAGCGGCGGCGCGGGCGGCATAGTCTCCGTCGATCTCGAAGCCGATGCCATGCGCGCCGAGGCGGGCTGCGGCGACCAGCGTGGTGCCCGCGCCAAGGAAGGGATCGAGCACCAGCGGGTCGTCATGCCCTGCCAGCCGGATGCAACGCTCCGGCAGCTCCACGGGGAACCCTGCCGGATGGTCGAACTTCTGCGCGCGGGACTTGACCGTCTGATAGGGCAGGAACCACACGTTGCCGGCACAACGGCGATCGCGCTTGTGGCCCCAGCGCGCGATGTTCGACTTGTCCTTGAAGGGCACGCCCACGGCCAGCCTGTCCAACGCCACCCGCCCGGACCGGGTAAAATGATAAATCGATTCGTGATTGTTGTTGAGGAAACGGTCGCTCGTGATCGGCTTGAAGTGGCCGAGCGTGTCGTCTCCGATGCTCAGCGACTTCACCCAGACGATGTGGTTCTGCAGTACCAGATCCCGGGTCATCGCATCCGCCACGTCGCTCGCGATCCAGGGGTCGTTGCCGGTGGAGCCGACGTTGAGGAAAAGCGAGCCCCCGGGCTTCAGCACCCGGGCGATGGCGAGGCCCACCTCTGCCATCCAGTCGAGATAGCGGTCCCGCGGCAGACGGTCGGCATAGCTGCGATAGGCGATACCGATGTTGTACGGCGGCGAGGTGACGCAGACGTCGACGCTCTCGGCCGGAAGGGCGGCGAGACCGTCCAGGCAATCCATCTGCAGGATGCGCTGGCGGCCGATGGTCCATTCGGCCGGCGGGTGCGTCGTCTCCAGCATCGCCCGGTCAGCGATCGGTCAGTCGGAACTCGATGCGGCGGTTCTTGGCATAGGCGTCCTGCGTGTCTGCCGGATCGATCGGCTGGGTATCGCCGAAGGCGGTCGCCGCCAGGTGGTTCGCCGGAACGCCGTCGAGGATGAGCAGCTGGACGACGGCGATGGCGCGTGCGGCGGAGAGCTGCCAGTTGCTCTGGAACGGGCCGCCGGTGATGGGCTGGCTGTCGGCATGCCCGTCCACCCGCAGCATCCAGGAAAGATCGGGCGGGATTTCCTTCATGATCTTCTTGATGGCGACGCTGATGTCGTTGATCTGCGTCTGGCCCGCGGGCGTGAGGTCGGCGCTGCCGGAGGCGAAGAGCACGTCGCTCTGGAACACGAAGCGGTCGCCGACGATCTTGATGTTGGGCTGATCCTTCAGGATCTCCCGCAGCTGGCCGAAGAAATCGCTGCGGTAGCGCTGCAACTGCTGCACCTTGGCGGCAAGCGCCAGGTTGAGCTTGCGACCGAGATCCGCGATCTGGGCGTCCTTGTCGCGGCCCTGCTGCTGCTGCAGGTCCAGCGCCTGGGCCAGCGCCTGCAATTGCGCGCGCAGCTGCGCCATCTGCTGGTTGAGCAGCACGATCTGCGCTTCTGCCGCATCCGTCTTCTGCGTCTGCTGGCCGAGTGCGGATTGCGCGTCGCTCGCGGCCTGGGTCTGCTTCGCGAGATCGCCCTGCAGGCTGGTGAGCTTGGACTCGGCCGTCTTCGCCCGCGCTTCCATGGCCGTCAGCTGGGTCTCGAGGTTTGCCACCTGCGCCTGCGCCGTCTTGGCGGCCGCCGATGCGGTGGCGGTCGCGGTGGTGGCCTGGGCGAGCTGCGCCGTATCGGCGGCGAGCTTCTGCTGCGCGGTGGTCAGCGCGCTCTGCAGGGAATCGAGCTGGGACTGGGCCGAGGTCGCGACCGTGGTTTGCTGGCCGAGCTGGCCCTGCATGTCGTTCAGCCGCGCGGTCGCGGACTGCGCCTGCAGCTTGGCGTCGGCGAGTTGTGCCGTCAGCTGGTCGCGCTCGCTGCTGAGGCTCGCGACCGTCGACGCGTCGCGCGCGATCTCGGCCTGGGCGGAAGCGAGCTGGCGGGCCAGGCTGTCGCGCGTCGCCGTCGCCTCGCCCAGATCATGGGCGAGGCTCGCGATGTTGTTCTGCAGGTCCGCGGTGCGTCCCTTTTCCAAGGACAGCATGTCCGTCAGCTGCGCGATCTGCTGGTGCAGCCGCTCCAGCGCCCGATCCTTGCCATTGAGCGAGACCGACAGTAGCCCCTGCGCCAGCACGAAGACGAGCAGCACGAAGATCGTGACCATGAGGAGCGTCGAGAGCGCATCCACATAGCCGGGCCAGGCGTCGAGCCCGTTCTGCTGGCGGCGCCGGTGATATCCCGGCATGTCAGCGGGCCCCGTCGCTCATCGCGGCGAGTGTGCGCGTCAGCACGCGGATTTCGTTGCGGAGTTCGGCCGTGCTCTGGGCGCGTCCCTGCTCGGTCTCGGCGATCAGCCGCTGCAAGGCATGTTCGATGTTGCGCAGATGGGCATGCGCCACCTCGTCCGCCGTCGCGCGGTCGCGGCTGTCGCCGATGCGCTGGAGGGCGGGGCCGAGGCTCGACTGGGCTTCCGCGATGCGCAGCATGAGCTGCTGGTTGGCGCGCATCGTGTCCGTGAAGGTGTTGAGCCGCTCGGCGAGCGCGTTGAGCGCCTGGGCGGACTGCATGCGGCCTTCCTCGCCCCGGGCGAGCACGGTCTGCAACCCCTCCATGTTCTCGGCCGTCTGTTCCAGCAGCGCCTGCACATAGAGCGGCACGTTGCCGCCTTCGCCTTCGCCGCCGAGCACGCCGGAGGAGAGGCGGGTGAAGCCGGCGAGCCAGTCTTCCAGCTCATTGTAGAAGCGGTTCTGCGCCTGGCCGGCCTGGAGATCGAGGAAGCCGAGCACCAGGGCGCCGGCGAGGCCGAACATCGAGGAGGAAAAGGCGGTGGACATGCCGGCGAGCGGCCCCGCCAGGCCCGACTTCAACTGGTCGAAGATCGCATTGATGTCGCCTGCGCCGACGCTCATGCCCTGGATCACATCGGCGACGGCGCTGACGGTGCGCAACAGGCCCCAGAAGGTGCCGAGCAGGCCGAGGAAGATCATGAGTGCGGTCGCATAGCGCGAGAGTTCGCGGCTTTCGTCCAGCCGGCTGCCGATGCCGTCCAGCAGGCTGCGCATCGCCTGGGTGGAGAGGGTGACGCGGCCTTCGCGGCCGGCGGCCTCGGCCCGCGCGGCCAGCATCCGCGCCATGGGGGCGAGGAGCTTCGGCGGCGTGATGCCGGACAGGCGCTGGCGGCTGCGCTGATAGGCGGCGACCCAGGCGACCTCGGGCTCGAGTCGCAGCACCTGCCGCAGGTTCCAGATGATGCCGAGCAGCAGGACCAGGAAGATGAAGGCGTTGAGCGCCGGATTGCTCGCGAAGAAGATCCGGATCTTGGGGATCAGGAAGACCGCGACCGCCGCGACCGCCGCGAGGAAGACCAGCATTCGGAGGAGGTAGGTGGTCGGCCGTGTCATGAGGGCTGGAACCTGCTCAGGGGGCGGGTGAGGGGGGCGTCTGGCCCGGACTATGATCGGTTTGCGGCGGCATGGCGACCACTTCCACCCGGTCGGGCGGGCTGCCGCCGGCATTGCCCCGGGCGAGCAGACGGATGTGGCTGGCCGGGATGCCGGCCGCGGTCAATGCCGCCTGCACGGCGCGGGCCCGATCGAGAGCGATGCGCCGCGGGGTCGAAGGGTCGTCGTCTCCCTTCGGCACGGAGGCGAAGGCGAGCACGTTGTAGTGGAACTGTGGCCCGGAGCGATGGGCGAAGGTCTGCAGGATGGCGGTTTCCGGGCCGCCGAGCGCCGTGTCCTCCCCCGAATAGGGCAGGGTAAGCGTATCGGCGCCCGGCGGCAGGGTCCCGGCTGAGGGCGAAGCCGCCGAGGCGGGCGGCGGTGCCGGGGCGGCGGCCGGCGCCACGGGTGCCGGTGCTGCGGGTGCCGGAGAGGTTGCGGGTGGCGTGGTCGTCGCAGGTGGGGCGGGCGGCGCGGTGGCGGGCAGCGGCAGGTTGCTTCCCGTGTCCGCGGGTTTGATGGCGGTGGAAGACGGCGGCGCCGCCGGGGGCGTGGCCGAGGGTTTGGCCGGCAAGGCCGGCACTGCTCCGGGCAGTGTCGGCACCACCTGGAAGGAGGGGCCGAGGCCCTTCTGCTGTTCCGTAGGCCCCGTCGCGCTCGGCTGAGGCGCGGCCGGCTGAGGTGTGGCCGAGGTGGCGGGCGTCTGCGCCGCGGGGGGCGCGGCCTTCACGCTAGCGCCATGGCCGTGAGTCGCGCCGCGCCGTGCCGGCTTCGCGCGCGTCGGGCGGCCGTGATGGGCTGGATGGTCCTTGGCGGCAGGCGGGGGCGGCGGCAGCGCAGGCGCGCCGATGGCATCGAGCGCGTTGGGGTCGACGCTGACCTGCGCCAGGGCAGGCCCGGCCGCCGACAGAGGCAAAGCAAGGGTCGCGGCGGTCGCAAGCAGGAAAGGATGAAAGCGGCGCATGTCCTTCGGGCTTTACGGCAGATTCACCGCGACGGCGAGAGGGGCGGATGGCCCTTTGCCACCTTTCCTTCTAGCCTGTCACGGAAAGTCCCGCATGAGGAGCCAGGGCAGCGGGCCCTGACCCGTCGGGGCAGGGAGGATGTCCGGACAATGTCAGCAATCGAGACCGGGCGCGGCGGCGCCACGGGGCGCAAGACGGTGGCCGCCGTCATGCGCGTGACCAGCGGCAATTTCCTCGAAATGTACGATTTCATGGTCTTCGCCTATTACGCGACCTATATCGGCCATGCCTTCTTCCCGAGCGGCAGCGACTTCGCCTCCCTCATGCTGGCCCTCGGCACCTTCGGCGCCGGCTTCCTGATGCGGCCGCTCGGCGCCGTGCTCCTCGGCGCCTATATCGACCATCACGGTCGCCGTCGCGGCCTCATCCTCACCCTCTCCATGATGGCGATCGGCCTCGCCCTCGTCGCGCTCACGCCAGGCTATGCGACGATCGGTATCCTCGCCCCGGTGCTGGTGGTGATCGGCCGGCTCATCCAGGGGCTGTCCGCGGGCGTCGAGCTCGGCGGCGTCTCCATCTACCTCGCGGAAATCGCGCCGCCGGGCCGCCAGGGCTTCTTCTGCGCCTGGCAGTCGGCGAGCCAGCAGGTGGCGGTCGCCTTCGCTGCCATTCTCGGCGTGATCCTCAACCTCTCCCTGAGCCATGCCGCGATGGAAAGCTGGGGCTGGCGCATTCCGCTGCTGGTCGGCTGCGTCATCGTCCCCTTCCTCTTCCTCCTGCGCCGCAGCCTGGAGGAGACCGAGGTTTTCGCGCGGCGCCGCCATCACCCCGGCTTCCGCGCCATCTTGGCCTCGGTCGCGTCGCATTGGCGGCTGGTGCTGAGCGGCATGATGCTGATCACCATGACGACGGTGAGCTTCTACCTCATCACCGCCTATACGCCGACCTTCGGGCGGCGCGTGCTCGACCTCGGCGCCTTGCAGGTGATGACGGTTACGCTCTGCATCGCCATCTCCAACTTCATCTGGCTGCCAATCGGCGGTGCGCTCTCCGATCGCATCGGCCGGCGGCCGATCCTCATTGCGGTGACCATCGCGACCCTCGTCACCTCCTATCCGGTGATGCTGTGGCTGACGCACAATACGAGCTTCACCCATCTGCTGATGGTCGAGCTTTGGCTCTCCTTCCTCTTCGGCATGTACAATGGTGCTGCCGTGCCCTTCCTCGCCGAGATCATGCCGGAGGCGGTGCGCACCACCGGCTTCTCGCTGGCATACAGTCTCGCAACGGCGATCTTCGGCGGTTTCACGCCGGCGATCTGCACCTGGCTGATTCATGCGACGGGTGACCGGGCGATGCCTGGCCTGTGGCAGTCCGCCGCCGCCGTTCTGGGGCTCGCGGCGGCGCTCATCGCTGGCGGCTTCATCGCCCGCAGCTTCGGCAGCCGCGAAGGACGCGCTGCGAGCTAACGAAGGCGGCGACAACGCCCTGGACGCCGCGCGCGCCCAGGGTGCCTCCGAGGCGGACATGGATCTGCCGCCGCTTCTTGATCCGGCGCCGAGACAAGCAGTGCGTGGCGTCGTCGCGCGAGGGATCTGCTGCAGGCTCGGCCGCCGCCATGACGACAAAACAAAAAAACTCGCACCGATCCTATCGGAACTTAACATTACGATAAGGATCTGAACGGCTTGATGGGCTTGGCGCGTGCGAGGGAAGACCTTGCGCTGCGCCGTCTTGCTGGTATCGTTATGTCAACGATAAGAAAAAGTTGAGCCGTCGCATGACAACGTTCATTAACGTTTCGAGCGGCGTGACGAGCAGTGGTCTCGTCGCGACCTCCGGCGTCCTGATCCTCGTCCATTCGGGCGGAACGACGCTCCATACGGTGGTGAGCAGCGGCGGCGCCGAATCCACCCTCAGTGGGGGTGGTGTCATGAGCGGCACCACCATCCTGGCCCATGGCGAGCAGATTGTGGGTTCGGACGGTACTGCTTCCGCAACGGTGGTGAGTTCGGGCGGTTACCTCAGCGTGAGCGGCACCGCCAACGATGCCATCGTGTCGGCTGGCGGCACCGAAAGCGTCACCAACGCTGCGATCGCCAACCGCACGATCGTCAGCAGCGGCGGATTCGAATACGTATCGTACTGAACCGCACCGGGTTTCCCGGAGGCCATTTGGTTTAAGTTACGCGGCTAAGGACATGGCCTCAAGGCTGGCATAGTAGCGTGCTTCGGCCTCG
>NZ_BAAFHE010000007.1:0-50000 GCF_054665075.1 Acidisoma sp. 7E03
GGCGGGGGGGGGGCCCCACGATTCCCTCAACCTTTCCGTGTGAGTTCGTAGAGCGCGACGGCAGTCGCCGCCGAGACGTTGAGGCTCTCCATTTCCCCCGGCATGGGCAGCATCGCAAGTTCGTCGCAGGACTCACGGGTGAGACGACGCAGGCCCTCGCCCTCCGCGCCCAGCACCAGCGCGACCCGGCGGCCGGCGAAGGACGGGCCGCTGAGCGCGGCCGTCGCCTCGGCATCGAGACCGACCACCCAGCAATCGGCGGATTTCAACTGGCCCAGGATGCGGGCGAGGTTGACGGTCCGCAGCAGCGGCACGGTTTCGAGCGCGCCCGAGGCCGCTTTCGCGAGGGAGCCGGTTTCCTCCGGCGCATGCCGGTCCTGCAGGATGACGCAGGCGACGCCGAAGGCGGCGGCCGAGCGCAGGATGGCGCCGATGTTGCGCGGATCGGTCACCTGATCGAGCACGAGGACGGGGCCTGGGCGCTGCAACGCCTCCTCCAGCGTGAGCTGCGGCAGCAGGTCGCAGAGAAGGGCGATACCCTGATGGACGGCATCCCGGCCGAGCATCTGGTCGAGCCGCGTGCGCTCCGCGAATTCAGGTTCGATCGCCCAGGGGCGGGGCAGGCGCTGGGCGAGCTGAGCCGCCCCCTCTTCGGTGGTGACGAGCCTACGGAACCGCCGCTCGGGGTTGGCGAGGGCCGCCTGCACGGCATGCACGCCGTACAACCAGACAGCGCCCCGCGGTGCGGCAGCCGGGCGACCCTCGCTCTGCCGCGCGTCGGCCGGCCGCGTTTCGGAGGCTCGACTCTCAGCCGGCCGCGCCTCAGCCGGCCGCGCCTCGCCCCAGCTGTCGCCGCTGCGCGATGGACGCTGGGCGATGACGGGGTCGCGCTCGCGGGTCAGGCTTTCCCGCGCCCGGTCCTGGATCCTGGAAGGGATGGCAGCGCGGGCGCCCGTACTGGTGGCACGGGCCGGACGCCCTTCCGAACGCTGGTCTCCCCGGCTGTCCTGACGGCTCTCCCCGGTCTTGCCACTTTTGCCGCCGCTGAAGCTGCGCTCCTGCGTGGTCTTGTCGCGCCACTTCCCTGCGGCGGCCGCATGGCTGCCTCCATGCGCCGGCTTTCCTGCAGGGCGCCCGAAAGCGCGTTCCTCTGCACTGGTCTTGCGGCCGGGGCTGCCGCCCGGTTGGGGCCGATCGGCCTTCTGAAAGGGCTTGCTGCCGGAACGGGTGCCGCGCGGGCGGTCTGAACGGGGCGGTTTCATGCGGCAGGGTCCTTTGCGGGCGGGAAGCGGCGGCGAGAAATTCTCGCCCGGCTCCCATAGCCTTCGTTGACAACGGCGGGCAAATGAGGGATTTCGAGCGCCGCGTCGGAGGGGTGCCCGAGTGGCTAAAGGGGACGGACTGTAAATCCGTTGGCGCACGCCTACGTTGGTTCAAATCCAACCCCCTCCACCATCGCCTGCGTCGAAGGCGCCGCATCCCTTCCTTTCTCGTTCTCCATCCCTTGCCGTGCCGGCTGCCGAATGGTCAGTTCGGAACCAGGAAGGGCATGTCCGCCCGCCCGCTGTCGAGGTTGAGGATCGCGCGATGGTTCTGCAGGTTGACCCGGACATGGTCGACAACACGGCGCACATCGTCCAGGTGGCGCTGACGCCGATCTTTCTGCTGACCGGCGTGGGCACGCTGCTCAACGTCTTCAACACGCGCCTGGCCCGCGTTTCGGACCACAACCAGCATCTCGGCGAATTACTGCGAGCGGGGCCGGATGCTCAGACCAAAGCCTGGCTCGAACGCCACCACGGCCGCCTGCAACGGCGGCTGATGGCGCTCGACGCCGCCGTGGCGCTGACCGCGATCGCCGGAGCCGCCACCTGTGGCACCGCCTTCATCCTGTTCCTGGGCAGCCTCCGCGACCATTCAGTCGTCTCCTGGCTGGTGATCTCCTTCGGCATTGCCCTGGTGTGCGTCGTGCTGGCGCTGCTCGCCTTCGTCATCGACACCGTGCTGGCCTGGCACGGGCTGCGACACGAAGGCCCCCTGCCGCGCGATTCCGGCTGACCTGCGGCGGGGGCGAGAGCGGGCTCGTCCCCGCTCGTCGGACAGGCGTCAGCTCCAGGCGTGCAGCGGCGGGTTGACCCCGTTCAGCGCATGATTGCCGATGATCGCATATTTCCAGCGCACCGGATCGTGCAGGGTATGGGTGCGGGCGTTGCGCCAATGTCTGTCCAACGCTTCCGCCGCGAGGGTGGAGCGGGTGCCGGCCAGTTCGAAAAGCTTGTTACTAGCGAGGATCGCGAGTTCCGTGGAGAGCACCTTGGCCTCGGCGGTGGCAAGCTGCGCCTGCGCCACCGTCTCGGCCGTAGGCTCGGCGACGGCCGCGTCGACCGCAAGGCCTGCGCGATCGAGCAGCGCTTCCGTCGCATGCAGCTTGATCACGAGATCGCCCACGGCCTGGATGCTGTAGGGATCGTCGGACGCGCGATCGAGCCCGCTGTCGACCCAGGGGCGGGATTTGGTGCGGACGAAGGCGATGGTGTCGTCGATCGCGGCCTTGGCGATGCCGGTATCGACGGCCGCCTGGATGATCTGAAAGATGGCGCCATCCGCGGTGGGCCGCTCGTAGCCTTTGTAGCCGGGGACCAGATGGGTCTTGGGCACGGCGACCTTGTCCAGCAGCACCGTACCGCTGCCCGTGGTGCGCTGCCCGAAGCTTGACCAGTCATCGATGACGGTGAGGCCGGGGGCGTTCCGGTCGGCGATGGCATACCAGGCGCGGCCTTCATCATCCAGCGCGACGATGGGCACGAGATGGGCGTAGATGGCACCCGTTGAATAGAACTTTCGGCCGGTGACGAGAACGTGGTCGCCGGCATCTTCGAATTGCGTCTCGAACTCCGTCGCCCTCTTGGAGCCAAATTCCGAAAAGGCGTTGCCGAAGCGAAGCCCGCGCAGGACGAGCGAGAACAGCAGCTTCTGCTGCGCTTCGTCCGAGACGGTACGGATGGCGGCGACGACGCCGAGGTGGTTCTGCGGGATCTGCCCCAGCGAAGGATCGGCCGCCGAGATGATGGCGATGACTTGGGCCAGCGTGCGGTACGAGACTTCAGGCCCGCCGAACGCACGCGGCACGTTGATGGACCAAAGCCCGCTTTGCGAGAAGAGGTCGAGCTCGCGCACGGGCGCGATGCGGTCTCGGTCGCGCAAGGCGGCCTCGCGGGCGAAATCGGCCGCCAGGCGCTGCGCCACGGCGATGGCCTCGGCATCGTCGCGGACGACGTGCGCGGGCGTTGCGGGTAGCGGCAGGCCGGGAACACCGGCCGGAGAGCGCGCCGCGCTCGGCTCTTGCGGGTGCGCTTTGGCTTGAAGGACGGTCATGGCGTGGTCTCCAAGATGGGCGTTGAGGAAGGGGCTGGCATGGCGGCACCGATCCCGAGATAGGCGGCGCGCAGATCGGCATGGTCGCGCAGCTCTCCTGCGTCGCCCACGCGCTTGACCTGGCCGTTCTCGAGGACGACGGCCCGATGCGCAGCCTTGAGGGCGACGGCGGCGTTCTGCTCCGCCAGCAGGATGGAGAGACCCTCCTCGCGGTTGAGCCGCGTGAGGATCCTGAAAATGTCCGACACGACGATGGGCGCGAGACCCATGGTTGGCTCATCAAGCACCAGGAGGCGCGGCCGGCCCATGAGAGCGCGGCCGATCGCGATCATCTGCTGCTCGCCGCCCGAGGCGAGCCCTGCGAGGTTTCGCCGTTTCGCCTTCAGCCGCGGGAAGAGAGCATAGACCTTCTCGAGATCACCGGCCGTTTGCGCCCGACTGGTGCCGCCGCCGAGTGAGCCGGTAACAAGGTTTTCCTCGACCGTGAGGCCGCGGAAGCAATGGCGGCCTTCCAGGACCTGGATCAACCCGGCCGTCACCAGCCGCGCAGTGGTCATGCCCGCAGTCTCGATGCCATCGTAGCGAATGCGTCCACCACTCAGCCGCCCGCGCCGGGCCGGCAGCAAGTTGGATATCGCGCGCAGGATCGAGGATTTGCCGGCGCCGTTCGACCCCAGCAGCGCGACGATCTCGCCGCGCAGCACCTGCAGGCTGACGCCGCGCACCGCAAGGATAGCGGCCCCATATGTCACTTCGACATTCTCGAGATCGAGCAGAGGGCTGTCGCTCATGGCTTCTGCCTCAATTCGCCGCGACCGTTTCCTTGGCGCAGTCCCGCGGGGTGATGTGATGCTCGCCGGCATATTTCGTGGCCGAGGCCTCGATGATCGGCCGTAAGAGCGCCCAGTCCGGCGCGATCCAATCGCTGATACGGTTCCACTTGCTGCCGTCCCATTGCTGGAAGGTGACGAGGCCGTGGCCCTCGTGATCGGCGCAGGTAACGTTGATGGAGTGGAACAGCCCTTCGGCCCCCAAGGCCTTGACCCGCTCGGGGCTGAGCTGGAGGTGTTCGAAGCCCCAGCGCACCTGGTCGCCGGTCAGGGTGTGATCTCCGAACTTTGCCTGAGCGATGCGTACCGCTTCGACGTTGAGGATGCCGTTGACGATGCCGAGGTTGTGGTAGACGCTGCCGATGCGGGACTTGTCGGCCAGGTTGCCTTTGCCCGCGGCATAGACGACCTTTTCGATCTGCTGGACGACCGGGTATTGCGTGCCGGTTGCCTGCGTCGTCAGCGCAATGTAGCCCTTGGCGGCAGCGCCGGCCGGGATCACGTCCTCCTCGGAATTGCTCCAGACGTTGCCGATGATGTGGTCGGCCGGGAAGCCGACCTTCTGCGCGGTCTTCAGGGCGACGGGGTTCATCACGCCCCAGCCGCGCAGCACCACGTAATCTGGGCTGATGCGGCGGATGGTGAGCCACTGTGCCTCCTGCACGGTGCCAGGATGCGGCACTTCGATCTGTTGCAGCTTGAAGCCGAACTTCTGCGACAGCATCTTGTAGATCGGGATGGTCTCCCGCCCGTAGGGGGAGCCGTGGTAGAGCACGACGATCGATTTGCCCTTCAGCTTGTCCGCGCCGCCGAGGCGGCTGCCGATGAAGTTGATGATGCCTGAGCTTTCGCTATAGGGATTCATCAAAAGCGGGAAGACGTAGGGGAAGACGGCGCCGTCGGTCGAATCCGTCCGCCCATGGTCGATGGTGATCAGCGGTACCTTGTCTGCGGTCACGCCGTCGATCATCGCATAGGCGATGCCGACGCTGAGGGGATTCCAGGCCGAGGGCGCAGGAACGTGGCTCTTCTGCCGCTGATAGCATTCCACCCCGCGCTCGACGACATATTGGGTTTCGCATTCATCCCAAGTGAGCTTGACGCCGTTGACGCCGCCGTCGCGCAGATTGATCAGGTTCATATAGTCGATGAAGCCACCGAAAAACCCGGTGCCGCCTGCGGCATAAGGACCGACGCGATAGCTTTGCAGCGGAAAATACTGGGTCGCAGGATCGGCAGCCCGGGCGCCCACCATGGCGCCGGTTGCGAGCACGACGCTCGCGGTAAGGACAGTGGTGCGTGCAAGCGCGCCCAGTCGTCGGGAAAGCGCAGCCATCAGAGTATGCTCCGTATGTCTTCTGTGTGTCTCAGGAACTCAGGATGCGGCGCCTGTCGCGGCGGAGCAGCGCGGACAGCCCCTCCGGTTCCAGGCGCAGGAAGAGAATGATGAGGGCGCCGAGGATGATCTTTTCCACGAGGTCGACCAGCCCGCTGTTGAAACTCGCGCCCAGGAGCAGTGCGCCCAGCCGCGCCAGGAGCAGCGGCAGCACGACGATGAAAGCCGCGCCCAGGAAGGCACCGCGGATGCTCGCCAGGCCGCCGATGATGATGACGAAGAGGATCTGAAAGGAGCGGGCGAGATCGAAGCCGTCGGGTTCTACCGTGCGCAGATAGGCGAAGGACCAGAGCGCGCCGGCGACACCGATGTAGAAGCTACTGATCGCGAAGATCAGAAGCTTCGTCTGCAGAACGGGGACGCCCAGGATACGGGCGGCCGTCTCCCCGTCACGGATCGCGATGAGGGCGCGACCGGTCTGGCCGGAGACGAGCCGGGTCGCGACCAGTGTCAGCACAGCGACGATCGCGAGGCAGAAGAGATAGCGCCGCGCCGGGGTATCGATCGCAAAAGCGGCGATGGCGAGCGGCGGCACGCTGATGACACCCGAGCTGTCGTCGTTGGAGAACCAGCTGATGTTGGTCAGCGCCCATTGCACGAAAAACTGCGTGGCGAGGGTCGCGATGGCAAAGTAGAAGCCGCGCAGCCGCAGGCTGGGCAGGCCGAAGAGCAGGCCGACCGCCGCGGAAACGAGTCCCGCCAGTGCGAGGGCCACCAGCAGGGGAAGCCCCGGCAGGCGAAGCAGCAGGTTGTAGGCGGCGAAGGTCCCGACGGCCATGAAGGCGGCGCTGCCGAGCGAGACCTGGCCGGCATAGCCGGTGAGGAGGTTCAGGCCGAGCGCCGCGAGGCTGACGGCGAGGAACGGCGTCAGGATCGCATCGAAGAGATAATCCGCTCGGATCAGCGGCAGGAGCGCGGCAGCGGCCAGAAGGAGGAGCGGTGCAGCACGGCGGACGTTCAGCGGCCAGCGGTGGGAGGTTTCGTTGGTCTGGGGCAGTACGACATCGGCCATGGCGTCACACCCTTTCGACGCGCGTCTGCCCGAAGAGGCCGGTGGGGCGCAGGAGCAGGAAGATCAGCGCAAGCACATAGGCGAACCAGCTGTCCACGCCGTCTCCGATGACGCCGCCGAGATAGACCTGCGCCAGATTTTCGGTGACGCCGATGATGAGGCCACCGACCACCGCGCCGAGGATCGAATCGAATCCACCGATGACGAGCACGGGAAGAGACTTGAGGACGACGAGCGAGAGAGAGAACTGCACGCCGGTGCGCGCCCCCCAGAGGAGCCCGACCACCAGGGCGACGACACCCGCGATGGCCCAGACGGCCGCCCAGATTCGGGACAGGCGCAGGCCGGTATTGAGGGCGGCATATTGGTCTTCCGCCGCCGCGCGAAAGGCGAGGCCGAGGCGGGTGAAGCGGAAGAGGACGCTGAGGAGGGCCATCAGCACGGCGGCGACGCCGGCGCAAAAGAGGTCGAAGCGACTGACGAGCGTTCCTGCAAGGTGGAGCGGTGTGTCGGCAATGCCGAGATCGAGCCCATGCACCTGCGCGCCCCAGATGATCTCGGCACCGCCCTCGATGATGTAGGAGAGGCCGAGCGTCACCATGAAGAGCGTAATCGGTGGCTGGTGTACCATCGGGCGCAGCACGAAGCGCTCGATCGCAATGCCGAGGACGATCATGATCAGGAGGGTGATGGCGATGGCGCCCGGGAAGGAGATGCCGCGCTCGTGCAGGGAGACGAAGGTGAGTGCAGCGAAGAGCAGCATCGACCCTTGGGCGAAGTTGAGGACGCCCGAGGTCTTGTAGATCAGCACGAAGCCGATCGCGACCAAGGCATACATGATGCCGACCGCGAGACCTGCGATCACAACCTCCGAGAAGAACGCCATGC
Organism: Acidisoma sp. 7E03; assembly: GCF_054665075.1. Classification (NCBI taxonomy): domain Bacteria; kingdom Pseudomonadati; phylum Pseudomonadota; class Alphaproteobacteria; order Acetobacterales; family Acidocellaceae; genus Acidisoma; species Acidisoma sp. 7E03. The sequence continues at coordinate 7,502 of NZ_BAAFHE010000007.1, forward strand.
CGCTCATGCCGCAAGCACCTCGGTCGCATCATCATCGCCGTCATCCGCGTGGGCGACGCCGAGATAGGCGTCGATCACGTCTGGATTGGCGGCGATCTCGGTGGGCGTGCCATGGGCGATGTGCCGGCCATGATCCAGAACGGTGATGTGGTCCGACAGATCCATGATGACGGCCATGTCGTGCTCGATGAGGATGATGGTGGTGCCCGTCGCCGCATGAACCGCGCGGATGAAGCGGCTCATGCTGGCCTTTTCGTCCTCCGTCATCCCGGCCATCGGCTCGTCGAGCAACAGCAGGCGGGGCGCCCCGATGATGGCACGGGCCAGTTCCACCCGCTTCTGCACGCCATAGGGCAGGGTGTGGACGGCGGCATCTTGGAGAGAGGCCAGATCGAGCTGGCGCAGAACTTGAAGGGCCCGGCTGCGCGCGGCCGCTGCCTGGCGACGCGCCCGCGGCGCGCCGAGGATCTCTTCCCAGACCGTCGCCGTCATCGTCTCGGACAGACCCAGAATGACGTTGTCGATCACGCTGAGCCCCTTGAAGAGAGCCAGGTTCTGGAAGGTACGCGTGATTCCGAGGCGCGCGAGCCGCTCGGGCCTGATCCGGCGGATGGGCTGGCCCGCGTATACGATGGTTCCTTTCTGCGGCGTGTAGACGCCGCAGATGACGTTGACCAGAGAACTCTTGCCAGCGCCATTGGGGCCGATGACGGCATGGATTTCACCCGCCTGCACCTCGAGGTCGACGCCCTTCAGGGCGCCGATCCCGCCGAAGGAGAGCCTGACGTCCGAGAGCCGCAGTGCGGCGCCCGCAATCGTCCGGCCTTCCCGTGTGGCTTTCGTGTCAGGCGGCCTGGGCACGGCTGCGCGCTTCTTCCAATTCGCGGACGATCGGCAGAACACGCTCACCGAAATAGGCGACCTCCTCATGAAAGTGCAGGAAGGCTGCGAGGACGAGGTCGACGCCGATGTCCTTGAGCGCGACGATCCGCTCGGCGACCTGGCGGGGTGTGCCGATCAGGTTCGTCTTGAAGCCGTCGTTGTACTGCACGAGATCATTGAAGGCCGAGTTCGACCACATGCCTTTGCCTTCGGGACTCGCCTGGCCGGCTTGCTTGACGGCACCTCCAAAGGCGTTCACGGCCTCTGCGTCGGCGTGGTCGAGAATCGACTGCAGGACCGCCTGCGCCTCCTCTTCCGTATCGCGGGCAATGACAAAGGCGTTGACGCCGAACCGGACGTGGCGCCCGTGGGAAGCCGCGATTCGCTGGACGTTCTGGATCTGCTCGCGGTGACCTTCCGGCGTGTTGCCGTTCATGAAGTACCAGTCTGAGACGGCGCCGGCATTTTCCTGCGCCGCGCGGGAATTGCCACCCTGGAAGATCTCGGGATGCGGTTGTTGCAGCGGCTTCGGCTTCAGGGTGAAGTCCTTGGCCTGATAATACTGGCCGCTGTAAGTGAAGTTGTCTTCGGTCCAAATGCCCTTGACGACTTCGATGAATTCGCGGGAGCGCTTGTAGCGTTCGTCATGCGGCAGCCAGGGCAAGCCGAGCGCCTCGAACTCCCCGGCGAACCAGCCGCTGACCACGTTGATGGCCCATCGTCCGCCGAAAATCTGGTCAGCCGTCGCGCCGAGCTTGGCGATGACGTGGGGGTGCCAGGGCCCCGGCAGGATTGCCGCGATGACCTTCAGGCGCGTTGTATGCGCAAGAAGAGCCGTCGAAAAGGTGGTCGACTCATGCTGGAACTCGGCGCCGTAGCTGCCGATGAACCGGATTTGCGACAGCGCATAGTCGAAGCCCGCTTCTTCCGCGATCTGCGCGAGCTTGATGTTGTACTCAAGCCCCCAATCCGTTCTCTGCGGGATCTTGCTGACGACGAGCCCTCCCGAGACGTTCGGAACCCAATAGGCGAATTTGACGGGGTCGTTTCCGTTCTGGTGGTGATTGGACGCTGCGGTCATGGCTCCCCTCATTGCTGATTAATACGGATGGCGTCGGCATTAATCATATTCAACTAATAGGACATGTGAATCGCGCAGAGAGTCAAACTTTAAAACATAAAGATACGTATAAAATTAGTAAATGTCATGAATCGCCGTGAAAATAGAAAAAGCTTCTGCGTTCGTCCGACGGCGGACGATTCCGTCCCATGGGAGTGAGGCGAGCGGGGCAGAGGCGTGGGGCCGGCAGAGGTGCGGCCACCGGTCATGGTGCGCTCCGGAGCGGCCATGACATGCGCGGCCCGCGGTGGAGGATCCTCCGCGGGCCGGCGGTCAGTGCTTGATCAGTACGCGTCCCGCTGGCGGCCGCCGATGGCGCCGGCGACACAGGCGATGAAGGCACCGACGAGCATCGAGAAGAAGGTATAGGCGGCGAGTGCAGCCGCCGCCTTGCGCGCCGCATTGGCCGCCTTCTTTGCCTCCGCGATCGTCTGCCGTTCAGCCGCGATCGTCTGGTCCACGCGCGTCGTCGCATCCGCCGGCGAGAGGCCGGTATTCGCTTCCACGAGTTGGACGAGGAAATCGTGGTCCGCCGTGCTGATCGGGGCGACGGCCTCGGTCGCAAGGATCCGGCCGGCCTCGGCCTTCGCCTCGGGGTTGCTGGTCTGGCCCAGATCACGGCTGGGGCGGAACAGCGTGTCGAGAACGTAGCCGCTGGGGGCGAAGGGCGCGGCGGTGCTTCCCGTCGTCTGGGCACCGCCGGCGGCGGCCGTGACGGCCTGGCCCACTGAGCCGATCACCGACCCCGCACCGGAGACGAGGAGCCCGAGTGCGAAAAGCGCGGCAACCGCCCAGGCAACGAAACCGCTCGCCGTGTCGCGGAAGGTCACCTCGTCCCTGTGAACGCCGCCGAGGCTCGGCCGCAGCCGGCCAGCCAGATAGCCGCCGAAGAAGGAGGCGATCCACTGCACGATGATCAGCCAGATGGCGGCCCCTACGGTGAAGGTGACGGCGGACGGATTGTCGTGAGCCATGGGGGAGACCGAGGCGAGGCCGATGCCGGACCCGAGTGCGGTCAGCATGACGGTGACGGCCGTGGCGACGGCCGCCCCGCCGAAGACCGCGGACCAGGACAGGCCTGGGCGCAGCGTCGCCGCTACCGCAGGCTCTACAGAGGTGTAGGACATGCCGGCTCCTAGTGCCAGAAGAGGAGCAGAAGGATGATGATCGGAATGGGAACGCCGAGCAGCCAAAGCAGAATGGGCATGATGTCCACCTTTCGTTGAAAGACTGTAATTGAGGGGGCAAGGCATTTTGCCTACCTTGTCAAAGCCGCTTCCCTCGTTCCCAACTGCGTGAGACGCGGCGGATCGCGCGGATGTGCGGTGCGGCGAGGAGGATGTCATGGCGACCGAAACGACCGGAGGCTGCCTGTGCGGCGCCTGCCGCTATCGTACGGAGGCGATTCCGCTGAACGTGCGGATCTGCCATTGCAGCCGTTGCCAGCGCGCGACCGGCGGTCTCTTCTTCGCCCGCCTTCTCGTGCCGCTCGATCAGGTCACGATCACCGGGCCGGTTACCTGGTTCGCGGCCGAGTCGGGCTTGCGCCGCGGCTTCTGCAGCCAGTGCGGAACAGCCCTCTTCACCGAGCGGGCGGCCCAGGGCGCGATCGGCCTTTCCATCGGTAGCCTCGACGACCCCGACCGCCATGAGCCGACGGAACACATCTGGGTCTCCAGCAAACGGCCTTGGCTCGTCTGCGCGGATGGCAAGCCGCATTACCCGGAAGCCGCGCCCTGATGGCGCTTGTGCCTGGCGGGTGCATCTGCCACCCTGACCGCGATGGTTCCTCCGAGGCATCGGAGGCTAAGAGGGAACGCGGTGCGATGCCGTGGCTGCCCCCGCAACTGTAAGCGGTGAGTTCTGCGCCAAGACGCCACTGGGGCAACCTGGGAAGGCGGCGAAGAATGAAGACCCGTGAGCCAGGAGACCTGCCATCGTCGTAGGTCTGCGCAGCCGCAACGGGCGGGGTGTTCCGTTGTATCCGTGTCCGTCTGCCCGCGTGGCGGGACCCGGCTCAGGGTGCGAAGACAGCCCGACCTGGGAGGACTGTCTTGTCCACCGTTCCATCCACCGCCACTCATGCGCGGCTGCGCCCGCGCATCCTCGGCATTTACGGTTTTCTACTGCTCTTCAATCTCGCCGCCTGGATTTGGGCGGCCGTCGTCTTCCGCGGCAATCCGCTGCTGCTGGGCACGGCGCTGCTCGCCTGGAGCTTTGGCTTGCGCCACGCGGTCGATGCCGACCACATCGCGGCGATCGACAACGTGACGCGCAAGCTGATGCAGGACGGGCGCCGCCCGGTCACCGTCGGCCTCTTCTTCGCGCTCGGGCATTCGGCGGTCGTCGTGCTCGTGGCTGCGGCCATCGCCGCGACGGCGGCGGCCATGGAACATCGCTTCGAGGGCTGGAAGGCCTATGGAGGGGTGATCTCCACCTCGGTCTCCGCGCTCTTTCTCTTCCTGATCGCCGCGATGAACGTCGTCATCCTGCGCAGCCTGTGGCGGACCTTCCGGCTGCTTCGCCGTGGCGGGAAGGCCGATCCGCTGGCGCTCGATCTCCTGGGTGGCGCGCGCGGACCCCTCGCCTGGCTGTTCCGCCCGCTCTTCCGGCTCGTCTCGGGGCCGCTCTGGATGCTGCCGCTCGGCTTCCTCTTCGGCCTCGGCTTCGATACGGCGACGGAGGTGAGTCTCCTCGGCGTCTCGGCAACGCAAGCCGCGCATGGCGTCCCCATCGCCGCCATCATGGTCTTCCCGGTGCTGTTCGCGGCCGGCATGTCGCTCGTCGACACGACGGACGGCATCCTCATGCTCGGCGCCTATGACTGGGCTTTCGTGCGGCCTGTCCGGAAGCTCTACTACAATCTGACCATCACCCTGGTCTCCGTGCTGGTCGCCGTGCTCGTGGGCGGCATAGAGACGCTGGGGCTCGTCGCTGATCAGTTCGGCCTCGACCATGGCGTCTGGGCGCTGGTCGGGCGGCTGAACGACAATTTCAACGATATCGGCTTCGCCATCATCGGCATCTTTATCCTGAGCTGGGCGCTCTCCTTCGTGATCTACCGGCTGCGTGGATACGACCGGCTCGATCTCGCCTGACGCGGCGGCACTCGGGCGGCATGCTGCCCCGGAAATCCTGCTCCGGCGGTGCCGCCGGAGGAGGGTGACGCGCGCGGGCTTGGGTTCCGCCTGCAATTCGCCGAGACTGCGCGCTCGCGAAACGGCGGGGGAAGCGGATGCGTCTGGCGTGTATCGGGGAGTGCATGGTCGAACTGCGCGAGGAGGCGGACGGCCGTTTCGCCCGCGGCTTCGGGGGCGACACGCTCAACACCGCCGTCTATCTCGCGCGGCTCGGCATGGCAGTGGACTATGTCACCGCGCTCGGGGACGATCCGTGGAGCAGCGAGATGGAGTCGGCCTGGGCCGCGGAGGGCGTGGGCACCGGCTTGGTGGTGCACTGCCCAGGCGCCATGCCCGGCCTCTACGTGATCCAGACCGATGACCGTGGAGAGCGCCGCTTCCTCTATTGGCGGGATAGCGCTGCGGCCCGGCGGCTCTTCTCCCTGCCCGAAACGCCGGCCATCGCCACCGCGCTGCAAGCCCGGCGCCTCATCTATTACTCCGGCATCAGCCTATCCCTCTATGGCACGGCCGGGCGCGAGACCCTGTTCGAGTCGCTGGCGGCTGCCCGCGCGGTCGGCACGACGATCGCCTTCGACACCAATTTTCGGCCCCGCGGCTGGCCCGATCGTGAGGAGGCGCGGGCCGCCTTCGCCCGGGCCTTCACGGGCGCCGATCTCGTTTTCGCGTCCGTAGAGGATCTCGAGATGTTGCACGGCGCTGCGTGGCCGGATGCGCTCGCCGCAGGAACGGCCCGCGCCGAGCTGGTGCTGAAGCAACCCGATCTCAGCTGCCGGCTCCGCCTTCCCGACGGGACGGAGGCGCTGGTGCCGACGCGGCCCGTCGCCCATGTGGTCGACACGACGGCCGCAGGCGATAGTTTCGCCGCGGGCTATATCGCGGCGCGGTTGCGAGGCGCTTCCGCCGAGGCTGCGGCGGCAGCGGGCCATCGTCTGGCCGGCACCGTCGTCTGCTACCCGGGGGCGATCATTCCGTGCGCGGTGATGCCCGAAGCCTCCTGAGGCATTCACGCAAACGTGGCGAAGTTACGCGGTCGAGCTTAGGATAAAAGGGGCGCGACCGAGATTATCCCGTCTTCCGAGCGCTTCTCCTTCTCCGGACGCTCCCGTGAACCGATGACCATGGCCAGTCTGATCTCCGCCGCCAACGTGCACGAACTGCTGGTCCGCGAGGTGGTGGACTACGCAATCTTCATGCTCGACACGAACGGTCGTGTCGTCACCTGGAATGCGGGCGCCGCGCGCATCAAGGGCTATCACGAGAGCGAGGTGGTGGGCGCCCACTTCTCGCTCTTCTACACGCCTGAAGATCGTGAGGCCGGCATGCCGGAACGCGCGCTGCGGACGGCGATCGAGACAGGCAAGTTCACCGCCGAGGCCTGGCGCTGCCGCAAGGATGGCAGCCGCTTCTGGGCGATGGTCGTGCTCGATGCGATTTACGACCAGGGCGAGCTCGTGGGGTTCGCCAAGATCACGCGGGACCTGACGGAGCGGCGGCAGGCACAGCTTGAACTCGAGGCATCGCGCGAACAGCTCTTCCAGGCGCAGAAGATGGAGGCGGTGGGGCAGCTGACCGGCGGCCTCGCGCATGACTTCAACAATCTCCTCACCGGCATCATCGGCAGCCTGAGCCTGATGGAGAGCAGGCTCGCGGCCGGACAGACCGCCGAGCTCGGCCGCTACATCGCGGCCGCCCAGGCCGCGGCCTCGCGCGCTGCGGCGCTTACTCATCGGTTGCTGGCCTTCGCCCGGCGCCAGCAGCTCGACCCCGTGGTGACGCAGGTGGAAGGGCTGATCGCCGGCATGACGGAGCTGCTGCAGGGCGCGGTCGGCAGCGGCATCGTGCTGGAGATGCGCTTCGCCAGCGGGCTCTGGCCCGTGCTGTGCGACGCCAACCAGCTCGAGAGCGCGATCCTGAACCTCTGTCTCAATGCGCGGGATGCGATGCCCGACGGTGGCGTGATCGCCGTCGACGCGGAGAACGTGGTGCTGGCGGAGGCGGAGGCGCGCAGCCTCGGGCTGCGGCTCGGTGACTATGTGGCGATCAGCGTGACGGATGACGGCGTGGGGATGCCGCCGGACGTCGTCGCCCGCGCCTTCGACCCCTTCTTCACCACCAAGCCGATTGGGCAGGGCACGGGGCTCGGTCTCTCCATGCTGCACGGCTTTGCCACCCAGTCCGGCGGGCAGGTGAAGATCCTCTCGCAGCCCGGGCTGGGCACCACGGTGCGGATCTACCTACCCCGGCACATCGCGCTGAGCACGGCGGGGGAAGACGTCGCGGTCGAGGCGGCGCCCATCCCGCTGCCGGCAGGGCATCCCACGGTCCTGGTGGTCGATGACGAGCCGATGGTGCGGATGCTCATCACCGACGTGCTGGAGGAGGCAGGCCTGACCGTGCTGGAGGCCGGGGACGCCGCGGCGGGCCTGGTTCTGCTGCGGTCCGATCAGCCGATCGACCTGCTCATCACCGATGTCGGTCTACCCGGCGGCATGAACGGCCGGCAGATGGCCGATGCCGGGCGCGAGTTGCGGCCCGGGCTGAAAGTCCTCTTCATCACCGGCTATGCCGAGGCCGCGATCATGGGGCCGGGGCCGGTCGGGCCCGGGATGCAGGTGCTGGCGAAGCCCTTCACCATGAATGTGCTTGCCGAGCGGGTGGCGGCCCTTCTGATTTGAGCGCGGTCGGGGGCTGTCGCTACCAGCGCCTGCGGTCGCGTGCGCGCGCCCAGAGGAACAGGCCGCCGAGGATGACAATGACGAGCAAGGCCGCCTCGCCCAGGCTCAGATGGCGCATCAGGCGAAAGATCAGCCCATAGATCAAGGCGTGGATGATGGCGTTGCCGATGGAATGGGCAAGCCAGCCGACGGTATCGCCATGGTGGTAATAGGCCGTCAGCAGCAGGGTCGGGTTCATCCCGCCCTCTTATCCGGCTGCAGCTATTCGGGGAAGAGTTCGGAATTGACTTTGAAGGCGGCGCGGCAGGCCGGCGTGTTGTGCTCCGCCGCGTAGTTGTTTTCGCAATGGATAAGCTCTTTCAGGAACGCCTTGTGATCCGATCGGTAGGTCGTCACATGCGTGTCGCTGCAGGCGGCGAGCAGCCCTGTGGTACAGAGCAGCAGGAAGGGCAGCACGTTCCGTGGCATGGATGTCTCCTTGTCAACGGTGGAGCGGGCGCGGCCATGGACTCTCGGCCTCACACCGCGAAGGCGGTGATGTAGAGGCCGAAGCCGAAGACGGTGTGGGCGACGAGGCCGAGAACCCGGGTGACGCCGGGCGCCGGCGTGCGGGAGGCTGCCCAACCGAGACCGAGGCCGGGCAGCAGCAGGAACCAGCCGGCGGCGATGGTCACGATACCCCAGACCCAGGCCGGCCAGAAGGTCGGGTGGGCGAACCAGGCGGGGCCGACGATGAAGGCCAGGATGACGCCGTAGAGAATCCCGACGGCGTAGTGGAAGATCCAGCCCAAGGCGAGTTCATGAGCGTAAGGGGCGGCTCGGCCGATGTCCTGATGAAAGACGCGACCCTGGCCGAGGTGCCAGACCCAGCGGCCGACGGGTGCCCAATTCGGCCTGTTCTGGCCCGGGAACAGGGCCAGAATCTGCGCCCAGACATCCATCAGAATGGTGGCGCCGAGGCCGATGACGATGCCGCGCCACACAAGATCAATCATGAGAATCAGGCCTTTGCCGCGTTTTGATGTGAGATTGCTGCAGCCGCGCCCGCGCCGCAACTCCGTCCTTGCAGGGGCCCGGTCAGGCCCCCGCGAGGACGCAGCGATTGCGGCCACCTTCCTTCGCCGCATACATCGCGGCATCCGCAGCGGCGATCCAGGCCGCGGGAGAGGCGGTGGCTGCCTCGGCCGGCGCGATGCCGAAGCTCGCCGAGACGGCGATCTCCGGCAGACCCTCGAAACGCTGGGCGGCGACGGCGGCGCGAAGCGTTTCGGCGACACCCAGCGCCCGTGCCGCGTCATAGCCAGGAAGCAGCAGGGCAAATTCCTCCCCGCCGAGCCGGCCCAGGACCGAGGATTCAGGCATGGCCCCGCCGACCGCCGCGGCGACCCCGGCGAGCACCCGGTCTCCCGCCTCGTGGCCCAGCCGGTCGTTGACCTGCTTGAAGTGGTCGACGTCATAGAAGACGAGAGCGGCGGGCTCCTGCCGCTCCTGCAGCGCCGTGAGCGCCTGCTGCAGCTCCATCAGAAAAGCCCGGCGCGTCATGGCACCGGTCAGGAAGTCGCTCTCGGCGATAAGGCGCAGTTCCATCTCGTCCATCACCAGGGCGGCGAAATTCGTCATGATCTGGATTTGCAGCGGGTCGAAACTGCGCGGCTTGGTGTCGAGTGCACAGAGAGCACCGAGTTGATAGCCATCCGGGGTCGCGAGTGGAATGCCGAGATAGCTGCGGATGCCGCTTTCGCCGGTCACCAGCGGATTGTCCGCAAAGCGCGGATCCTGCGTCGCATCCGGCACGACCAGAGGCTCCCGCTGCTGGATCGTATGGGTGCAGAAGGAGATCTCGCGCGCCATCTCGCGGCTCGACACGCCGACACAGGATTTGAGCCACTGGCGGTGGCGGTCGATGAGGCTGACGGCGGCGATGGGGACGCCGAGGACGGTGCGGACGAGGCCGGTGATCTTGTCGAAGGGCCCTTCGGGTGCGGTATCGAGGATCGCATACCGGGTGAGGGCGGCGAGCCGCCCGTGTTCATCCTGAAGCTCGTCCTGCATGGCGATCACTCCTTCGCGGCGCCGTCCTCGGCGCTGTGCAGGCTGCGGATCGCCTCCAGCAATTCATGCTTGTAGCTGTCGATCAGGGTGGAAAGCGCGCTTTCGATCTCCGCTTCCCGCATGCCCGCAGCACGCAGGCTCTCGATGAGCCGGAGCAAGTTCTCCTGGTGGCGGGCGACGCTAGCCCGGAGCTGCGGCGGGATTTCCGGCGGCAAGGGCTCTGTCACGGCAGGTAGCATCGGTTGTTATCCTCGCAGGCCAACGCGGCGCGTCTCATGCGGCCGTCTTTTGGCCAATTGTGCCGCGATCGCCGCTTCAGGACAACCGAGCGCCAGGGACGGGGCCCGTGTCATTTTACCGCGAGCAGGACGCAGGGTGTCCTGCGCCTGAGGCAGGGGCGAGGGCGGCAGCCTCGCCTACATAGGCGCCCGGCAGATCCACAGGGAACAACCACACCCCTTCCTGGCCTTGGTGGGAGAGTTGAAAATTCCCCAGGGTCGGGCTCTAAGATGTTGCCATCTGCATATGATCGCTCAGGAGCGCTTGGCATGACGGTGTCCAGACGAGATCTACTGGCCATGAGCCTTCCCCTCGTGCTGGCGGCGGGGGGCGCTCGGGCACAATCGGCCGGAGGGCCGACCGCGACCATCCAGCAATTCTACGTCGTGCTGCTCGAGATCATGAAGGAGGGGAAGAAGACGCCCTTCCAGCAGCGCTATCAGACGCTGGCGCCGGCCGTCGATCAGGCCTTCGACCTGGAGGGCATCCTGCGCGTCTCCGTCGGCTCCTACTGGGGCACCCTGCCGGACGCGCAGAAGCAGACGCTTCTCTCGGTGTTTCGTGCGTTCACGATCGCCAACTACGTCTCCAACTTCCACTCCTACAAAGGCCGCGTCATCTCCGTCTCTCCGACCACGCGGGCCGTGGGCAGCCAGCAGGTGGTCTCCTCCACCATCACCAAGCCCAACCGCGACCCGCTGCGCATCGACTACGTGATGCGCAACGAGGCGGGGGGCTGGAAGGTGGTGGACGTGCTGCTGGACGGGACGATCAGCCGCGTCGCCGTGCAGCGGTCGGACTTCGCTTCTCTGGTGTCCCAGGGGGATGCGAGCCGCCTGGTCGCGACCCTGCGCACCAAGGTCAGCAACCTGTCGGACGGCGCGATCAGCGCCTGAGCAGATCGGCCGCGGCTTCCGCCCATCCATCGTGGTCGTTATCGGCCACCGTGAGATGGGCGCGCACGGCCACGTCGGCGCTCGCATTGCCCATGGCGATGGCGAGGCCTGCCGCCTCGAACATCGGCAGGTCGTTCGGCATGTCCCCGATCGCGGCCATTGCCTGGGTGGGGATGCCGAGGTGGCGCGCAATCAGCCGCGCCGCCTCGCCCTTGTTGGCGGCGGGATGGGTGACGTCCACATAATAGTCCTGCGAGCGCAGCACGGCCGCCCGATCGCCCAGCGCGGTGGTGAGATCGGCCGCCGCCGCCGCGCACCGGGCAATGTCGGTCGACGAACCCATCACCTTGTGAGCACGGCCGAGATGCGGCGTGAAGTCGGAGACGACGTGCCACTCCATGCTGATCGAGAGCTGTTCACGTGGGATATAGGCCGCGCGCTGGTTCTTGAGCAGCCAGGCGCCTTCAGCGAAGACCCAGACATCGAGCCCCGCCGATTCCAGTCGGTCGACCGCTTCACGGCAGGCATCGGGCGGAATCGTGTGTTCGGCGAGGGTGCGCCCCGCTTCGTCCTGCACCAGGGCGCCGTTGAAGCCTGCGCAGGGCGTATCCAGGGCCAGCGGTGCCCGTAACACCTCGAGCCCCCCCGGCGGGCGGCTGCTGACGAGGGCGAGGCGGATGCCCGCCGCCCGCAGCGCGGCGGCGGCCGCAACCGTGCTGGGCGCGAGCGTACGGTCGTGGCGGACGATGGTTCCGTCCACGTCGGAGACGAGAAGCCGAACGCGCATCAGTGCTTCAGCGGCAGGCTGTGCATCGCGGCCTCGGTCGATGCGAAGTCGACGATGCCGGCGTCCGAGCCCAGGCCCTGCGCGACGAGGGCGCCGCAGGTGCCGGCGAAACGCGCCGCGCGCTCGATGTCCCAGCCGTGCGAGAGCGCCGCGATGAGGCCGCCGGTGAAGGCGTCGCCGCAGCCGGTGGTGTCGACAACCTTGATGTCATGCGCAGGCAGGGTGAAGCTGGTCTCGCCCGTCGAGACGAAGGCGCCGTCGCCGCCCATGGTCAGCACGCAGGTGCCGACGCCGAGATCGTGGAAGTATCTCGCGCAATCGGCCGGGCTGGCGTGGCCGCAGAGGGCGGAGGCTTCTTCGATGCTCGGCACGAAGTAATCGACATAGGCCATGGCCGGCGCGATTTTCTGCATCAGCGCCGCTTCGGCGAAGATGAGATCGAAGGTCGTGGTGCGGCCGGCCGCCTTTGCCGCGGCGAGAAGCGCGCGCGTGGGTTCGCCATCCATTTTGCCGAGCAGCCCGTTGCCGCCCATGTGTACGAAACGCGCGTCGAGCACGCGCGGATACTCGGCTTCGGTGATGAGCAGCGCATCCGACGAGCCACGCACATGCAGGCAGGGGCGCTCTCCGTTAGGGCGCACGGCCAGGATGGAGGCCGCCGTATGCACGCCCTTGTAGCGCTGCATGGCGCTGGTATCGATGCCGAAGCTCTCGAGGGTCGCCCGGACGAAGAAGCCCTTTTCGTCCTCGCCCACCGCGCCGACGGCGAGCGCCTTGAGGCCGAGCTTTGCGCAATCGACGATGGTACCGCCTGCGGTGCCGGCGACCGTCATGCGAATTTCTTCGATGAAGTCTGCATTGCCGCCGTCCGGAATACGACGGACCGGACGGCCCAGGATGTCGATGCAGTAGAGGCCGACGACGCTGACGTCATAGGTCGGGGTGGCAGTCTCGGACATGTTTCCAATCTCCAGCCGTGAATTCTTCGATCCATCGGGCGGCCTGTGCCGGCCTGCGCGGTGCCGCATCCGCGCAGGCAGTGGGGCAGGGTGCTAGCGCAGCATGGCGGCGACGTTGCCGCCGTCGACCGTGATGACGTTACCCGTCGTCTTGGTGAGCTTGGCGGAGACGACAAAGGCGTGCGCCACGTCGTCGGCCGTCACTTCCTGGCCGAGCAGATTGCCCGCCATATAGTCCGCGGGGCTGACCCCACGGGCCGCGGCCCGCGCCTCGATCATCTCGGGCGAGAGCAGGCCGGAGCGGATACGATCGGCATTCACGCCGTTGGACCGGATGCCGTCCCGCCCGTGCTCCAGGGCGTATTGCCGCAAAAGCGCGAGGAGTGCCGCCTTGGCGGTGCCATAGGCGCCGAAATTGGCTCCCGGATTGACCGCCTGTTTCGACACGTTGAAGAGCAGCGCGCCGCCAAAGCCTTGTGCCTTCATGACGGCGACCGCTTCTTGCGCCATCGCCTGGTGGCCATAGAAGTTGAGCGCGAAACTCTGTTGCAGGACCTCTTCCGGCATTTCGGCGATCATGCCGGTGGTGGCGGAACCGGCATTGGAGACGAGAATGTCGAGACCACCGAAATGGGCGACCACCCGATCGATCGCCGCCGAGACGGCGGCGGGCTGCGTGACGTCGCAAGCAAGGGCCAGTGCACGACCGCCAATGGTGGCGCGCGTGCGTTCTGCCGCAGCACTATCCAGGTCGATCACGGCGACCTCGGCCCCTTCGGCAGCAAAGGCGCGGGCGATGGCGGAGCCGATCGCCCCGCCGCCACCGGTGATGGCGACGACCTGCCGCGCCAGCGGCTTCTCGGCGCCTTTCCCGAGCTTCGCCTGCTCCAGCGACCAGTATTCCATGTCGAAGTGGTCGGCTTCGCTGATCGACTCGAAACGGCCGACGCTTTCCGCATCCAGCACCGCGTCGATCCAGGCTTCCGCGACATCGGAGGAGACGCTGGCCTCGACCGCGGTCTTGCCGATCCCGACGATGCCGAAGCCGGGAATGGCGAGGACACGCGGCAGCGGGTCGAGCGCTTTCTTGATGCCGCCGACGCGGGCGTTGTGGCGCTCGAAATAGGCGCGGTATTCGGCCATGAAGCTGCCGATCGCCGCTTCCGCCGCCCGGCGCCAGGCGTCGAGGTCCGTCGTCACCGCCGGAAGGACGGCCGGCGCCGACTTGATGCGGATCACCTGCTCGGGCGTCGCAACGCCCCGGCGGCCATAGTCGCCGAGGCCCGCGCCATCGACGAAGCGGCGGATGCGCGGGCTGGTGCGGTGGTTGAGCAGCCACCGTCGCGGCACGCCGGCGGGTGCGGCCTCGGCCAGCAGCCCGCGCAGCAAGGGAAAGATATCGGCGGCGCTGGGCGTCTCACCCGGCAGAGCGACCGGCGCAAACGCCGGGTTGTCTCGGCCGTTCTCAGCGACGTAGTTTTCCATGAGCGTGACCATTTCGATCATCAACTCATAGGCGTCCCGAGCCGTCTCCCCCATGGTGAAGATGCCATGTTTGGCGAGCAGCAGACCCTGCACCGAGGGATCGCGCTCGAAGACCTCGGCCGCCGTTTTCGCGAGCTGGAAGCCTGGCATGATGTAAGGGACGAAGCCCACGCGGCCACCGAAGATGCGTGCGCAAACCGCTTCCGCATCCGGCAGGCAGGCGATGGCGGTGGAGACGACGGAGTGGGTATGATCGATGAACTTGTGCGGCAGATAGGCATGCAGCAAGGTTTCGACCGAAGGATTGGGTGCCGTGGTGTCAAGCAGGTTCTGGCGCTGGGCGTTCACCATGTCCTCGTCCGACATGGCAGCCAGGTTGCGCAGACGATCCAGGGGCGCACGGCGGACGGCGGGATGGCCGTCCGGCTCGATCACCGCAAGGTCACGCCCGCTGCCTTTGACGCAAAGCACGTCGACCATATCGCCGAACAGATCAGGAAGTCGGGTTTTGACGGAGGTGTTGCCGCCGCCGTGCATGACGAGCCATGGCACACTGCCGAGAAGCCGAGACGTGTAGGTACGGAGCGCCAGATCTTCATTGATGCCCTGGGCGGCATAATGCGCGACGCAGGCGCGCGCATCCTCATCGGACCATAGACTCTTCATTGTCCCTGCCGTCTTGGCGAAGCCGCAGCTTTGCGGTGTTTCTTTCGCCGGACACTAGGAGGGGTTCTAGACAGATGTCAATGTTGTCTGACAAAATTGTAAGGCGGTGACGGAGGAAGCCATGGCCAAGGCAAAGGTGGCTGCAAAAGTGGAGACGCCTGCCCGCGTGCGGCGGGATGCCTTGGTCGTGCCCGCCGAATTCGCCGGTGACGCCATCGTCTGGGCCGCGTGGCTCTATTATGAGGAGGGCATGACGCAGGAGGAGATCTCCCGCACGCTCGGGATCTCCCGTGCCAGCGTCGTCACCATGCTGCAGGAAGCGCGAGAGCGGGGCACGGTCTCCATCGCCGTGGCACCCCGGCATCTCGCGCGCGTCACCCTGGCGCGCGCGGTCGCGGCGCGGTTCGGCATCGCCGAATGCCTGGTGGTGCCGGGTGACGAGGGCCGCAGCATCGACCATGAGCGCGTCGGCCATGCCGCGGCCAAGCTTCTCGCAGATCGTCTGCAGCCCGATGACGTGCTTGGCGTCTCCTGGGGGCGGACGGTCCTGGCGCTGTCCCAGGCGATGCCGCAGCGGCAGCTGCCGCAGGTCTCCGTCGTGCAGATCACAGGCAGCGCCATCGGCACCTGGCGCTTCTCGGCCGAAGCCTGCGCCTCCAACATCGCCAACAGGATCGGGGCGCGCTGCATCTATCTGCATGCACCCGGCATCGTCTCCACGCCGGCGGTCAAGCGCATGCTGATGGAGGAGCCGACGCTGGTGGAGCAGTTCCGCATCATGGGCACCTGCAACCGCATCATCTACGGCGTCGGCAGCGTGCAGGCCTCCTCCACCGCTTTCGAGACCGGATTCCTCTCGCCCGAAGAGGCCGTGCCCTATCTGGAACAAGGGGCCGTCGCCGTGCTCGCCGGCCGTTTCGTCGATGCCGAGGGACGTGCGGTGCCTGGGCCGTTGGACGGGCGGCTGATCGGCATGACGGTGCCAGATATCGCCCGCATTCCAGACCGCATCTGCGTCGCGGCGGGCCGCGACAAGGCGGCACCCATTCGCGCGCTGCTGGTCGGTGGCTACGTCACCACCTTGGTGACCGACGAGCCGACGGCGCGCGCTCTGCTCGCCATGGCCTGAGACGCGGACGCCAAAAAGCCCCGGGCGTCACCGCCCGGGGCTCGTTCGGGTTGCTGCGCTCTGTTCATCGTCACCCGCGGCTTCATGCCATAGGGTGAGATGCCCATTCTCGCCGTCACACAGTCTGCCGGGTGGGCCGCGGCCCACCCTACCACCGATAGAGCTAGCTGAGCACCTTGGCCTTGCTGTCGATCGCGGCCATCAGATCGTGCCAGGACTTCACGAAGCCCTTGGCGCCGGCGGCCTGCAGTTCTTCCGACAGGGCGGTGAGATCGACGCCCGCATCGAGATGCGCCTTCAGCACCTTGTCGAAGTCACCGCCATCCATGCTGAGCACGCCATCCACCTTGCCGTGATCGGCGAAGGCCAGCAGCGTGCCTTCCGGCATGGTGTTGACGGTGTTCGGCGCCGCCAGGCCCGAAATGTAGAGCGTGTCCGAGGCGTTCTTGTCCTTCGTGCCGGTGGAGGCGAAGAGCAGGCGCTGCGGGCGGGCGCCGAGATTCTCCAGGCGCTGCCAGCGATCGCTGTTCAGCAGGTCGCGATAGGCCTTGTAGGTCTGGCGGCCGACGGCGAGGCCGAGGGTGTTCTTGATCTCGGCGGGCACCTTGTCGGCGACCGAGGTGTCCCAGCGGCTGATGAAGAGGGAGGCGACGGAGCGAACGTCCGCAGACTTGCCCTCGGCCACCCGGCGCTCCAGCCCGCGCATATAGGCTTCGGCGCAGGCAAGGTAGTGGTCGGAGGAGAAGAGCAGCGTCACGTTCACCGGCACGCCGGCGTAGATTGCCTCCTCGATCGCCGGCAGGCCTTCCGGCGTGCCCGGGATCTTGATGAAGAGGTTGGGCTTCGCCGCCTGGGCGTGCAGTTCCTGCGCCTGCTTCACCGTCGCCTGCGTGTCATAGGCGAAGAGCGGGGAGACCTCGAGCGAGACGAAACCGTCCACAGTGCCGGTCGCCTCGTAGATCGGCAGGAAGAGATCGGCGGCGCGGGACAGATCCTGGATCGCCATGTTGAAGAAGAGCGTCTCGCCCTTGTGGCCGGCATCCAGTTGGCGGTTGATCTCTTCGTCGTACCAATTGCTCTTGGAGATGGCGTTGTCGAAGATCGTCGGGTTGGAGGTCAGACCCGTGACGGACTTGGTCTCGATGTAGCTCTTCAGCGTGCCGCTATCGAGAAGATCGCGGGTGATGTTGTCCAGCCACAGGCTCTGGCCGAGCGCGTTGAGATCCTTGGGGGCGGTCGAAACCATCGGTCGGGTCCTTCATCGGTTGCCGGATGGGCGGGTCATCGCGTGTCGTCGGCGCCTCGCCACTCTTCGGGGCAGACTACACCCTTCGGGCGGGGATTACGACGCTACCGCCGCCTGTTCGAGCCCGAAGATGGCAGCCCCGAGCAAAGCGGCGTTGATCATGATCACGTGAACGGGGATGGAGCGCAGCATATTGGCGAAGCGGCCCTTGGCCGTGAAGGTCGCCATGAAGGCGCCGTCCTGTAGCTGCGGCACAAGCCGCGGCGGCATCCCGCCTGCAAGATAGATGCCCCCGGTGGCCATGACTTTCAATGCCAGGTTGCCGGCTTCCGCGCCCCAGACGTCGATGATGATGCGCAGGGTCTCGGCGGCCAGCGGGTTGTTGTCAGGGTCCTTGAGCGCGGCCTCGACGATGAGCGGCGTGCGGTCCCGCGCCCCATGCAGAGCCTCGGCGAAGGCGGGCAGTTCGGACGCGGGATCGCGCGACCGCACGAAGTCGTAGACGTTGGGCAGGCCGGAGCCGGCGCAGACGCGCTCATAGGCCGCATGACGGAATCGGTCCGTCAGATAGGACCAGAGGCCGGCCTGGATCTGGTTGATGGGCGCGAAATCGGTGTGGCCGCCCTCGGACTCGCAGGCGATGTATTTTTCGCCCGACCAGATGAGGAAGGCTTCGCCGAGCCCGGTGCCGGGCGCCATCACGCCGATGGCCGCGTTCTGCACCGCGCGGCCAGCGTTGATGACCGCCGTCTCTTCCGGCAGCAGATGCGGCACGGCATGGGCGATAGCCTTGAGATCGTTGAGCAGGCTGACCTTCTGGAGGTTCAGGTCACGCGCCAGCACGCGCTCGTCGAGGTTCCATGGCAGGTTGGTGAGATGGGCACGGCCGTCGATCACCGGGCCTGCGACGTCGAAGCAGGCGTGGGTGACCTGTCCGCCCTGACCGTGGGTCTTGAGGAAGGTGTCGATGATGGGCTGCAGGCCCGGAAAATCCTGGCTCGGATATTCCTGCTCCGCAAGAAAATCACGCGGGCCTCGTTCGGCCGAGATCAGGGCAAGGCGGGTCTTGGTTCCGCCGACGTCACCAGCAATGAGCATCAGTCAAGCTCCTCTCGGATCGGCGCGATTGGTATCCGCGAGCAAGCTTTCGACACAGGCACCGCATGGTTTGTCCACGACCGATCTGACGGCACCATAGCGCGAAGCGACGGCAGGTCAAACGGCCGGGAAGCGCCTGTGTCAGGCGGTTTTTCGCCCTTTCCGATCGGGCGCGAGCCCCTCCGCGCCGGCCATGATGCCGGAGGCGCGGAGCAGCATGGCGGCCAACTGCGCCTGGGATGAGGTGCCGGTCTGCAGGAGCAGTTTCTTGAGCCGCGTGCGCACCGTGCCGATGGGCAGGGCCTCCAGCTCGGCGAATTCCGCGAGGCTGCGGCCGATCGCGAGGCTCTCCGCGAGAGCGGCATTCTGCGGCGAAAAACCGAAGGCGGCGCGCGACCAGCCAGGGGCAAGCAGCAGCGGCGCCCGCAGCTCGGTGATGCAGACGGTGACGAGCGGCTGCCCCAGCACGGGCGCGATGCGCATCAAGGCGCTCGCCTCTTCCTGGCGGGTGAGGAAGCGCAGCAGCACCGGCTGCTGCGCGAGCGCGGAGCGCTGCACCGCTTCGGACAGGGCGGCCTCGTCGTTCGTGCGGCGGATGGCGAGCTTGCCGTGGCTATCGAGGAAGGCGGGGGAGCGCTGCAGCAGCAACCGGCCGGCGGCGTTGCTGGCCAGGATCCGGGTGTCCGGCGCCAGCAGAAAGGCGGGGAAGGCGATCATGTCGAGCGTCTGTGCCGCCGCCTGCAGCGTGGTCGGAGACGGATCTGCCCAGCCGGTGCCCGGTTCCCGCGCGGCCGCGGGGGAGTGGTCCCCGGCCTCCGGCCGCATCGCGCGCTCTGACAGCATGCCTTTCCCCGTCTTTTTCCGCATCCTGCGACGCGTCTTTCGATCAAGGCAAGCCGTGCGTCGAAGTTGCGCGGCCGAAGCATAACCGAGGCGTGAGATCGTCACACCCCCCCGAGGCGCAAGGCCCTATATGGGGGACCGCGCCGCCCGTCGGCGCGAGCCTTGACGCAACCCGCACGTGCCGCGAGCCCCCCAGGGGCACAGCAACGACGTAACGCGTCCTTTTTGGTCCAACCGGTCCCAATACTGACCGGTGTCCTGAAGGGAAACGGATATGTTTTCTGTTCCGCACGGCGCGATGCCTTCTCATCGCACAATCGCATGAGTCCCCGGCCGGCGTGACGCCGGCCTGACCCATGCCCCTCCGCTGACGCTCAATCCGGGCGGCTGCGGTTTGTCCTGTACTCCGAACCTTGTTCAAGACGTCACATTCGCGGCCAGCCGCGGGTGTTAGGAGGATTGCCCGATGAGCCATTTCCGCCCCCGGAACGTCACCCGTCCCCAGAGCGGCTCTTTCACCCGTGCTGACCGTCCGCTGCGAGTCGAGGAGGCGGTGCGCGTGCTCGCCCCGGCCGACCCGCTGCATTGCCTGCGGCCCGCGCTGCTCGCCGAGACGGCCGCGCGCTTCGTGCAGGGCTTTCCCGGCGTCACCCTCTATGCCGTGAAGTGCAATCCGGAACCCGCGGTGCTGCGCGCGCTCTGGGACGGAGGGGTGCGCCATTTCGATTGCGCATCGGCGGGTGAAGTGGCGCTGGTGCGCGGGCTTTTTCCCGAGGCGGTCATCCACTTCATGCATCCGGTGAAGTCGCGCCCGGCGATCGCCGAAGCCTATGCCCATCAGGGGGTGCGGGACTTCGTGCTCGACAGTGCCGAGGAACTGGCCAAGATTCTGGAAGAGACCGGCGGTGCTGCCGATCTCGGGCTCGTGGTGCGCATCGCGCTGCCGAAGGGGGGCGCGCGCTACGACCTGTCCGGCAAGTTCGGCGCTGGCTTCGACGAGGCAGTGGCGCTGCTGCGCGCGGCGCGGCCGCAGGCGGTGAAGCTCGGCGTCTCCTTTCATGTCGGCTCGCAATGCATGGACCCGCTCGCCTATCGCCGGGCGCTGACGCTAGCGGGCCAGGTGATCCGCGCAGCCAGTGTCGCGATCGACGTCGTCGACGTCGGCGGCGGCTTCCCGGTGAGCTATCCCGATCTCGAGCCCCCTCCGCTCGGCGCCTACTTCGCCGAGATCGAAGCCGCTTTCGAGGAACTGGGCCTGCCGGCCGCGGAACTCTGGGCCGAGCCCGGCCGGGTGCTGGTGGCGGCCGGCACCTCCGTCGTGCTGCAGGTGCAGGCGCGCCGGGGTGACGCGCTCTACGTCAATGACGGCGTCTACGGCAGCCTGTCGGATGCCGGCGTGCCGGGCTTCCGTTTCCCCGTCCGCCTGCTCCGTGCGGAGGGCGCCGTCGATGGGACCCTCGTGCCCTTCTCCTTCTGGGGGCCGACCTGCGACAGCGCCGACCACATGGTGGGCCCCTTCTGGCTGCCCGCGGACATCCGGGAGGGCGACTGGATCGAAGTCGGCCAGCTCGGCGCTTATGGCGCCTGCCTCGCGACGCAGTTCAACGGCTTCGACCAGGCAACGATGGTCGAGGTCGTGGACGGCCCCCTGCTGCTGACTCCCGGCCATCCGGGGGAGGATGCCGCTGTCTTCGACCTCGCCGCCTGACCGCCACCCTTCGCCCCTTTTTCGGGAGTTCACCGACGTGAAGCATGTTTCATTCTCGGGCCGCCTAGTCATGGTCGGCTGCGGCAGCATCGGCCAGGGCGTTCTGCCGCTACTGCTGCGCCACATCGACCTCGCGCCGAGCCAGATCACCATCGTCAATTCCGACGAGCGCGGCCGCGTGGTGGCCGAGGCGCTGGCCGTGATCTACACGGTCTCGCCGCTGACGCGGGAGAATTTCGCGTCCGTACTGTCGCCGCTCGTCGGCCAGGGAGATTTCCTGCTCAACCTGTCGGTGGACGTATCTTCCGTCGCCCTCATCGGCTTCTGCCGCGAGGTGGGTGCACTCTATCTCGACACCTGCGTGGAGCCCTGGGCGGGCGGTTATACCGACACGTCACTGTCGGCGTCGGAGCGCTCCAACTACGGCCTGCGGGAATCGGCGCTCGCGCTGCGCGGTCAGGGTGGCCCGACCGCGCTCATCACCCATGGCGCCAACCCCGGCCTGGTCTCGCATTTCGTCAAGCAGGCGCTCCTCAACATCGCCGAGGACACCGGTGTGGTGACGACGGTGCCGACGACGCGCGCCGAATGGGCCGCGCTGGCCCAGACGCTCTCCGTCAAGGTCATCCACATCGCCGAGCGCGACACGCAGGTTGCCGATATCCCGAAGCAGCGGGACGAATTCGTCAACACCTGGTCCGTCGACGGCTTCGTGGGCGAAGGCTGCCAGCCCGCCGAACTCGGCTGGGGCACGCATGAGCCGGCCTTCCCGCAGGATGGCCGCCGCCACGCCTTCGGCTGCGGGGCCGCGATCTATCTGGAGCGGCCGGGTGCCTCCACTCGCGTACGTACCTGGACGCCGCTGGAAGGCCCCTTCCACGGTTTCCTCATCACCCACAACGAGTCCATCTCCATTGCCGACTACTACACGGTGGGCGAGGGCGAACAGGCGACCTATCGCCCGACCGTCCACTACGCCTATCACCCGGCGGATGACGCGGTGCTGTCGGTGCATGAACTCGCTGGCAAGAACTGGGAAATGCAGAGCCGCACCCGGCTGATGATGGACGAGATCATCTCCGGCACCGACGAACTCGGCGTGCTGCTGATGGGCCATGCCAAGGGGGCCTATTGGTTCGGCTCGCGCCTCTCCATCGAAGAGGCGCGCAGCCTCGTGCCCTACAACAACGCGACCAGCCTGCAGGTGACGGCGGCGGTGCTGGCCGGGGTGATCTGGGCCATGGAGAACCCGGAGCGCGGGGTGATCGAGCCTGATGCGATCGACCACGACCGCATCCTGGAGATCACCAAGCCCTATCTCGGCGAGGTGGTGGGGGTCTATTCCGACTGGACGCCGCTGCAGGACCGCGCGCGGCTCTTCCCGGAAGTGCTGAACCAGGACGAGCCCTGGGCCTTCGGCAATTTCCGCGTGGTCTGAGGCTCGCGGACCGGGGCTTGCGATACCCGCCCTCGGGCGGGTATCAAGAGCCTCACTCGGGCGGGCGTAGCATAGTGGTAATGCTCTAGCCTTCCAAGCTAGCTAGGAGGGTTCGATTCCCTTCGCCCGCTCCAGCCTCACCTCTCTTCGATAGCCTGAGCCGTGGCGGCCGCGCGCCGCACCATCTGCATCAGCGGCCCGATGTCGAAAATCGCTTCGCCCTCACGCCCGATCGGCAGCGCCGCGAGAATCTCGGCGGCGAGGGCACGCAGCCCTTCGCCCAGATCCGCGATGGCGAGGCTCCGCCGATGGATCGCCCAGACGGCGCAGAGGATCTCGAGCGTCAGCACGGTCCAGACCGGCTCCAGGCTGCGCACCGTCTCGGCGACGGATTGCGGCGCATTGCCGGCCACATCCTCCACGCCGTCTCCGATCTGGCCCGAGAAATTGAGCAGCGCCGGCGTCGCCGCCTGGCGCACCGCGCCCACCTGGGCGGCCGCGATATGGCCGAGGTTGAGGAACTGCACGCCGCCGATGGCGCCCGGCTCCTGGGCGAGGCCCGTAGGCAGGCCGGTGAAGCTCGGCCACTGGATCTTGTGGATGCGCTGGCCCGCCGCCTCGACGAGCTTGGCGACTGCCTGGCGCAGCGTATCGAGGGCGAGGCAGCAGGCCGTCGTCTCCATGTTGCCGTGGGAGAGGAAGGTGCCGGTCGCGAGATCGATCATCGGGTTGTCGCAGGCGGCCGAAAGCTCCGTCTCGATGATCGCATGGGCGAAATCATAGGCCGCTTCTGCCGCGCCATGAATCTGCGGGATGCAGCGGAAGCTCAGGGGGTCCTGTAGGAAGCGCGCTTCCCCCGCCTGCCAAAGGCGGCTGCCGGCAAGCGCTGCCCGTAGCGCGTGCCCGACGCGGCTCTGCCCCGGCTGGCCGCGACCCTCGTCGACCTCCGCCCGCCAAGTGCTGAGATTGCCGCGAAAACCTTCCATCGACAGCGCCCCAGCGAGGGTTGCGGTATCAAGCACCGCCCTGATCTCGGTGAGGACGAGGACGGCTTCGGCGAGCATCAGGCTGTTCGAATTGAGCAGCGAGATCGCTTCCTTGGCGGCGAGCGTGCCGATCGGGCGCGGCCCCTGTCCCCCTGGCCCGACGCCGGCCTTCCCCAGCAGCGGCACGGCGAGCTGGCTCATGGCCACGATGTCCGAGGCGCCGATCGAACTGCCGAGGCGTGCGCCCGGCAGATCATCGGCCGCGAGCCGCGCGAGCAGACTGTCCACCAGCTCCGGCCGCACGCCGGAGCGGCCGCGCGCGAAGAGGGCCAGCTGAATGGCGAGCGCACCCCGCACCACTTCGCGCGGCGCCTCGGGCCCTGGCGCGACCGTGGCGTGCGCCGTGATCATCAGCCCGTTGTACTCCGAGATTGCCGCACAGCTGACGGCGAAGTCCTTCTGGCTG
Source organism: Acidisoma sp. 7E03 (assembly GCF_054665075.1). NCBI lineage: Bacteria > Pseudomonadati > Pseudomonadota > Alphaproteobacteria > Acetobacterales > Acidocellaceae > Acidisoma > Acidisoma sp. 7E03. The sequence continues at coordinate 31,360 of NZ_BAAFHE010000007.1, forward strand.
CCGACACCGGTGGTGATGCCATAGGCGGGGACACCGCGGGTGACGACCTCCTCCACGATGGTGCGGCCCTGGGCGATGGCATTCCACGCGCTTTCGGAGAGTGCGACCGCGGCTTCCCCCCGGGCAATGGCGGCGACGGCTGCGATCGTCAGCGGCGTGTCGCCGAGGTAGAAGATGGGAGAGGACGGCATGGAGGGGGGCTTTCGCTGTCGGCACAGGGAGCCGCCGCTTCTAGCATCGGGCTCGGTCGCGCGGAAACGGCGCCCGATCTGCGTCAGCCCTCTGCCGTATTCGCACGCACCCAGCTAAGATGGGAGGTGCGTCGGGGGAGGGTTGTTCCCAGAGGCTATGCCGGCGGCCAGCCAGGGATAGCGGCCACGGTGGTTGAATCCGATCGCGCAGCCTGTAGACCAGCGGCATGACGATCCGCCCTGTTCTAATCTTCCCCGATCCGCGCCTGCGCCAGCCGGCCGAGACGGTGACCGCCTTCGACGATGATCTGCGCGCGCTTGTCGAGGACCTGCTGGAGACGATGCGCGCCGCCCCCGGCATCGGCATCACCGGGCCGCATATCGGCGCGATGCAGCGCGTCGTGGTGCTGGAACTCAGGCCCGGCGCGGTGCGGTGCTACGTGAACCCCCGCGTTCTCTGGCGATCGAAGGAGATGCAGCGGCATGAGGAGGGCAGCATCTCCATGCCCGGTGCCGCGGAGGTGGTGCAGCGCCCGGCGCGGGTGCGGGTGGCCTATCAGACGCTGGAGGGTGCCGAAGGGACCGAAGAGGCCGACGGGCTGCTCGCCGTCTGCCTGCAGCACGAAATCGACCAACTCAACGGCATCTTCTGGCTGCAGCGCCTGTCGCGGCTCAAGCGCGACATGGTGGTGAAGCGCTGGGAGAAGACCTGGCGGCGGTGAGCCTCACATGATCTTCTCGAAGCGGAAGCCTTCGTCCAGCCCCGGCAGCGGGTCCCGCCCATCCGGCTGTGCGTGCGGATGCCGGGCATGGGTGAACTCCACGATCTTGAAGCCGCATTTGTTGACGTAGAAGTGGATGTTCCGCTTCTCGAAATAGGGCGTGTGCGTCTCCCACACCCGGGTCTGCGGATAGCGTCGTTCGATCGCTCGCCAAGCCTGATAGCCGAGGCCGCGGCCTTCCTGGCCGAGGGCGATGAAGAAGAGATCGAGCGTGTTGCGTTGCGTCTCGGGACTGATGGTGACGACGGCGCCGCCGGCCGCCTGGCCTTCCCTGAGGATGCGCAGCACGACCGCCCCCGGTGCCGCCATCGCCTCGTCTAGCTCCCGGTCGGACGGAATGGGTCCATCCGGCAGGCTTCCCAGCTCATCGACAATAGCGACGGCGAAGGCTGCCTGCAGCGCGCGCTTGAACGCCGGGTAATCGGCGGGGTCGGCGACGGCGAGGGCAACCAAGGTCTCTGTCATACCGGGGTTTTAGTCGACGGCGGAGGCCGCTGTCTGCCCGGGTTAAACGGATGTCTGGCTCGATCGCCCGTGGTGCCTGAAGCGCGGATTATTTCCACCCCATGATCAGCGGTTAATCTTGGCATCCGACTGCCTTCGAGACCCGTAAAGCAACAAATGCAGAGAAAAGCTCTGCGACTTGGAGGGTCAGGAAGTCAGCTATGATAGCCAATCTGCTACCCAAGGCCGCTATGCCATCAGCCGCCGTTTTGGGATGTCTCGTCCTCACCTCGGTCGCCAGCGTCGCTTCCTCGGCCGAGGACAAGTCGATCCTTGGACGTTGGGCGAGAAACGATGGCGCGACGCAGGTTCTCATCTCCGAGAAAGGATCTGAGCTGGTCGCCGTCAACACCTGGGTCAGACGTCCCGATGGACCGGAAAAAGTCGGAGACACGCTGGTGCTCAATCTCAGCGAGATATCCGATGCGCTGTACAAAGGCACGGCGCACGATATGCGCAGAGACAGAACCTACAGGATGACGATCGAGCTTGATGGACGATCGATGAAGACCACCGGATGTGTTCTCATGGGTCTGGTTTGTCGCACTGCACTTTGGACCCGTTTGGACTAAAATTGGTGCGTGGAAACGAGGCTCGCCTTCAAGCCTGACAGAGATCCGGGGGGGAATGATTTTCCCCAACGCCTGTCAGGTGGCGAGAGGGTGCGCACCTTCGTTGCATTTACAACGAATGGTGGCCCCTTTCGGAAGCTCGTGTGGGACAAGCGCTTATCAGAGAAAGTCGCGATGCTCGAGCGGCGCGGCGCCGCGGCGGCTAGGCTCGCGGATCAAGTCCGCGGGCGACGCTACATCAAAGTCGCTGAGTAGGTCCCCGGGTCGGTCAAGCCCGGGGACGACCTTCGGAAGAGGGCGACATCAGTGAGAGAGACGGCGGCGGCTCAGAGGCTGCCGCCCTTCCGCCCGGCGGAGGCGCCCAGGCGAAGACGCAACGCCTGCAGCTTGATGAAGCCTTGCGCGTCCTGCTGGTTGTACGCGCCCTGGTCGTCCTCGAAGGTCACGACCTTCATGGAATAGAGGCTGTTCGGGCTTTCGCGGCCGATCACCGTCGCATTGCCCTTGTAGAGCTTCATCGTCACCCGGCCCGTCACCGAGGCCTGGCTGGTGTCGATCAGCGCCTGCAGCATCCGCCGTTCCGGGCTGAACCAGAAGCCGTTGTAGATCAGTTCGGCATAGCGCGGCATCAGGCTGTCCTTGAGGTGTGCGGCCTCGCGATCCAGCGTGATGCTTTCGATGCCGCGATGCGCCGCGAGCAGAATGGTGCCGCCCGGCGTCTCATAAATGCCGCGGGACTTCATGCCGACGAAGCGGTTCTCGACGAGGTCGAGACGGCCGATCCCATTGGCCTTCCCGAGTGCGTTGAGCTTGGTCAGCAGCGCGGCCGGAGACAGGGCCTCGCCGTCGATCGCCACAGGGTCGCCGTTATGGAAGTCGATGGTGATGGTCGTCGCCACATCGGGCGCCGCTTCCGGGCTGATGGTGCGCTGATAGACGATCTCGTCTGCCTCCACCGCGGGGTCTTCGAGGATCTTACCTTCGGAGGAGGAGTGGAGGAGATTGGCGTCGACCGAGAAGGGGGCTTCGCCGCGCTTGTCCTTCGTCACTGGAATCTGATTCGCCTCGGCGAATTCGATGAGCTTGGTGCGGCTCGTCAGGTCCCATTCGCGCCAGGGGGCGATCACCGTCACGTCCGGCTTCAGCGCGTAATAGGCGAGTTCGAAGCGCACCTGGTCATTGCCCTTGCCGGTCGCGCCGTGGGCCACGGCATCCGCGCCGACCTGTTCGGCGATTTCGATCTGGCGCTGGGCGATGAGCGGCCGCGCGATGGAGGTGCCGAGGAGATACTGGCCCTCATACAGGGCATTGGCACGGAACATCGGGAAGACGAAGTCTTTCACGAAGGTTTCGCGCAGGTCGTCCATGAAGATCTGCTTCACGCCGAACATCTCGGCCTTGCGGCGCGCCGGCTCCAGCTCCTCGCCCTGGCCGAGATCGGCCGTGAAGGTCACCACCTCGCAGCCGTAGGTGGTTTGCAGCCATTTGAGGATGACGCTGGTGTCGAGGCCGCCCGAATAGGCGAGCACCACTTTCTTCACGGATTTCGCAGCCATCTTGGTCTCCGGTCACTGTCGATCGGCAGCAGGCATAAGCGGGGGCCGGGGTGGCGGCAAGCGCCAGCATCGCGATATGGATGTGCATGAAGATGCGCCGAAGCCTCAAGCGGTTCCTGGTTCTGCTGCTGCTCGTCCTGCTGGTGATGGGGGGCGTGTGGACGGGCGTGTGGTACGTGGTGAGCGGCCAGTTGATCACCCAGGCCGCGGCCTGGGAGGCGGCGCGGCAGGCCGAGGGCTGGACCATCCGGCACGCGGCCCCGCGCCGCACCGGCTGGCCGATGGCGGCGAGCGTCACCTTCGACGATCTGTCGGTGTCCGGCGGCCGCGCCTATCTGCCCGGCGGCTTCACCTGGACCGCGGCCTCGCTCACGGTCGGGCGCGACATCCGGCATCTCGATGCGCTGTCCTTCACCGTCACCGGTCGGCAGAGCCTGGCACGGGCGGGGGGTGCGCCGCTCGTCTTCCAGGCGCGGCGGATGCGGGCGCAGGCGGCCTTGCGGCCCGATGGCGGGATCGGCCTCATCCAGGCGGCGGCCGAAGGCGTTCTGGCCGCAGCCTCGGGGCCGCATGGGCCGCAGGCCGCAGAACTCGGCCAGCTCGCCGCCGCCGCGCGGTTCGACGGCACGGCCGGTCCCGGCACGGCAGCGCTGACTCTCGCCGCCGAACTGCATGACCTGCGCCTGCCGCCCTCGCATCTCGCGGCGCTGGGCGATGCCTCGCTTCTCGCCTTCGATGTCAGCCTGTCGGGGCCGGTGCCGGCGCGGGCCGCCCAGTCTTCGGCTGAAGCGAATGCCGCCGCCTGGCGGCGCGCCGGGGGCGGGATGGTGCTCAACCGCTTTCGTCTCGTCCAAGGCCCCCTGAGGCTCGACGCGCGCGGACGGTTCGGGTTGGACGACAGCGGCCGGCTGCAGGCCGAGACGCAGGTGCAGGCCGAGGGTGTGGAGCCCGCGCTCACCCGCCTCGCCGCCCGTCACGTGATGACGGCGGCGGAAGCCCACGCCATGGCGGGGATGCTCGCGCTGATGACCCAGGCCCAGGGCGGCGACGGGTTCGGCCTGCCGGTCTCGCTGCATGACGGAAACGTCAACCTCGGGCCCATTCCCCTGTTACGTCTGCGGCCCTAAAGGCGGACGAAGGTCGGCAATTCGCGCGCGACGGATGGCGAAACCGGGCAAGGCCGCTTAATTGAGTGCGTCATGAACGAATTTCCCGCCTTTCTCGACAGCGACCGTCCTCCCGTGCCCGACATCGTCGTGCCCCGTGGCGTCACCCCCTTCTTTCTGCCTGGCCGGCCGGTGCGCGGCCGTCTGGTGCGCCTCGGCGCGCTGGCCGATGCCCTGCTGACGCGGCACGACAACGAAGACCGGGTGACGCAGCTCGCCGGCAAGGCGCTGGCGCTGACCGCAGCACTGGCGACTGCGCTAAAGTTTTCTGGAACCTTTAGCCTGCAAGCCAAGGGCGACGGACCGGTCAATCTGTTGCTGACCGATTGTACAAGCCAGGGCACGCTGCGCGGCTATGCGCGCGCCGATGCGGAGAGCCTGACGCTGCTCCCCGATCTCGCGGCCGCGACCGATGCCGACCTTTTGGGGGCGGGCTATCTGGCCTTCACCGTGGATCAGGGCCCGGAGATGGAACGCCATCAGGGCATCGTCCAGATCGAAGGCCCCGGGCTGTCTGACATGGCGCTGCACTACTTCGCCACCAGCGAGCAGATCCAATGCGCGCTGCACCTGGCCTGCGCGCGCACGGACAAGGGCTGGCGTGCGAGCGCCCTCATCCTCGAACGCATCGCGGTTGGCGGTGAAGCCAATCTCGACCTCACCGCCGCGGAAGCAGAGGATAGCTGGAACACGGCGGTGACCCTCGCGTCCACGGTTTCGGAATCGGAACTTCTGGACGATGCGCTGCCGGCCGAGGATCTGTTCTATCGGCTGTTCCATGCCGAAGGTGTCGCGGCCGACAGGCCGCGCGCGCTCGGCTATGGCTGCCGCTGCTCGCGCGCCAAGCTCTCCGGCATCCTGGAGCGCTTCTCCCCCGGTGAACTGGACGAGATGGCGACCGGTGACGACATCGTCATGACCTGCGAGTTCTGCAACGTCGACTTCCGATTCCCCCGCGCCGAGCTGCGCGGCGGCCCCGAACCCTCCCCTTCCTCGGACCAATAGGAGACTGCCACGGTGAGACGCGCCTTCTTCCGCCCCATGCTGCTCGGTGCCAGTCTCGCCGCGCCGCTTCTGCTGGCCGGATGCGGTGGTGACGAGGGGGTGCCGCAGAGCTTCCCGCCGCTGCGCTATAACTACCTGGCGCCGATTTCGCTGAACGTCGCGAATATCCAGACGGTGGTGCGCTACGCGCCGGCCCCCGGCGGCTCCAGCCTCGACTCGATGAGCCCGGAATCGCCGCTGCAGGCGGTGCAGCAGATGATTCAGGATCGCCTCGTCCCCGGCGGATCGGGCGGCACCGCCGTCGTCACCATCAACGCGGCTTCTCTGAACCAGGTGAACGACACGGCGGTCGGCAATATCTCGCTGCGTCTGACCGTCACCTCCGCCGATGGGCGGCAGCGCGGCTTCACCGATGCGAGCGTCACCCGCACGCGCACCATGCCCGACAATACGAGCCCGGATGCGCTGCGCGCCTTCCTCTATGCGATGACGCAGGATCTGGTGAATGCCGAGAATGTCGAACTCGAGTATCAGATTCGCCAGAACCTGCCGAGCTGGCTGGTGGGCGGCGGCTCGGCGGTGATCGGCGGCCCGGCGGCCCCGACCCCGGTGCAGGCAACGCCGCTCGGCGGGCCCGGCACCACCTCGATCGCCCCGGCGACCGGGGTGGTCACGCCGATGACGGCGGCACCCGCGGCGACCGGCACGGGCGTCGTCACACCCATGGACACGGCGACGCCGACCATGCCGGGTGGCGCGCTCGGCCTGCCGGAAGGCAACCCGGTGCCGACGGGCCAGGATTTCTCGACGCCGGCCACCACGACCCCCGGCGCACCGACGCCGCTGACCCCGGCGATGCCTGCGACCACCGGTACCGCCGCGCCGGCCAGCACGGCGCCGGGCGTGCTCGGCACCATGCCCGTCTCCTCGGGCAGCAGCGCCTCCCCGGCGGTGACTCCGGCCGTTCCGGCGACCACCACCACGACGACCAAGACGACGGCCCCGGCGGCTGCCTCCTCGTCTTCGTCCAGCAACAGCGCGCTGCCGCCGCTGCCGGCCGGCATCACGCCGTAAGGCGGCGTTACTTTCAGGGGTGGAAGGCGGCGCCCTTCGTCGCCTTGTCCACCTCGCGGCGCGGCCCGCGGAGCGCCAGCCCGACCAGATCGGGCGCATCCGCGGGCTCCGCCTTGAAGACGGCGCGGTTCGCCGCGTCGTGCCCGCTCTCGAACATGCCCCGAACATAGACTGCACGTTGCAGATCGCGCGTGATTGCCTGGGCGAAGGCGCGCTGTAGCACGGCGGCCGTCGCCGCATAGATCAGGATCGGCTGCACCAGCATGCGGCCATGGCCGCGCCCCGCCGCATCTTCATAGATTTCGCCGATCGCCTCCGGCGCCGCGGCCGCAATGCCGGTGGCCAGGAAGGCGGTGACGTTGAGCTTCTGCCATTGCGCGAGATCCTCCCGCACCAGAATGGCGACCTTTGTTTCGAACACGCCCATTCCCTCATTGGTGGAGGGGCGATGATTCAGCCGATCGCGGCGGCCTTGTCTGGAACGCCCGTGCAGAGCGCGCGATAGGCGCCGGGCGTGGTGCCGTAGGCCGCGCGGAAGCGGCGGCCGAGATGGCTCTGATCGGCGAAGCCGCATGCGGCCGCGACCTGCGCCGGAGCCTCCCCGGCGGCTAGGCGCCGGCGCGCGGCCAGCAGGCGAATCTGTAGAAGATAGGCATGGGGCGCCGTGCCATAGGCGGCGCGGAAGCTACGGGCGAGTTGGAAGCGATCGGCCGCACCCGATTCGCGCGCCAGAGCATCGGCGCCGATATCCTCGGTCAGCGCGGCATGGAGCCGGGCGCGGGCGCGGCGGGCGAGGGTGGGGGCTACCGCACCCTTCACCCGCGCCTGCCGCAGCAGATGTGGCCGCAGCCGTTCCAGCACATCGTCGAGCGCCGCATCCCGATGGAGCTGTTCGCCGGGGCTGCGCAGGGCGCCACAGGCGCGGCGGATGGCCCGCTCCAGCACAGCGTCGGCACAGAGGCTGGCCGGGAAACCGGGGTCCGCCTCCCGCGTGTCGCCCAGGCCCTGCTTCAGCCAGGCGCGAGGCAGATACAGCATCTGATAGGAGAAACCGCCCGGCGCGACGGCCTCGCCATCATGGGCTTCCTCGGGCTCGATCAGGATCACCTGGCCGGGTGTGCTGAAGCGCCGCGCCCCTCGGCAGAAGAATCCTTGAAGGCCGTGATCCGTGACACCCACCAGCCATTCGTCATGCCGATGCAGATCATAGGCGTGGCCGGAGAAGCGGGCGTGGATGGATTCCACCCCGCTCTGCCGGTCGCGCGCGAGCGCGACGCGGTCGGGCTGGTTCAGCGTGCGGTGCCGCCCACCGTGAGGCCGGCCATCTTGAGATGCGGCTGGCCGACACCCACCGGCACGCCCTGGCCCTGCTTGCCGCAGGTGCCGATACCGGGGTCGAGCGCCATGTCGTTGCCGATCATCGTGACCTTGGTCAGCGCATCCGGGCCGTTGCCGATGATGGTCGCCCCCTTTACCGGCGCGCCGATCTTCCCGTCCTCCACGAGATAGGCTTCGGAGGCCGAGAAGACGAACTTGCCGGAGGTGATGTCCACCTGGCCGCCGCCGAAGTTCACGGCATAAAGGCCGCGTTTCATGGAGCGGATCATCTCCTCGGGGCTGTGGCTGCCGCCGAGCATGATGGTGTTCGTCATGCGCGGCATCGGCGCATGGGCGTAGGACTGCCGCCGGCCATTGCCGGTGGCCCGCATCTTCATCAGGCGCGCATTCAGCCGGTCCTGGATATAGCCGGTGAGGATGCCGTCCTCGATCATCACGGTGCGGCTGGTGGGGGTGCCCTCGTCATCCACCGTCAGGCTGCCCCGCCGGTCCGGCAGCGTGCCGTCATCCACCACGGTGACGCCGGGGGAGGCGACGCGCTGGCCGAGCAGCCCGGCGAAGGCCGAGGTCTGCTTGCGGTTGAAATCGCCTTCCAGCCCGTGGCCGATCGCTTCATGCAGCAGGATGCCGGGCCAGCCGGAGCCAAGGACGACTTCCATCTCGCCGGCCGGTGCCGCGACGCTCTCCAGATTGAGAAGCGCTTGGCGCAGGGCCTCGCGCGCCGCCGCCTGCCAGGTGTCGCCGCTCATCAGCTGGGCATAGGAGAAGCGGCCGCCGGTGCCGAAGCTGCCGGTTTCGCGCCGCCCATTCTGTTCGACGACGACGGAGACGCCGAGCCGCACGAGCGGGCGGAGATCCGCCACGCGCTCGCCATCGGCGCGCAGGATCTGCACCGCCTGCCATTCCCCGGTGAGCGAGGCCATCACTTGCGTCACGCGCGGATCGAGGCTCCGCGCGAAGGCGTCGATCTCCGAAAGAACCGCGGCGCGGGCGCCGAATTCGGTGCTGCGGAGCGGATTATCGCCGCTGTAGAGGCGCTGATTGGTGCTGCGCGGCGGTTCGCCCGTCTCGCCGCCGTGGCCGGAGCAGACGGCGCGCACGCTTTCCGCCGCGCGGCCGAGGGCCGATTCCGAAATCTCACCGGCATGGGCATAGCCGGTGGCCTCGCCCGAGACGGCGCGGAGGCCGAAGCCGAGGGCGGTATCGGAGCTCGCGGTGCGGATGCGCCCGTCTTCCAGCGCCAGAGCCTCGCTCTCGCGATATTCGAGGAACAGCTCCCCGTCATCGGCGCCGGCGAGGCTCTCCCGCACCAGGCGGTCGGCGGCGCTACGGTCCAGCTGGCTGGTCGCTTGGCCGAAGAAGAGCGCGTCTGTCGTCTCGAGGGGCGTGGCGGAGGGCAGCATGAGCAGGAACCTTCGAAGAGGACGGTCCCGGATGGGACCCCGGCTGCCAGAGGTGGCCATGCCGGGCTACTATTGCACCACCTCCATCCCTCGGGCCGCAAGCACCCTCTCATGCGGCCACCGCGCGACAGGCGCGAGCGCGCGCGACCGCCCTGTCAGTGCAGGCTCAAGCTGTGATCGACATGTTGGAAGCGGGGCGGGGTGATGAGCGTGCCGGCCTGGGCGACGCGAACGGAGTGCAGCGGACCCTCGATTTCGCGTTTCCAGAAGTCGAGGAAGCGGCGGAGGGAGGGGTAATCCGGTGCCAGGTCCATCTCCTGCCAGATATAGGTCTGCAGGACGGTAGGGTGGTCGGGCAGGTGATAGAGGATCTCGGCGGTGGTCAAACGCCAGTCGCGCAAGGCAAGGCTGAGGCTCATTCTGTCATCCTGTCTCTGGGGGAGGAGTGGGTGGTGATGCCTTTCCGTGAGATGCTCCAGGAGCTGCTCTGCCCCCTTTGCTTGCAGAACGATGACAAAATCATCGCCATTGCTCAACAAAATTATGGAGTGATTTCAGGTCATTAGCACTCAACGGGCGAAAGTGCTGCCGAAATCGTTGACATCGGGCGAGCCTGTGTCTAGATCGCTGGCACTCTCAGGCAGAGAGTGCCAAACCGCGCTGGCCGGTGCCGCTACCTGGGCCGCCAGCGGGTTCAGGGCTTTCAACATAGCCATTCAGGAGCGATCCGAATGAAGTTCCGTCCCCTGCACGACCGCGTCGTTGTCCGCCGCCTCACGGCGGAGGAAAAGACCTCCGGCGGCATCATCATTCCCGATACCGCCAAGGAAAAGCCGATGGAAGGCGAGGTCGTGGCCGTGGGCCCCGGTGCCCGTAACGAGCAGGGCGCCGTCGTTGCCCTCGACGTGAAGGCTGGCGACCGCATCCTCTTCGGCAAGTGGTCCGGCACCGAGGTCAAGATCGATGGTGAAGAGCTCCTCATCATGAAGGAGTCCGACATCATGGGTATCGTCGCCTAACCAGCGCTCGGGCGGCCTTACGGGCGCCTCGGCGTAAACCGATCCTGTCTCTTTTCGTTAGAAGGACGTAATCACATGGCAGCGAAAGACGTTCGCTTCTCCACCGACGCCCGCGCCCGCCTGCTGCGCGGCGTGGACATCCTGGCCGACGCCGTGAAGGTGACGCTGGGCCCGAAGGGCCGCAATGTCGTCATCGACAAGAGCTTCGGCGCCCCGCGCATCACCAAGGACGGCGTGACGGTCGCGAAGGAAATCGAGCTGGCCGACAAGTTCGAGAACATGGGCGCCCAGATGGTGCGCGAAGTGGCCTCGAAGACCAACGACCTCGCCGGTGACGGCACCACCACCGCCACGGTTCTCGCCCAGGCGATCGTGCGCGAAGGCCTCAAGGCCGTCGCCGCCGGCATGAACCCGATGGATCTGAAGCGCGGCATCGACAAGGCCGTCGGCCTCGTCGTCGCGGAGCTGAAGACCCGCTCCAAGAAGATCAACTCTCCCTCCGAGACCGCTCAGGTCGGCACCATCTCCGCCAATGGCGAGGCCGATATCGGCCAGAAGATCTCCGAGGCGATGCAGAAGGTCGGCAACGAGGGTGTCATCACCGTCGAAGAGAGCAAGGGCATCGAGACCGAGCTCGACGTCGTCGAGGGCATGCAGTTCGACCGCGGCTACGTCTCTCCGTATTTCATCACGAACCCGGAGAAGATGATCGCCGACCTCGACAACCCGTACATCCTCATCCACGAGAAGAAGCTGTCCGGCCTGCAGCCGATGCTGCCGCTGCTCGAGTCCGTCGTGCAGTCCGGCAAGCCGCTGCTGATCATCGCGGAAGACGTGGAAGGTGAGGCGCTGGCGACCCTCGTGGTGAACAAGCTGCGTGGCGGCCTCAAGATCGCGGCGGTGAAGGCGCCGGGCTTCGGCGACCGCCGCAAGGCCATGCTGGAAGACATCGCGATCCTCACCGGTGGCCAGGTCATCAGCGAAGATCTCGGCATCAAGCTCGAGACCGTGACGCTGAACATGCTCGGCCGCGCCAAGAAGGTGCTGATCGAGAAGGAGAACACCACGATCGTCGAGGGTGTGGGCAACGCCGAGGACATCAAGGGCCGTTGCGCGCAGATCCGCGCTCAGATCGAAGAGACGACCTCCGACTACGACCGTGAGAAGCTGCAGGAGCGTCTTGCGAAGCTGGCCGGTGGCGTTGCGGTGATCCGCGTTGGCGGCTCGACTGAAGTCGAGGTGAAGGAGCGCAAGGATCGCGTCGACGACGCGCTGCATGCGACCCGCGCCGCGGTCGAGGAAGGCATTGTTCCGGGCGGTGGTGTGGCCCTGACCCGCGCCTCCAAGATCCTGGAAGGCGTGAAGGGGGACAACTCCGACCAGCAGTTCGGCATCGAGATCATCCGCAAGGCCATCCAGGCGCCGCTGCGCCAGATCGCCGAGAACGCGGGTGCCGATGGCGCCGTCATCGCTGGCAAGGTGCTGGAGAAGGACGAGTACACCTGGGGCTACGACGCGCAGAGCGGCGAGTTCAAGGACCTGGTGGCCGCGGGCATCATCGACCCCGCGAAGGTCGTGCGCACCGCGCTGCAGGATGCCTCCTCGGTGGCCGGCCTGCTGATCACCACCGAAGCCATGGTGGCCGAGAAGCCGGAGAAGAAGGCTCCGGCTCCGGGCGGCGACATGGGCGGCATGGGTGGCATGGGCGGCATGGACTTCTAAGAGCCGCAGAAGAGCGGGACGGGGCAGAAGGTCTTTCTCCCCGAACCGATCTTTTCGAAGTGTTCATCGGGAAAGGGGCAAGCACTGCTTGCCCCTTTTTCTATGGCCGGTGGGCCGGCCCATTCCGATTGACAACCCCTGCCGTTTTCTGCATGGCTAATACGCATTCAAATTCTGGCCTGCCTTGTTGCGCCTCTGTCTGGCGGCGTCGTCAAGTTTCCAAGGCCCGAGTGTTGCGGCGCGCGGTTTATTCGAGACGGAGATGAGTACAGCTATGGCGATCGGCACTGTGAAGTGGTTCAACACCACCAAGGGCTTTGGGTTCATCATGCCCCAGGATGGTGGCAAGGATGTTTTCGTCCACATCACGGCGGTGCAGGCCGCCGGCCTTCGCGGTCTCAATGAGGGCCAGAAGGTGAGCTACGAAGTCGCCATGGAGCGCGGCAAGGCGGCGGCCACCAACCTCAAGGCGATCTAATCCGTCGTTTCGGCCTCCAGGTGGAGGCAGTTACGAACCGTGCATGAAAAGGGGCGCGCCATCAGGCGCGCCCCTCTTTCGTTGTGGACTAGGTCCCGGCGGATCAGCCGACGATGCGCAAGCGGGGACGCCGCGCCATCGACAGATCCCGATAGATGGCGAGGTAGTCCTCGGCCATGCGGCGGGCGGTGAAGCGGCGCTCGAAGGTTGCCCGTACGGTCGCCCGGGAAATCTCCGGCAGACGCCGCAGAGCTGCGACGGCGCCCATCTCGTCTTCGACGATGAAGCCCGTCACGCCGTCGTCGATGATCTCAGGCACGGAACCGTGGTTGTAGGCGACGACCGGCGTGCCGCAGGCCATCGCCTCGATCATCACGAGGCCGAAGGGCTCCGGCCAATCGATGGGCATCAGTAGAGCATGCGCATTGCTGAGGAAGCCCGGCTTCTGGGCTTCGTTGATTTCACCGACGAGTTCAACGCCGCCTTCGGCGATCATCGGCTCGATGACAGTTTCGAAATATTCGGCATCGACCTTGTCGACCTTGGCCGCGATCTTCAGCGGAATGCCGGCCGCACGGGCGATGCGGATGGCGCGATCCGGCCGCTTCTCGGGGCAGATGCGGCCGAGGAAGGCGAGGTAGGAAGGCTGAGCGCCCGGCTGCGGCGTCAAAAGATCGGCCGGCAGGCCGTGCAGCACCGTGCCCACGTAGTTCGCTTCCTTGAGCGGACGACGCTGCGATTCCGAGATGGAAACGACGTTCATCGGCGGAAGTTCGGCGTAGACCGGGCGAAGTTCCGGGAGGTCGAGGCGCCCGTGCAGTGTCGTCACGTAAGGGATATGATGGCGCGCGAAGAGCGACGCCGGCCAATAGTCGAGATGGAAGTGCAGGACGTCGAACTCGTCCGCCCGCTGGCGCACCCGCTCGAGCAGCATGGCCAGAGGCGCCAGGCTGTCACGAATGGTGGGGTCTAGGCGCAGGGCCTGGGGCCACACCGCATCCAGCTCGGCGCGGGTCACGCTGTCGCCACTCGCGAACAGGGTCACATCGTGGCCGAGGTTGACCAGTTCCTCAGTGAGGTAAGAAACGACCCGCTCGGTGCCGCCGTAGAACTTCGGAGGCACTGCTTCGGCCAAAGGTGCGATTTGGGCAATCCGCATGCTCTCATCTCCTGCAATCGGCAGGCATCTGCCTTGTCGAAGCAACAGATAGGCGTGGTTTCTGGCCTTGCTGGGGCAAAACTCTGCCACAGTTGCCCCATTTGCCGCGGGGCACGACTAAGATGCGAGAATCACCGGGATTTTAGCTAAAATCACAACTCGGTGCGCCGCACAAAATAAAAAAACCCGCCGGTTAGGGCGGGTTTTTCGCAGTCTGACGTGACTCTTGTCAGAAGCCTTCACGCTCCAGGCGCTTGCGCTCCATCTTGCGCGCACGCCGCACGGCCTCGGCGGCCTCGCGCGCCCGGCGCTCGGACGGCTTCTCGAAATGGCGACGCAGCTTCATCTCGCGAAAGATCCCTTCGCGCTGCATCTTCTTCTTCAGCGCCTTCAGCGCCTGATCGACATTGTTGTCACGAACGAGAACCTGCACCTGGCCGCCTGCTCCATCTCATGGAATTGCTATAAAGGTCGGGATCGAAAAAGGGTAAAGGCATCCCGGATCAGGCGGGCGCTATATCATGATCGCCTGCCTGATCCAAATCCTTTCCGCCTCATTTTTGCCGGAGCTGCCATTGGCCATTCTCAAGATTGCGCGCATGGGCCATCCCGTCCTGCTGGGCCGCGCGGCACCTGTCGAGGACCCGGCGCATCCGGAGGTCCAGCGGCTGATCGACGACATGATCGAGACCATGCTGGATGCGGGGGGCGTTGGCCTTGCCGCTCCGCAAGTGCATGTTCCGCTTCGTCTTTTCGTCTTCCATCTACCGGCAGAGCGGAGCGGCGAGGCGGCGCTTCCGCCCCAGGCCGTCATCAATCCCGAGATTACGCCGCGGAGCGACGCCCGCCGGCTGGGATGGGAGGGCTGCCTGTCGATCCCCGGGCTCCGCGCCGCCGTTCCCCGCTTCGCGCAGATCACCTATACCGCGCGTGATCGCAACGGACAGGCCATCGAGCGCGACGTAGAGGGTCTGCATGCAGTGGTGGTACAGCATGAGACGGACCATCTGGACGGTATCCTCTATCCAATGCGGATGAGCGACTTCACGCTCATGGGCTTCAATGAGGAGTTGGCGCGGTTCACGCCGGCGCTGCCCGGCGAGGGCGAAGAGGCAGGGAGATCATCATGAGCGACCAGGTGGAGCCGCGGGTCGATGCCGAGACGGCGGAGACGATCGACCTTCTGCTGCCCTTCGTCGAGCGCTTCGGCTGGACCAAACGAGCGCTGACCGAGGCGCTGGCGGCGGCCGGCCGCGACGCCGGTGAAGCCGAGGTCCTATTCCCCAATGGCGCGGCGGAGATGCTGGACAGCTTCTTCACCGTCATGCTGGACCGCGCGGTGACGGCGGCGCAGCCTCAGATCGAAAGCGAGACACGCCTCTCCAAGAAGGTGCGTGCCGTGGTCGCCGCGCTGCTCGCCACGCTGGATCCACATAAGGAGGCGGTGCGCCGCGCTTTCGCCCACGGGCTGCTGCCACACCGGGCTGCAGCCTCCGCCCGCATCCTGTCGCATCTGGCCGACCGGGTCTGGGACGCGGCTGGGGACCAGTCTGAGGATGTCAGCTGGTACACCAAGCGGGCCAGCTTGGCGGCCATTTTGGTGCCAACCCTGCTCTACTGGCTGAACGACGTCGAGGCGGATCAGGCCGGTGCCCTCGCCTTCTTCGATCGCCGGCTGCAGGGGCTCGGGCGTGTCGGCCGGATACGCAGCCGCGTGCGGAGCACTTGCACCGGTATGATCGGCCCTCGTATGCGGCGGCCCGGCCAGAGAGCCGCGTGATCCGCCGGTCCACCTCCGCGCGCGGCAATTGAAGGAGCGGCCATGCCGCGCGTTCGCATCGTCCACACGACGGACTACACCTACGAAGTACCCGTCCGCCTGACGGAGCATCGCTTGATGATGCGCCCGCGGGACAGCCACGACCTTCGCCTACTGGATGCGACGCTCGGCATTCTGCCGGGGGGCGCCACCACGCGCTGGGCGCACGACGTCTTCGGGAATTCCATCTGCTATCTCGACTGGCCGGACATGCTGACGGACCGGCTCCAGATCGTCTCCACTCTCGATCTCGAGCATTTCCCCGGCCACGAGCGCCTGCCGATCGACCCGGTGGCGGAGATCTACCCCTTCCGCTACGCCGGGGACGAATATCCTGATCTCAGCCGCCTGATCGAGCCGCACTATCCTGATCCGGACCGGCAAATCGAGGCCTGGGCCCGGCGCTTCCTGCGGAAGTCGGGCCATACCCCGACGCAGGAATTGCTGATGGGGATGACCGAGGCAATCAAGGCCGACTTCGCCTACGAGGCGCGAGAGGCCAAGGGCACCCATGCGCCGCTGCAGACGCTGACCACGCGCCGCGGTGCCTGCCGGGACTTCGCCGTGCTGATGATGGAGGCGGCGCGGGCGCTGGGCTTCGCGGCGCGCTTCGTCTCCGGCTACCTCTATGACCCGGCCCTGGTGGACAGCGTCGATCCGATGATCGGCGGCGGGTCCACCCATGCCTGGTGCACCATCTACCTGCCGGGCGCGGGCTGGGTGGAATACGATCCCACCAACGGCCTCATCGCCGGGCGCAATCTGATCCGGGTCTGCACGGCCCGTGAGCCGCATCAAGCGACCCCGCTCTCCGGCGGCTATCTCGGCCGGCCGGAGGATTTTCTCTCAATGTCGGTCAATGTCGAGGTGATGGTGGGAGAGCCGCTGCCGGCGGACGAGGCGGGCTCGAACAGCCCAGAGCCGGCGCCGGCTCCCAAAGCACCCGCCGCAGCTCCGGAGAAGGTCCGAGCGGTGGAGCGCGCGGCCGTCACGGAGGTGCCTTTCGACGATCTCGACTTCACACCCTCTTGAGGTAGCGCAAAGCGCTTCCTACCTTCTTATCCGTAGAATGAGCCCGTCGCCTCGTGAGGGACGGGTTCTGCCAGTCGCCTTGAGAGAAAAGGGACATGCCTATGGATATTGAAAAATTCACCGAGCGGTCGCGCGGGTTCCTGCAGGCCGCTCAGACCATCGCCATCCGCGACTTTCACCAGCGGATCACCCCGGAGCATCTGCTGAAGGCGCTGCTGGACGACCCCGAGGGGGCGGCCTCCGGCCTCATTCGCGCCGCCGGCGGCGACCCGCAGGTGGCACAGCGCGCCGTCGACCTCGAGGTCTCGAAGAACCCGAAGGTTCAGGGCGGCGGTGCCGGCCAGCCGCAGATCACGCCGGACCTCGTGCGCGTTTTGGATGCCGCCCAGACAGCGGCGCAGCGTGCCGGGGATGACTATGTCGCGCAGGATCGGCTGCTCGTGGCGCTTGCGGCGAGCGATGGCCCGGCGGCGCGCGCGCTGCGTGAGGCCGGCGCTACCGCCCAGTCGCTCGACCGCGCCGTGACGGAGATGCGCAAGGGCCGCAAGGTCACCAGCCAGGCGGCCGAATCGACCTTCGATGCCCTGAAGAAATATGCCCGTGACGTGACCGAGCAGGCGCGGAGCGGCAAGCTCGACCCGGTGATCGGCCGGGACGAGGAGATTCGCCGCACCATCCAGGTTCTGGCGCGCCGCACCAAGAACAATCCGGTGCTGATCGGCGAGCCCGGTGTCGGCAAGACCGCGATCGTCGAAGGCCTCGCGGCGCGCATCGTCAATGGCGACGTGCCGGAGGCACTGAAGAACAAGAAGCTGCTCTCGCTCGACCTCGGCGCGATGGTGGCCGGTGCCAAGTTCCGCGGTGAGTTCGAGGAGCGGCTGAAGGCCGTGCTGCAGGAGATCGAGGCCGCGCAGGGCGAGGTCATCCTCTTCATCGACGAGATGCATACGCTGGTCGGCGCCGGCAAGGCCGATGGCGCGATGGACGCCTCGAACCTGATCAAGCCGGAGCTCGCGCGGGGGGCGCTGCACTGCATCGGCGCCACGACGCTCGACGAATACCGCAAGCATGTCGAGAAAGATGCGGCGCTGGCACGCCGGTTCCAGCCGGTCTTCGTGGGTGAGCCCTCGGTCGAGGACACGATCTCGATCCTGCGCGGCATCAAGGAGAAATACGAGCTGCATCACGGCGTGCGCATCACCGATGGCGCGCTGGTGGCGGCGGCCACCCTTTCCAACCGCTACATTGCCGACCGCTTCCTGCCCGACAAGGCGATCGACCTCGTGGACGAGGCGGCCAGCCGCCTGCGCATGCAGGTGGACAGCAAGCCCGAGGAGCTCGACGAGCTGGACCGCCGCCTGCTGCAGCTCAAGATCGAGCGCGAGGCGCTGAAGCGCGAGGAGGATGCCGCGTCTCGGGACCGGCTGGAGAAGCTCGAGCATGAGCTGGCCGAGCTGCAGGAGCGGTCGGATGCGCTGACCACCGCTTGGCGCAACGAGAAGGACCGGCTGCAGGACGCGCAGAAGCTGAAGGAGAAGCTCGACCAGGCACGGTCGGAGGTGGAGGTGGCTCAGCGCCGCGGCGACCTCGGCCGCGCGTCGGAGCTGCTCTATGGCGTCATCCCCCAGCTTGAGCGCGACATCGCGGAAAGCCAGGGCGGGGAGGGGCGTCTCGTCAACGAAGCGGTGACCGAGGAGCAGATCGCCTCCGTTGTCAGCCGCTGGACCGGCGTACCGATGGAGCGGATGCTGGAAGGCGAGCGCGCCAAGCTGCTGCGGATGGAGGATGAGCTGCGCCACCGCGTGGTGGGGCAGGAGGATG